>CBDDSA010000086.1:0-22268 GCA_965233185.1 uncultured bacterium
GTCGTCGCGCACTTCGCGCAGCGTGCGCAGGCGCTCGTCGGCGCCGCCGGGCGCGAGGCCGAAGTCCGCCGCGCCGAGCACCGCGCCTTCGGCCATGATCACCGCGCGCTTGGTGCAGTTCTGCAGCTCGCGCACGTTGCCGGTCCAGTGATTGGCCTCGATCGCGGCGACCGCCTCGGGCAGCAGCGTGAGGCTCGCTCGCCGGTGCTCCTCGGCGTACTGGCGCACGAACGCGTGCGCGAGCAGCACCGCGTCGCCCTTGCGCTCGCGCAGCGGCGGGATCTCGACCACGATCTCGGCAAGCCGATAGTACAGGTCTTCGCGAAAGCGCCCGGCGCGGATCATGCCGGCGAGATCCTGGTGCGTGGCGCACACCACGCGCACGTCCACCGCGATCTCCTGGCGGCCGCCGACGCGCTCGATGATGCGGTCCTGCAAAAAGCGCAGGATCTTCGCCTGCAGCGCCCCCGGCAGGTCGCCGATCTCGTCCAGAAACAGCGTGCCCTTGTGGGCGAGCTCGATCTTGCCGGGCGTCTGCTTGGCCGCGCCGGTGAACGCGCCCTTCTCGTAGCCGAAGAGCTCGCTTTCCAGCAGGTTCTCCGGGATCGCGGCGCAGTTGATGGCGACGAAGCGGCCGTCCTTGCGCGGCGAGAGGGCGTGCACGCCGCGCGCGAGCAGCTCCTTGCCGGTGCCCGATTCGCCGAGCAGCATCACCGTGGCGCTGGTGCCGGCGACCTTCTCCACCGTCGCGCACACTTTGAGCATGCCCGGGTCGCGCGTCAGGATGTCGCCGAGCGGGCCGGCGCGGCGCGCTCCCTGCAGCCGCCGGTTCTCGGCCTGCAGCTCGTGCAGCCGGTAGGCGCGCTCGATCATGAGCGTGAGCAGCTCCGGCTTGAACGGCTTGGAATAGAAATCGTAGGCGCCCAGCGCGATGGCCTTGAGCGCGTTGGCGTGGTCGTTCTGCCCGGTCAGCACGATCACCTTGGTGTCGGGCGCGGCCGAAAGGATGTCCTGCAGGAGCTGCAGGCCCTCGGTGGGCTCGTCCGGGCGCGGCGGCAGCCCGAGGTCCATGGTCACCACCGCCGGCCGGTGGCGGCGAAGCTGCACCAGCGCGCTCTCGCGGTCGTCGGCGAGCACCGGCTGGTAGGCATCGAACGCCCAGGTCATCTGGGTCTGCAGGGCGGTGTCGTCTTCGACGATCAGCAACGGGGGCCTCGTTTCGCTCATCCGAGAATGACTTTGATGCGGGTGCCGGCGCCGGGGCGGCTGTCGGCCTCGATGCGCCCGCCCATCTCTTTCACGTACTGGGCGGTCTCGAAGGCGCCGATGCCCATGCCCGCCACCTTGGTGGTCTCGAACGGCCGGAACAGGCGCTCGCGCAGGAACGCCTCGCTCATGCCGCAGCCGGTGTCCGCCACTTCGATCACCACGCGCTCGGCTTCGGCGGCCACCGCGACCGAAACGTGGCCCGCCTCGCGCGTGGCGTCGATCGCGTTCTGCACCAGATGGCCGATGACGCGCTCCCAGCGCTGCTCGTGGCCCTGGATCAGCACTTCGCCGCCGCACTGCACGCGGATGTCGGCGTGCTGGTCGCGCTTGCTTTGCACCACGCGCTCGACCAGCGAGGCGGCGTTCAGCGGCCGCAGCGCCTCCTCGGCGCGGCTGCCGGCGCTAAGCTGCAGCAAGAGCCGGTTCATGCGCTCCACCACGTGGCGCACCGTGCCCAGCATGTCTTCCTGGAAGCGCGGGTTGTGGCGGTGGCGCTCGGCGTTGGACAGGAGCAGCGAAAGCTGCGCCACCAGGTTCTTGAGATCGTGCACCACGAAGGCGGCCATCTTGTTGAAGGCCTCGAACTTGCGCGCTTCGAGCAGCGCCTCCGAGGCGCGGATCTGCGCGAGGAAGCTGCCGACCTGGCGCGCCGCGGTTTTCAGGAGGTCGAGCACCTCCCAGTTCACGTCGATGGCGGTGCGCGGCGAGGCGAGCACTACGAAGCCGATGAGCTCATCGTGCGCCACCACCGGCACGATGAGCCACGCCGAAGGCAGGCTCGCCATCCAGGCGGGAAGCTCCAGGCCGGCGTAGCGGCCCGGCTGGTCGCGGTACTCGGGCAGGTTGATCACCCACCCGGTGCGCTGCAGGAACTGCGGCAGGGCATGGTCGCCGGTCACCTGCGCACCGGCTTCCGGCAGGTTCCAGCGTGCCGCCTGGCCGAAGCTGCCTTCGGCGTCGCGCATCCACAGTACGCCGCCCGGGCTTTCCACGAGATTCGCCAGCGCCTGGATGGAGCGCTGCGCGCTGCTCGTGCCCGGATCGCCGCCGGAAAGGAGGGCGGTGAAGCGCAGCCACTCGTGGCGGTAGTCGTAGCGGTACGAAAAGAAATGCTTGTTGACGAACACGCGCAGGCGGGCGCGCAGCGCGCCCGAGGAGAACAGCCACCCCAGCAGCAGCAGCGCGGCAAAGATGAACCCGACCTGGAAGGTCTTGCCCCAGCTGCCGCCGAAGTAGCGCACGTAGTAGCCGGCGCCCGCCACCGCGAGGAGGTAGATGCCCGAGGCGAGAAAGGCGGTGGAATGGAACACCACGCCGCGCGACAGCGCGATGTCGATGGTCCAGTCCTTGTTGCGCGCCGTGGCCACGGCGATGAACGGAATCACCAGCGCCTGCGCGAGGCCGCGCGCCGCCCACAGGTCGGCGTCCAGGCGTTTGAACAGCAGCGCGTCAGCGAATACGTACAGGTCGAACACGAAGCTGCCGCCCAGGCCCAGGCACAGCGGCTTGATGGCCCAGCGCGCGTGCTCGCCGGCGCGCCGGAAAAGCTGCTCGGCCAGGACCAGGCCGGCGATCGCGAGCCCCAGGCGGATGGCGACCGACAGGGCGGGGAGGAAGAACGCGGCGGCCACGGCGGCGAGCACGGCGGCCGCGGCCCAGCGCAGCTTCGACGTGCCGGAGAGCAGCAGGGTGGCGAACAGCAGCCAGCCGCCCATGCGCAAGCCGTCGGCCAGGGCCTGCGCCGTCCAGAGGGAAGGCGATTCCGCGAGCGCGAAGGCGAGGCTGAGGCCGGCCCACGCGGCGCTCAGGACCACCGCCGCGAGCAGCAGCGCCGCGCGCGCGCCGCCGCGCCAGCCGAAAGCCAGATGCAACGCGAACCCGCCGAAGGCGAGCGCGGCAAAGCCGTAGCTTGCAGCGCCGGGCCCGGGGAACAAAGAATCCAGCACGGGGAAAATCAGCGCGAGCCGATGCGAAAGAGCACGATCTCGACGGTGCGCAGCAGCACCATCAGGTCGAACGCCAGGGTGTGGTGCTTCACGTAGTACAGGTCGAGCTCGAGTTTGTCGCGCGCGTCGGCGGCCGAGGCGCCGTAGCTGTGGCGCACCTGCGCCCAGCCGGTGATGCCGGGCTTGACGAAGTGCCGCTCGGGATAGAAGGGGATCGCCTGTGCGAGCTGCTCCACGAACTCCGGCCGCTCCGGCCGCGGGCCGACGAAGCTCATGTGCCCCATGAGCACGTTGATGAGCTGCGGCAGCTCGTCGATGCGCAGCCGGCGGATCAGCGCGCCGATGCGCGTCACGCGCGGGTCGTTCGCCGCGGCCCAGCGGGCTTCGCCGTTCGCCTCGGCGTCCACGCGCATGCTGCGGAACTTGAGGATGGTGAAGCGCCGGCCGTTCTGGCCGGTGCGGCTCTGGGCATAGAACACCGGCCCGCGGTCCTCGAGCCAGACGAGCGCCGCGGTGAGCAGCGAGATGGGCAGCGTGACGATCAGCATGGCGAGGCTCACCGCGACATCGAACCAGCGCTTGCTCACCAGGCGGAAGAAGTCGCAGCGGAAGCCGTGCGAGAAAATGAGCCAGCTCGGATGCATGAGGTCGATGCTCACCCGGCCGCTTTCGCGCTCCAGGAAAGACACGATGTCGCTGATCTGGATGCCGCGCAGCCGGCACTCGAGCAGCTCGGCGGTGGGAAAGCCGGCGCGGCGGTCGTCCATGGCGACCACGATTTCCTCCACGCGCCGGCGCAGCGCGAGGCGTACCAGGTCGCCCGCGCCGCCCGCGGCCTGCGCATCGACGACACCTTCTGCGTCGCCGGGGGCGCGCACGTAGCCCACGATGCGAAAGCCGCGCTGGTCGGTCCGCCGGCGCAGCCGCCGGGCGATGAACGAGGCGCGGCTGCCCCCGCCCCACACCAGCACGCGGCGCTTGAACATCTCTTCGTCCACCAGGCGCAGGAACAGGTAGCGCGTGATCGCCAGCCCGGCGAAGGCGAAGCCGCCGATCAGCAGCGTGACGCCGCGGCCGACGAAGATGGGGGGCAAAAGGTAGAAGACCAGGGCGAGCGCCGCCACGGCGAGCGAGATGGCGAGCAGCAGGCGCACCAGCACGCCGGTGAAGCTCGCGCGCTGGCGCAGCTGGTAGAGACCGAAAGCGAACAGGCTGGCGAGGAACACGCCGGCGACCAGCAGCGCGCGCGGCCAGATGGCGCCCACGGTGGACTCGAAAGCCGCGAACGTGGAGGAAAAGCCGCTGAAGCGAAAGAAGATGGCGCCGTGCACGGCGAGAATCACCACCGCCGCTTCGGCAAGAGCGAGCAATCCGAGCCGGTGGAAATTGCCGCTGAACAGGCGTACGGACACCACGCGTTGCGGCAGGCCTTCTCCGGCTTCGAGCGCCTCAGCGCCCAGCGATGTCCTGCTCAACGTCCCCCCGATACAAAGTTGCTCTGCTTCTTAGCTTTTTGAGTGGCCGGAAAAACTGTATCGTCCGCGGGACCGCCGAAGCAAACGTAGTCTTTTGGAGCTAATCGCTTCGCTACAGGGAAAATCAGGGGGAAAAGGATGAGACAAATGCTCGTATGGGCGGCGCGCATCGGCGGCCTGCTCGGCGTCGCCGCGATCGCGCTCGCCGCCGCCGCCCGGTTGAGCGGCGCGTGGTCGCTCGGCGGCTTCCAGGTCGGCACGCTGCTGCAGGCCGGCATGGCGGCGGTGCTGGTGGCGTGTCTTGCCTACCTTGCCGCGCTGGTGGAGCAGCGGGGGTAGTGGATCTTTTCATCGCGAGGAAGATCCTCGCGGCGCTGGTCCTGCCGCCCACCGGCCCGCTGCTGCTCGCGCTTGTGGGCCTGCTCCTTTTAAGTCGCCGCCCGCGCATGGGCCGCGCGCTCGCCTGGCTCGGCGTCGGGGCGCTGACCCTGCTGTCCCTGCCGGTGGTGTCCCATGGGTTGCTGAACTGGGCCGGCGCCGGTGCGGCCCTGGACCCCGCGCACTCGCGCGACGCTCAAGCGATCGTCATCCTGGGCGGCGGTGTGCGCCGTGCTGCCCCGGAGTACGGCGGCGATACGCTGGGGCGCCTGACGCTGGAGCGGGTGCGCTACGGCGCCTGGCTCGCGCGCGAAACCCGGCTGCCGGTGCTGGTGACCGGCGGCGCCGTGCACGGCGGCACGCCGGAAGCGGTGCTCATGAAGCAGGCGCTGGAACAGGAGCTCGGCGTCCCGGTCGCCTGGGCGGAAGCCTCGTCGCGCGACACGGCAGGCAACGCGCGCAACACTGCGGCGCTGCTTATGCCGGCGGGCATCCGTCGGGTGCTGCTGGTGGGCCACGGGTTCGATATGCGCAGGGCGGTGGCCGAGTTCGCCGCCGCCGGCCTGGACGCTACGCCTGCGCCTACGGTGACAGTGAGCGAAAGCTTCACTTTCGATCACCCGGTGGAGCTCCTGCCCGGGATGAGCGCCCTGCAATCCAGCTACTACGCGCTCTACGAGCTGCTTGGGGACGCCGTGCGGCGCCTGCGCGCCTTCCCGGGTTAGGAAGACAGGTCGTCCTCTTGCGAGGATTTTGAGGAGCTCAAGAACGGCGTGGCTTCGGAGAGGTCGCAGATCAGGCGGCCGAGCGCCACGGCGGCTTCCACGGGCAGGGTGACCACGTGCTGCTTTTCGTTGGCGTCGCAGAACTCCACCTCGACCCGGCGGGACTTGCTGACGGCCGCGAGCCGCCGCACCTTTGCGGCATCGAATCGCGATTCCGGCCTGTCCGCCATGCGCCTGAGCTCCATTGTTCTCTGTAGTAGCAAGGACAGTTCCCGCGCCTTGCTGGTTCCGTGCCGCTATGGTGCGGGAGTTTTCCGCTCCGCAGGCAAGTGTGAACAAAGTCTTGCAACCGGCGCTCAGTAGGGGACGGGCGGGCCGGTCCAGCCGGCGTGGCGCGGACGCGCGCACGACAGCGCCTGCTCGGCGCTTATCCATCCGTCGCACGCGTTGCGTCCCGGGCGCCGGCGCACCCGGTTGAGCAGTCCCTTGCAGCGCGCATAGAGGCGAAAGAACCGCAGCACGCGGTGCCGCTCCTCGGGCGCCACCGGCGCATGGCTGCATACGAGCTTGTGGTCGGTCATGCCGCGGTCCATGAGCACGATCGCGCCCCACGCCCGGATGCGCAGCCGGCTGCCGTAGGCGAGGCGCGGACCCAGCACGAGCGCATCGAGGAGGTCGCCTTCCATGCCCAGATAGGCGGGGACGGCCCCGTAGTTGAACGGGCAGGGCAGCGGGGAGACGAAATCCACCTGCCCGGTCGATCCCCGCTTGAGGAAGGAGCCGCGCGGGACTTCGATCACTACCTCGAGCTCCGGTGTGTCGAGAATCTTTACACCTTTGCGGTTCTGCAGGGGAAAAGTCTCGCACGACGCCACGCCGCAGCCTATTCCCGTCGTCCCCTGGCCTATCATGGAAGCCGGAAGAAAAAGACCCGCGGCAGGGAGAGCCATGTTTCCGTTCGACATCGCCAATCTAGGCGCCAGCTTCAAGAAGTACTTCGAGGTGGTTCCGGCGCTGACCGATGAGCTGCGCGATCATGCCTATCGCATCCGCCACGAGGTGTATTGCGAAGACCTGAAGTACGAGCCGGAACGCGCCGACCGCCGCGAGATCGACGAGTACGACGCGCATTCCATCAACTGCCTGATTCGCAGCGTTAAGACCGGGGAGTTCGCCGGCTGTACGCGCCTCATCCTGTGCCGGCCGGGCGATCCGTCCTACCCCCTGCCGTTCGAGAAAACCTGCGCCCACAGCATCGACCGCGCCATCATCGATCCGCAAGCGCTTTCGCGCAGCCGGATCGCGGAAGTGTCGCGCCTCGCCGTGATCTCGAAGTTCCGCACCCGCAAGGGCGAGCGCCACAGCGCCGTGCCGCTCAGCGCGTCGAGCTACGGCACCGACATCATGCCGCGCTTTCCCTACATTCCCGTGGCCCTGTACCTTGCGGTCACCGAGCTGGCCGCGCTGCACGGCATCCACACCATGTTTCTGCTCACCGAGCCGCGCCTGGCGGCCCATTTTCAGAAGCTCGGCGTGAGCATCATCCAGGTGGGCGACCCGGTCGAGCACCGCGGCCTGCGCATCCCTTCGGTAGTCAACGTGAAGAAGATCATCGACGGCCTGAACTTCATCATGCGGCCGCTCTACGACACGGTCGCGGAGCAGGTGCAGGTTGGGCTGGAGCAGCAGCAGGCGCTGCCGCAGGACGCGTAGTTTCCGAGCTCGACCAGCTCGTCGAGCCAATCCACGCTCACCGATTCCACCAGCCCGATCGCTTCCAGGTCTTGCAGGGCCGCGACCGCGGCCACGGGTGTCTCGCCGTCGACGAAGCGCAACAGCCGCAGCACCTCCTGCGGCAGGCCCGAGCCCACGAGCTTCGCCGCCCGGTCGCCGGCTTCGGTACGCTGGTAGATCCGTTTGTCCACGCTGCCATGCTCGGCGCTGCGTCCGCGGCGCGCAAGGCGTCTCACAAGCTTTTATCTTCCAAAAAAAGATCGCGACCCTCGAACGTTTTCTGACCGGCAAGCAGCCGGTTCAGCGCAGCGGCGACGCTTCGCCCGCGCGTGCGCACCACGATCCATCCGCCGAAGAAGCTGAGCTTGTGGATCGTCGTGACGACCCGCTGCCCGGTGCCCGGCCTCAGGTGGGCGGCGAGGGAGGCGGCATTTCCCAGCCCGACCACGCCGCAGGTCCAGGTGATGCCGCGCCGCACCGCGAAGCGGTGTGAGCATTCGCGCAGCAGCTCGGCGATGCGCTGCCCGCGGTACTCGGCCAGCACCTCGGCGTAGTGGATGAAAAGAAAGGCGGGCGCAATGCGCTGGTGCGGTCCGAGCGACGACTTCAGGACCCCGCGTTCGCACACCCGGTAGCCGACCACCTGGCGGGCAGCGGTTTCTCCGACAGGGCGGCGAGCCAGGATGGCGATGCGCCCCGGCTCCAGCCAGCGGCGCAGCTTGTCGAGCGACAGCCCGGCGGGAAACTCGGGCGCCAGCGCCTCGAGCTCGTGGAGGGACTCGACCACCGCGAATCCCCCGGCGCCTTCTTTGCCCGAAGGCGCCTCGATAGGGGCGGCAATCACATGCTGGGCTTCGTGGGCCACGAAGCGTCGGAGGAAGCGGCGGATCAAGAGAAGTCCTTTGCGTTGTGAAACGAGTATAGCCGCCGGCCGCGGTGCATCCCGCGAGGCGTTAGCTCCAATTAGCCATTGCTGGCCTTCGGCGCGCGCACAAGAATCGCTCCCGGAAGGCAAAGCCGCTCTTGAAAGGGCGTAAAGCGTGGGCGAAGTGAAGTGCATCGCGTGCAGCAAGGTGAACGGCGCCGGCGACCGGTTCTGCGCCGGCTGCGGCTCGTCGCTTGACCTCAGGCTGTGCACGGCGTGCGAAGCCATCAACAATCCCGTCGCCGAGAGCTGCCACAGCTGCGGCAAGCCCCTTCTGGCGCAAGCCGTGGCGACGAGCGCGGTCGAGTTGGCCGAGGCGTCCGAGTCGCCCTTTTACCCGCCGCGACGCTGGGAAATTTACGATGCGCGCCCGTCGCTCGCCTCCCGGCTCGGCCCCGCGGCCAAGCTCGCGTTGTTCGTCGTCCTGCCGCTCGCGGCGATCGCGGTCTGGGCGCATCAGCTTTACGGCGAGCGGTTACTTCGCGTGATCGCAGCGCCCGCCCAGATACCTGCGGCCGCCGCTGTTATCCCGTCCCTGGCCGAACCGGCCGTGCAAGCCGCGCCGCCGGTCGTGGAAGCCAAGCCGCGCGTCGTAGAAACCAAACAGCGCGTCGTAGAAACCAAGCAGCAGGTCGCGCAACCGAAGCCGCCGGCCATTCAAACCAAGCAGCCGGTGGTACCCGTGGCGCCGGTGCTCGAAGACAAGACCGCACCCATGACGCGCGGGCGAGTTACCCATACCAAGGCGTCGGCGCTCGCGCCGGCTGCCCCCGTAGTGCCGGCTGTAGTACCCGCTGTAGTGCCGGCGGCAGCGCCGCCGGCGGCTGTGTCCGGCTGCCCGGAAGCGGTTGCCGTGCTGGGCCTATGCACGTCCAAATCAAAAGGGGAAGGGGAGTGAAAATGATCAAGGGAACCTTGGCCGCCGCCGTGGCGGCCGCACTGCTGACTTCTGCGGCCGCCGTGCAAGCCGCCGCGCAGTTCAAGATCGTGACGGCCGATACGCGCGGCACCTACCACGCCATCGGCAACGACCTCGCCAAGCTGGTCGCGCCGCAGGCGGGCATCGAGCTCGAGGCGAAGCCCACCTCGGGCTCGGCGGAGAACATCAAGCTGCTGCGCTTCGAGCCGGGGGTGAAGTTCGCCATCGTGCAGGCCGACGTGTACCAGGCGTTCGTCGACCGCGCCGGCGACAACCGCGAGGCGGCGCGCATCATCCGCCCGCTGCGCGTGATCCTGCCGCTGTACAACACCGAGATCCACTACGTGGTGCGCGCGGACTCGGAGCTGAACTACCTGCACGACCTCAAGAACGCGAAGATCAACGGCGGCTTGGTGGGCAGCGGCGCGGCGTTCATCACGCATACGCTCTACCGCATGATGTTCAACAGCGCGATGCCCGAGTCGAACGCGAGCTACATCCAGAACTCCGAAGCGCTGGTCAAGCTGATCACCGACAAGTCGATCGACGTCGCGGTGGTGGCGGCGGGGCAGCCGGCGCCGATCATCGCCAACATGAAGCCCGAAGCGCAGAAGTACGTGAAGCTGCTCAAGTTCGACCCGGCGCATCCGATGAGCAAGCGGCCGATGAGCATCTATTCGCCCGCCACGGTGCGCGCCTCGAGCTATCCGAACATCCTGAAGGAAGACTTCACCACCGTATCGGTGGGCGCGTTCCTGGTGACCTACGACTACAACCTCGAGACCACCGTGTCGACGCTGGTGCGCTTCGCGCGCTCGCTGTGCGAGAGCTTCCCGGCGCTGCAGGAGAAGGGCCATCCCAAGTGGAAGGACGTGGACCTGTCGCTGCCCGCGCTGAACGACGGCTGGACCTACTACGGGCCCACCACGCGCGAGATCCGCAGCTGCCTCGCGGCGAAGAACGCGCCGGCGCGGCCCGCCAAAGCCTGCTCGGCCGAGGAGAAGATCCTGGGGCTGTGCAACACCTGAGGCAGCGGGCGGTAAACGCGACAGATTGACCAGAAAGCGGGATAAGAATCCCGCTTTTTGGGTCCGAAGTAGCTATTTCACGGGCTGCGCATCGGCCTACGCTAGTCGTAGGGGAGGGAGGCCCGTATGCGCTACGCAAAGGCTTTGCTGCAGGTTCTCGCAGGGGCGTTGATCGCCGCGAACCCGCTGGGACAGGCGGGCGCGGCGGTCTTCATCAACGAGCTCCACTACGACAATTCGGGCACGGATAGCGGCGAGTTCATCGAGATCGCCGGGCCCGCGGGCACCGACGTTTCGGCTTACGCCTTGCTTCTCTACAACGGAGACACCGGCAGGCTGTACAGCAGCACCGGGTTCTCTGGAACGATTTCCGACCAGCAAAACGGCTTCGGCACCGTGGCGCTCGCCTACCCGGTCAACGGCATCCAGAACGGCGCCCCGGACGGCATTGCGCTCGCGCAGGCGGGCGTCGTTCTCCAGTTCCTGAGCTACGAGGGGGCGTTCACGGCGCTCGACGGCCTCGCCGCCGGCCTGACGAGCGTGGACATCGGACGCGCGGAAAGCGGAAGCGAATCCGCCGGATTTTCGCTGCAGCTCCAGGGCACGGGCTCGGTCTACACCGACTTCGCGTGGAGCGGCCCGCTGGCCAGTACCCGGAACGCCATCAATGCCGGGCAGCTGTTCGCTGCGCCGGCGCTGCCCGAGCCGGGAAGCCTGGCGCTCGTGGCGGCGGCGCTGGGCCTGCTCGGCTTCAGGTCAACACGCGCCCGATGACCTCGGTGAGGATTCTCTTCGAGTAAGGCTGGTCCGCTCGGACCCTGCGGGCAATGGTGCTGTCCCCTTGAAATGGGGTACGTCCCCATTTTCGCGGTAAGCTGCCACGCAAAGGAGGCATCGCATGCGCACGCACCTGCAGGTCGGTCTGGCTCTGGTGGTTTCCGTCTCGTTCGCAAGCCTCGCTTGCGCGCAGGAAACGATGCTGAAGAACAAGAGCGCGTATACGAGCACTACGGGCGGCGAGGCGGCGCCTACGCCGATCGCGCCGGTGCCGATTCCCTATCCCAATGTGCAGGCTGCGCCGCCGGTGCCGCCCCCGCCCGCGGCGGCCGGCGGCTGGCCGTTGAAGTATCAGGGGCCGACCATGATCGACAAATCCGGCGAGGCACGGCGCGCGCCGGCAAAGATCGACGCGATCACCATTAAGCAGAGATAGCGAACCAAGGGGACAGACCCCTTGGGGTCTGTCCCCTTATTTCTCCAGCACGCGGCCGGCGGCTTCGCCGAAGCCGATGCTGGCGTAGCCCTCGCGCGCGCAGCGGCCGCGCTCGATCACTTCGTCGCCGTCTTCGATGAAGGTGCGGCTCTCGCCGCTCGGAAGCTGCAGCGGCTGCTTGCCGGCCTGGGTGAGCTCCATCAGCGAGCCGTAGGTCTCGGGCGTGGCGCCCGAGATGGTGCCCGAGCCCAGGAGGTCGCCGGGCTGCAGGTTGCAGCCGTTGCTCGTCTGGTGCGCGACGATCTGCGCCACGGTCCAGTAGGAATCGCGGAAGTTGCCGGTGGAAAGGCGCGCCGCCGGCGCCTTCTGCTCGCGCATCTTCGCGCTGCGCAGGTGCATCTCGACGTCGATGGCGAAGCCGCCGGCGCGCTGGTCGGCGTGGTCCATGAGATAGGGCAGCGGCTTCGGATCGTTGATGGCGCGCGGGAACGCCGGGCAGCGAAACGGCGCCAGCGCCTCCAGCGTCACGATCCACGGCGAAATCGTCGAGGCGAAGCTCTTGGCCAGGAACGGCCCGAGCGGCTGGTATTCCCACGCCTGGATGTCGCGCGCCGACCAGTCGTTCAGGAGCACCACCCCGAACACGTGCTCGAGCGCGTCCTTCACCGGCACCGGGCGGCCCAGGCGGTTACCCGGGCCGACGACGAAGCCAAGCTCGGCTTCGTAATCGAGTCTTTTGGAGAAAGAAAACTCCGGAGCTGCGGCGTCGGGCGGCTTCACCTGCCCCTTGGGCCGGCACACCGTCGCGCCCGACACCACGATCGAGGAGGCGCGCCCGTGATAGCCGATCGGCACCCACTTGTAGTTCGGCATCAGCGGCTCGCCGCCGGGGCGCAGGATGCGGCCCATGTTGCTCGCGTGGTGGATGCCGGTGAAGAAGTCGCTGTAGTCGCCGATCGCCACCGGCAGGAAGAGCTCCGCCTGCTTCATCGGCAGGAGATGCTTTTGGTAGCGCTTCGTATTCTTGTTTTTCGTCGAAAGGCACTGCGAGATCTCCTTTCGCAGCCCCCGCCACACCGGCCGGCCCTGCGCGGCGAGGCCGTTCAGCGTCGGCCCGGTCTTGATGCCCAGCGCCGCGAGATCGAGGATCTGGTCGCCGATCGCCACCCAGCCGCGCGGCGCCTCGTTGCGGTTCTTGCGCTCGCGGTAAATGCCGAAGGGCAGGTTCTGGATCGGGAACCCGCAGCCCGGCTCGTTCGCCGCTTCCACCCAGCTCTTCTGGTTCGGATCGTGCGTGTCGTCGATTTTCATATGGGTACCAATCGGGGTCAGAGCCCGAATTCGAATTCGGGCTCTGACCCCGATTTTTATTTGTATAACTTCTTGAAGCCGTCCCAGACCTTGTCGTAGTCCTTCTGCAGCTCGCGCGCGGAGAGGGCGAACTTGGTGGGGCGGAACACGTAGCGCGACTCCCACATGAAGGCGAGGGTATTCTCGATCTTCTGCGGCTTGAGCTGCGCCTCGCTCGCCTTGTCGAAGGTGGCGCGGTCGGGGCCGTGCGCCGACAGGCAGTTGTGGATCGACACGCCGCCGGGGGCGAAGCCCTCGGCCTTCGCGTCGTACACGCCATGCACCAGGCCCATCAGCTCGCTCATCACGTTGCGGTGGAACCACGGCGGGCGGAAGGTGTTCTCGGCCACTATCCAGCGCGGCGGGAAGATGACGAAGTCGCAGTTGGCCACGCCCGGCTGGCCGGAAGGCGAGGTGAGCACGGTGAAGATCGACGGGTCGGCGTGGTCGAAGCTCACGGTGTTGATCACCATGAAGCGCGCGAGGTCGTACTTGTAAGGCACGTAGGTGCCGTGCCAGGCGACCACGTCGAGCGGCGAATGGCCGAGCTCGGTGGCCCACAGCCCGCCCATGAACTTGGCCACGAGCTGGCAGGGGCCCTTGGTCTCCTCGAACGCCGCCACCGGCGCGAGGAAGTCGCGCGGCTGCGCGAGACCCTGCGCGCCGATCGGCCCGAGCTCGGGCAGGCGGAACGGCGGCCCGTAGTTCTCGCACAGGTAGCCGCGCACCGGCTCGGTGATCTCAACCTTGAACTTCATGCCGCGCGGCACCACGGCGATTTCACCAGGCTTGACCTGCAGTTTCCCCAGCTCGGTCCACAGGAGGATTTCTCCTTCCTGCGGCACGAACATGAGCTCGCCGTCGGCGTTCCAGAAGTAGCGCTGGCCCATCGGGTGCGTCGCGCGGTAGATGTGCACCGCGAGGCCGGCCTGCAGCGCGGGCTCGCCCGAGCCGGCGATCGTGGCGAGGCCCTCGATGAAGTCGGCCGCCTTGCCGGGCAGCGGCAGGGGGTCCCAGCGCAGGCGGTTGGGCGGCACCTCGACCTCGTTGAACGGCCCGGAGCGCACCAGGCCGCCCGGGATGCGCGCATAGGGGCCATGGGCCGCCGAGGGCCGAATCCGGTACAGCCAGGCGCTGCGATTCTCGGCGCGCGGGGCGGTGAAGGCGGTGCCGGAGAGCACCTCCGCATAGAGGCCCTTGGGCGGCTTCTGCGGGCTGTTCTGCCCCAAGGGCAGCGCCCCCTTGACCGCCTCGGAGGAAAAGGAATTGCCGAAACCGCTCTGGTACATCGGCGGAAGCTTACCTGCTCGGCTTGCGCGAGACGGAGCTGCCGCCCGCTACCACGCCCGGCGCCGCGCTCATACGGCTGAACGCCCCGGAGACCGCCGTGGGCAGCGAAGAAGCGGGGATGACGACAACCGCGGCCGCCGACGAAGGCACGGCAGCGATGGACCCCGCGCCAAGCACCGTGGAGCCATGGCCGTTGCTGACGACGACGGCGCCTTGCGAGACGTTCACGTAGGCCTGGTTGGTCATCGCCACCATGAAATCCGTGCCACGCAGGCCGAGGGTCATCTGCGGCGCTCTCAAGGCCCACAGCTGGTAATTGCGCTGCCCGATGGCCCCGGAAACCACGCGCAGCGCCCCGCGCACGAGGTCGAACACCGCGCGGTCGGCCTGCGGCGAGCTCGGGGCGTACCGCGAGTCCACGATGCGGAACTCGGTGTTCTGGCCGAGCACTATCTGGCCGCCGTCGTCGAGCTTGAGCAGGGCCTGCGATTGCGCACCGGTGGTGATGGTAGTGCCGGCGGCAAGCCGCTGGTCCTGCCGTGCGGAAACCGGGACTTGCCTGGACGCGCCCACGCGCACATCGCCGTTCATCGACTGGATGGCGGCGCCGGCCCAAGCGGCGGGCGCCATTGCGAGCGTCAGAACCCCGCCAAGGAGCGCCCTGCTCATTTCCCGAAACATGCATTACCCCTTTGCAACCGCCGTCCCTCTAGGCGTCGCGCCATTCTCTTTGATGCCTCCCGCCCTCGCAAGGTCGAGGGACGGCCGTTCCGCGAGGGGGTGCGCCGAAAGGCTCATCTGCCCCGGCATCCTTGGTGCTAGATGGAAACGGCCAGCCAGAGGAAGCATTACAAGCGACCTTTTTTATCATCCAACCAGGAGTGCGTATGAAATTCGTTACACCGTTGCTAGTCAGCTTCTCCTTGCTCGCCTTTGCCGCGCACGCGGCCGACGACAAGAAGGCCCAGAGTGATTCCTCCGCGAAGCCGTCGATGTCGCAAAGCGGGGATGCCAAGTCCTCGGGCAGCGCCTCGGCGGGCAGCAGCACCCCGAAGAGCGGCAGCGCCTCGTCCGGCGCGAGCGGCTCGAAGGCGAAAGGCGGCATGGACTTCGACAAGCTGGACACGAACAAGGACGGGCAGCTCAGCCGTTCCGAGTTCGAGGCGATGAACAAGGCCGGCGCCTCGACCGGCAAGTCGTCGTCGGCCGCCGGCAAGTCGTCCTCCTCGACCGGGAAGTCCTCGGCTGGGTCCAGCGCCTCGGGCGGCGCCAGCAGCTCGGGCAGCGCGAGCACGCCTTCCAGCTCCACGCCTTCGAGCAAGCCCGCGAAGTAAGCGTTTTGCCGTTAGCGGGGTCGGAGTTCGGGCTCTGACCCCGATTTACATCCGTAGCGCGGCGGGCAGCCACAAGGCGAGCGCCGGGAACAGCACCAGCAGCACCACCAGGACGAAATCGGCCGCGAGAAACGGCAGGGTGCCCCGGTAGATCTTGCTCGCGGGGATGTCCGGGTTCTGGGCCTGGATCACGAATACCGTGAGCCCGACCGGCGGGCTGATGAGGCCGATGGTGGCCATCACGGTGACGAAAATGCCGAACCACACCGCGTCGTAGCCGATGGTGGCCATGAGGGGCAGGATCACCGGCACGGTGATGAGGATGGTGCTCACTTCCTCGAGAAACGTGCCCAGCACGAAGTACAGCGCCACCACCGCGGCGACGATCCAAAGTGGGCCCAGGCCGCTTGCCTGCACCCAGGCGGCAAGCTCGTTGGGCAGGCGGGTGAGCACGATGAAGCGCGAGAAGATGAAGGCGCCGACGATGATGAAAAACAGCATCGCGGTGGAGTACACGGTGTCGAGCAGCGCGTCGCCGAGGCCGCGCAGGGTGAGGGTGCGGGTGGCGAAGCCGATCACGGCGGCGGCGAAGGCGGCGATGGCGGCAGCCTCGGTGGGCGAGAACCAGCCGAGATAAATCCCGCCCACCGCGAGGAAAAACAGCGCCGCGAGCTTCCACATGGTGCGCGCCGCGCGCACGCGCTCGGCGAGCGGCATGGCGGGCTCCTTGGGGGTCCATCCCGGGCGCAGGCGGCCGATCGCTGCCACGATGCCGATGTACAGCACGGCGAGCAACAGGCCCGGGAAAAGCGCCGCGGCGAACAGCTTGGGCAGCGACTCCTCGGCGACCAGCGAGTAGATGGCGAGGATCACCGACGGCGGGATGAGGATGCCCAGGCACCCGGCGGCGGCCACCGCGCCCGCGGCGAGGCCTTCCTCGTAGCCGTGGCGGCGCATCTCGGGAATCGCCACCTTGGAGAACGTCGCGCGGGGGGCGATGGAGGAGCCGCAGATCGAGCCGAAGGCGGCGCGGGCGCCGATGGTGGCGTGGGTGAGCGCGCCGCGAAAGCCGGAGAACACGGCGTTGGCGGCGTCGAAGAGCTCGCGCGACATGCCGGCGCGCGCCGCCACCGCGCCCATCAGGATGAAAAGCGGCACCACCGACAGCGAATAGGCGCTCGCCAGCTCGAAGGGCACGCTGCCCAGCATGGACAGCGCCGTGCGCCAGCCGTCCATCGCCGCGTAGCCGGCCACGCCCACCAGGATGAGCGCTGTGCCGATCGGCACGCGCAGGAACAGCACCGCGAGCAGCGCGCCGACCCCGGCCAAGCCGATGGCGAGGTTGCTCAACGCTTTCTTAGGAAGTACACCAAGGTCACGAGCGCCGAGGCGGCCACGCCGAAGAGCACCGGCATCCAGTACCACAGGCGCGGGATGGAAAGGTCGGAGGTGACGTCGCCGAACTCGATCATGCTGCGCGCGTGCGGCAGCATGGTCCAGCCCATCACCGCGAGCACCACCAGCGACACCACCGTGCCGAGGAGATCGAAGAAGCGGCTTTTGCGCAGCACGTCGACCACCAGGTGCTCCTCGCGCAGGAACACCGCCGGCAGCGCGATGAAGATGGTGCACGCGAGCCCGAGCTCGATCAGCTCCAGCATGCCGCGGATGGGATAGCTGAAGAAGCTGCGCAGCAGCACGTCGGCGACGGTGAGCAGCACCATCGCCGCCAGGAACGCCCCGGCTACAGCCCCCAGAAAAATGGGGACGTACCCTATTTTTCTCATCGGCTACGCCTCAATGAAAAATAGGTACGTCCCCATTTTTCGTGCCAACTTTCTTACTGCCAGAAGTTGCGGGAGTCCTTGGCGTGCTTCTCCGAGAGCGCCATGATCTGCTTGAAGGCGGCGCGCGCGGGCAGGCCCTTGCCTTCCAGCTCCTTCAGCTTGTCTTCGGTGACTTCCATGCCGGCCTGGCGGAAGCGCTTGTTCTCGGCCTCGGAGAGCTTGATCGGCTCGGCGCCGCCGTCGACCAGCAGCTTCTTGCCGATGTCGTCGAGCGCGTCCCAGCCTTCGCCCACTTCCTTCTCCACGCCCTTCACCGAGTCGTCGACCATCTTGCGCAGGTCGGCGGGCAGGCTCTTGTAGAACTCGGGATTCATGCCGATGCCGAAGGACGAGACGTAGGAGTACATCTCGGTGGAGTACTTGAGGGTGCCGCCCATCTTGAAGGCCACGCCCGCGCCGCCGTAGTCGATGAACACGCCGTCGATCACGCCCTTTTGCAGCTGCTCGAGCTGCTCGGGGGGCTGCACGCCGACCGCGGTGCCGCCCAGCTTGGCGATGAAGTCTCGGATCACGGGGCCGGAGAAGCGGATGCGCAGGCCGCGCAGGTCGTCGGCGCTGCGGATGGGCTTCTTGGTGGTGTGCACGTTGCCCGGCTGGTGGGTGAGCAGCAGCAGCACCTTCATGCCGCGGTGCTCGGGGTCGAAGTACTTGGCGCGCAGGTTCGCGTCGTTGATCACCTTGGTGCCGATCTCGGCGCTGCCCACGACGTAGGGCAGCTGGATGAGCTCGGTGAGCTGGAAGCGCCCGGGCGTGGCGCCGTGCAGGAACCACGACACCTCGGCGCGGCCGGTGCGCGCGAGGTCGTACATCTGCGGCGTGGGGCCCATCTGCGAGCCGGGGAAATGCTTGAATACCAGGCGCCCGCCGGAGGCCTTCTCCAGCTTCTCGCCCCAGGCGACCAGCCACTTCGACATGAAGTGCTGCGGGCCGACGAACGTGGCGACCTTCACTTCGTGCTTCTGCTGCGCCTGCGCGCCGGCGGCGAACGCGAGCGCGATGCATCCTGCCAAGACCTTGGATTTCATGAATCCCTCCTCGTTGAGGGGGATTCTAACCAAACCCTTGCGGGTTGCGGGACTGCCAGCGCCAGACGTCGGCGCACATTTCGTCCAGGCCCAAGCGCGTGGACCAGCCGAGCTCGCGCGCGGCGAGCGCGGCATCGGCGTAGCAGGCGGCGACATCGCCCGGGCGGCGCGGCGCGAACTCCAGCGCGATGCGCTTGCCCGAGGCGCGCTCGAAGGCCTTCACCGCCTCGAGCACCGAGTAGCCGCGGCCGGTGCCCAGGTTCACCGTCACGGACCTTTTCTTCTCATCCAGGAATCTCAACGCCGCGACGTGACCCTCGGCGAGATCGACCACGTGGATATAGTCGCGCACGCCGGTGCCGTCGGGCGTGGCGTAGTCGCGCCCCCAGACGTTGAGCGCCGCGCGCCGGCCCACGGCCACCTGCGCGATGTAGGGAAAGAGGTTGTTCGGGATGCCGGCCGGGTCCTCGCCGATGCGCCCGGAGGGATGCGCACCGGTGGGGTTGAAGTAGCGCAGCGTGGCGTGCAGCAGGCCGCTGTCGGCGATGATCTTCTCGATCATCAGCTTGGTCTGCCCGTACGGGTTGGTCGGGCCGAGGCCGTGGGTCTCCGGGATGGGCAGCTTCTGCGGCTCGCCGTAGACCGTGGCCGAGGAGCTGAACACCAGGCGGCGCACGCCGTGCTTTTCCATGGCCAGGAGCAGCGAAAGCGTGCCACCGACGTTGTTGTCGTAGTAGAGCAGCGGCTTTTCCACCGACTCGCCGACCGCCTTCAGCCCGGCGAAGTGGATCACCGCCTCCGGCTTGCTCGAGAAAAATATCCTCTCCAGGGCGGCCGCGTCCCGCAGGTCGGCCTGGTGGAAGCCGATCGATGCCCCGGGCGCGAGCTCGCGGATGCGCTCCAGCACCTGCGGCTTGGCGTTCGACAGGTTGTCCACGATCACCATGCGGTAGCCCGCCGCCGCCAGCGCGACGCAGGTATGCGAGCCGATGTAGCCCAGGCCGCCGGTGACTAAGATCATCGGAAAATGGTGTTCTTCAAGGGGACAGACCCCTAGGGGTCTGTCCCCTGAGGGGCATGTGGTCGAGCCAGCGCTCGACTTCGGCGGGGTCGGAGAACAGCGTTTCCAGCTCGGCGCGCGCTTCCTCCTCGGTCTGCAGCACCGAAGCCACCACGCCCAGCTTGCCGCCGCTGCGGTCGGTGGCCACTTCCAGGCGCGTACCGAAGGGGTCGAGGAAGTAGGCCGACCAGAAGCGCCCGCCGAGCGGCACGGGACCCACGACGTGCACGCCGCAGCCGCGCACGTGCTCGACCATGGCGTCGAACTTCTCCGGCGGCACGTGGAAGGCGACGTGCTGCATGCCGCCGACGTGGTCGCGCACCTGCCGGGGCAGCCCCTTCGGGTATTCGAAGATGGCGAACAGCGAATCGTTGCCCATGTCGAAGAAGTAGTGGCGCAGGTTGTCGTAGGGCGGCTGCCAGCGGTCCTGCTCGAAGGGCACGCGCCGCACGTGCACCAGGCGAAAGCCCACCACGCGCGTGTAGAAGTCCATTGCCGTGGGCATGTCGTCGGAGACGATCGCCAGATGGTCGACGCCGCGAATATTCATAGCTTTTCTTGCTTCACAAAAGAATGGAAGGCTTTCAAGAAGCCTTGTGGATTGTCTGCCGCGATGTTGTGCCCCGCCTCCACCTCGGCCACCTGCAGGCGCGGGTTGGCGGACTTCATTTTCGCCGCGGTCTCCGGCGCGTACATGTCCGAGCGCGTGCCGCGCACGGAGAGGATCGGGCAGCGCACCTCACCGATCAGGCCCCACATGTCGACGCCGAGCTTGGGCCGCTCGCCGCCCTCCAGCAGCTGCCGGAACTGGTCGCGGAAGAAGGGATCTCGCTTGACGATGAAACCCTTCTCCGTCTTTTTCAGGTAGTTCTCGAAGCGAGCCCTGTCGCTCTTGCCGAAGTACTTCATCGCCTCCTCGAGGCTGGCGAAGGCGTCCGGCGTGCGCCCGACCATCTCGGTGGTGCGCTTTGCGCCGGCGGCAGCATTCTCGGGCGTGTAGTCGACCAGCACCAGGGCAGTGGCGCGCTCAGGGTGCTTCGCCGCCACGTAGGTGGTGCTGCGCCCGCCCATGGAGTGGCCCACCAGCAGGACGCGCGGCCAGCCGGCGTGGTCCAGTACCGCGAGGATGTCCCGCGCCATCGAGGGCACGGCGTAGTCCTTCGCCGGGCTCCAGTCGGAATCGCCGAAGCCGCGCATGTCCATCGCGATCACCTCGCGTTCTTGGCCCAGCGCCTGCGCCACCTCGAGCCAGTCCCAGGAGAAGTACGACAGGCCGTGCACGATGAGCACCGGCGTCGCCCCGGGCTTGCCGAGCTTGCGGAAATGGATCTGGAGCTCGCCGGAGCGCGCCCGGCCGGTCTGGTGGGGGATAGTCATGCCGCCGATTTTAGCCGCGCATAGATCGGCGTGAAGTCCGGCGCGGTCTCGCGCATCAGGTGCTCGAACGAGTCGATCACGAAATAGGTGTCCTGGTAGCGGTCGATGAGGTACTCGGTGCGCATGACGCGCTCGAGGTCGAAGGGCAGGCGGCGCGGCTTGGGGTCGTCGACGCAGTAGGCAAGCTCGCCGCCGGAGGACATGAGCCCCGCGCCATAGGCCCTTATGCCGTCCTTTGTCTTCATCAGGCCGAACTCGATGGTGAACCAGTACAGGCGCGCCAGGTACTTGACCGCGTCCAGGCGCATCGCCTTGAGGCCGCCCTTGCCGTACTCGTGCAGGTGGTCGGCATACACGCGGTCGAAAAGCAGCGGCACGTGGCCGAAGAAATCGTGGAACACGTCGGGCTCGACGATGTAGTCGAACTCCTCGGGCCGGCGCAGCCACACGGTCACCGGAAAGCGGCGGTTGGCGAGGTGGGTGAAAAACGCCTCGTCCGGGATCAGCCCCGGCACCGCGACGATCTCCCAGCCGGTCTTGCTTTTCAGTTTTGCAGAAACAACATCGAACCTCGGAATTTCCCTCGCCGCATCGAGGCCGCCGATCGCCTCGATCCATTCCGGGCAGGCGTAGCGCGGCACGAGCTTCGACTGGCGCTCGAAAAGGCGCCGGTACAGCGCATGCTCTTCGTCGGTGTAGGCGTCCCAGTGCTGCTCGACCGAGAAATCGGCGCCGGCCTGGCTGTAATCGCCCCTCAGGCTCATTTCGACGGCGCGAGGACGCCGCGGCGCACCTGGTCGAGCTCCATCGATTCGAACAGCGCCTTGAAGTTGCCCTCGCCGAAGCCCTCGTCGCCCTTCCTTTGGATAATCTCGAAGAAGATCGGGCCGATCAGCGTCTTGGTGAAGATCTGCAGCAGCAGCCCGCCGCCGGGGGAGCCGTCCAGCAGGATTTTCCTTTTGCTCAGCTCCTCCACCGGCTCGCCGTGCCCGGGCAGGCGCTGGTCCAGCAGCTCGTAGTACGTGTCGGGCGTATCGAGGAGCTCCACTTTCAAGGCGTCGACCGTCTGGTAGATGTCGGCCGCGTGCAGCGCGATGTGCTGGATGCCTTCACCGTGGTAGGCGTCGAGGTATTCCTGGATCTGCGAGCGGTCGTCGGAGGACTCGTTGATCGGGATGCGGATGCGGCCGCACGGACTGGTCATGGCCTTGGACTTGAGACCGGTGAGCTTGCCCTCGATGTCGAAATAGCGGATCTCGCGGAAGTTGAACAGGCGCTCGTAGAACTCGGCCCACTCCTGCATGCGGCCGCGGTGCACGTTGTGCGTGAGATGGTCGACGTAGACCAGCCCGGCGCCCGCCGGGGCCGGCGCC
>CBDDSA010000087.1:0-2835 GCA_965233185.1 uncultured bacterium
CCTCGCGCTCATCTCGGATGCCGCGCACATGTTCACCGACGCTGCGGCGCTCGCCATCGCCCTCGTGGCTATCAGGATCGGCAAGCGGGCCGCCGACCACAAGCGCACCTTCGGCTACTACCGCTTCGAGATTCTCGCCGCTGCTTTCAACGCCGTGGTGCTGTTTCTCGTCGCCGCCTACATCCTGTACGAGGCTTACCAGCGCTTTCGCAGCCCGCCGGAGATCCAGTCGATCGGCATGCTCGTGATCGCGCTGCTCGGCCTGGTCATCAACCTCGTCGGCATGCGCGTGCTGCAGGCAGGCTCGCAGTCGAGCCTCAACGTCAAGGGCGCCTACCTCGAGGTGTGGGCCGACATGCTCGGCTCGCTCGGCGTGATCTTCGCGGCCCTCGTCATCTATTTCACCGGCTGGGCCTGGGTGGACGCGATCGTCGCGGCGCTGATCGGCGTATGGGTGCTGCCGCGCACCTGGAAGCTCCTCAAGGAGAGCCTGAACATCCTGCTCGAGGGCGTCCCGGTCGACATCGCGCTGGACGAGATCGAGCAGGCGGTTCTCGCCGTGCCGGGCGTGCGCGAGATCCACGACCTGCACGTCTGGGCGCTGACCAGCGGCAAGAACAGCCTCAGCGTCCACGTCGTTCTCGCCGAGGGCGCCGAAGAGCAGAGCGTTCTCGCCGCGGTGACGAAGACGCTCGCCGAGCGCTTCTCGATGCGCCACGTGACGGTGCAGATCGAGGCGGCGGCTTGCGACATGAAGGAACTGCACGGCGGCAGGCACTTCCCGGGCGATTCGCACGATCACGCCTGAACATCGAAAAGGAGCGGACATGGGCATTCTGAAAGACCTACTGCGCGGCAGGATGGGCGGCGGCCACCACGGCGGCCGGAGGAGCGGGCATCATGGCGGATACGGCGGCTACGGACCCTATCCCGGCGAATCCGGGCCACAGGCGGGTCCGGCGCCCGGTCCGGTGTGCGCCGCGTGCGGCACGGCGAATGCTGCCGGGGCGCAGTTCTGCCAGCAATGCGGCGCTTCGCTCGCCGCCGCCAAGTGCGGCGGCTGCGGAACCCAGCTCGCCCCCGGCGCGAAATTCTGTCCGCAATGCGGCAAGGCGCGCGGTTGACTGTAAGCCCGCGCTGCAAAAGCGAGCTCTACTTACGGGGGTGCGAGGGGCGCCGGGCCCGCGCGGCAGGCACTCACATAGTGGTCGTACCACTGGCCTCCCGGGCACAAGTGCTGATGAGACGGATCGTAAGCCGGCGCTCCATAGCGCCGGTTCAAGTGTCCCGGATGCGAGCCGGGTGCGGGCATGAGGAAAGCGCCGTGTCCGCGGTGGTGAAGCGCGCTGTGATGATGGCGATGCCCGCCCGCGTGGTGTCCCGCCCGGCTGGCGTGATGCCCGCCGCCATGCCGCGCGCCGCCGCCTTCGGCGGCGAGCGGTACCAACGCCAGTGCAAGAACAATCGCGGCTGCAAATCGTGGGCTTGTCATGGCTGCGGCCGTGCCTTGAAGGTTGGACCCGCCGGCGGTCCGCTCGTTCAGGCGGCCTTCATCTCTACAGCGCGCTAGCTTAGCCGCACTCATGGACTGGCAGCTCGAAGCCCTGTTTCTCGTTCGCACGCTGATCGCAGCGCTGCTCGGCGCGCTGGTCGGCTGGGAGCGCGAGCGGCGCGGTACGGAAGCGGGTATCCGCACCCACATTACCGTGTGCGTCGGCGCCTGCACCTTCGGGCTCGTGTCCGCTCACATCCCCGGCGCAGACCCTGCGCGCGTCGCCTCGCAGATCGTGGTCGGCATCGGCTTTCTGGGCGCGGGCGTCATCATCAACCAGAAGGGAACCGTTTCCGGTCTCACCACCGCCGCGGCCATCTGGGCCACCGCGGCGGTCGGCGTGGCGACGGCGTTCGGCATGTACCTTCTCGCCGTCGCCACTGCGCTCATCATTTATGGGACGCTGGCTATGAATCGCCTCGCCGTATGGCGAAGGATCCAGGGACGCCAGCCAGCCGATGCGCGACCAGGCGCCCGTGACGCAGAGAAAGGACCCGATGGCTGAGAAATCGGCGCGTCAGCCAGGCCGCACTACTTCTCCGGCGCGCTCCGGCCCGCGACCGCGAAAAACGTATACGAAAGCGGAATCCAAGCGCGTGAACCTCGCGCTTCAGGGAGGCGGCGCGCATGGCGCGTTCGGCTGGGGCGTGCTCGACCGCCTGCTCGAGGACGGCCGCCTCGGCGTCGAGGGCCTCTCGGCGACCAGCTCGGGGGCGATGAACGCCGTCGTCTACGCCTCCGGTCTCGCGAAGGGCGGCCGCGAAGGCGCGCGCGAAGCGCTGGAGAAGTTCTGGCGCGACATCAGCCAGCTCGGCGACCTGTATTCGCCGGCACGTGCTGCGCCCTGGACGCAGGCGCTGGGCCTCGGCCCCGAATACTCGCCCGCCTATCTCATGTTCCAGGCGGTGACCCACGCGCTCTCGCCCTACCAGTTCAATCCATTCGGCTTCGACCCGCTGCGCGGCGTGCTCCGAAGGCGGGTAGACTTCGACGCCCTGCGCGTGAATAGCCTCGTGAAGCTCTTCATTTCCGCCACGAACGTTAGCACCGGACAGCCGCGCATCTTTGCCAACGAGGACTTGAGCCTGGACGCCGTGATGGCGTCGGCCTGCCTGCCGTTTCTCTTCCGGGCGGTGGAGATAGACGGCGAGCACTACTGGGACGGCGGCTACATGGGCAACCCGGCGCTTTATCCGCTTTTCTTCCAGGCGGAGTCGAGAGACATCGTCATCGTCCACATCAATCCCATCGTGCGGCCGCAGTTGCCGACCACCGCGGCCGAG
>CBDDSA010000088.1:0-3302 GCA_965233185.1 uncultured bacterium
GCAAGGTCTTCGATCTCGTCGTAGCGCTGGTCGAGGATGCCGGCGGCGTCCATCCACCACTGGATATCGCGGCCGCGGTAGACCCGCGGCATCCGGATGTGCTCCCCCACCGCGAGACTCACCGGGCGGCCGGAGCGCTGGATCTCGTCGGCGATCTGCACCCCGCTGGCAGAGGCGCCGACCACCAGCACGCCGCCCGGCTCGAGCTGCGCCGGGTTGCGGTACTGCATCGGCGTGAAGGTGGCGATGCCCGGCGGCAGCTCTGCGGCCAGCGCCGGAACGCTGGCGACATTGCACGCACCGCTCGCCAGCACCACCATCCGGCAGCGCCATTGGCCCTCGCCGGTCGCGAGCAGGTAGCCGTCGTCCGTGCGGCGCACCGAAGTGACGGCGGTGTGCGTGCGCACCGGCGCCGAGATCGCCTGGGCATACCGCTCCAGGTACTCGACCGTCTCCGGCATGGTGCGATAGCCGTGGGGATCGGCGCCGGCATAGCGGTAGCCGGGCAGCCGGCTCTGCCAGTTGGGCGTGAGCAGCCGCAGCGAGTCCCAGCGCTCGGTCTTCCACGAGTTCGCCACCTCGCCGCGCTCGAGGACCACGTGGTCGATCGAGCGCTCGGCGAGGCAGCGGCTCATGGCGAGGCCGGCATGGCCCGCGCCCACGACCGCTACGGTCGTGCGCAACTGCGCTACGCTCGTGCGCAACTAGTTGAGCCTCAGTTTACTTTCACCGAGACGTTCGTCGGATTGGCGACGATGTCGTACACCGCGGAGCGCTTCTGCGATTGCGCCACGAGCGCCTCGAGCTCTTCCTGGGTCGCGTCCGCGTCGATGTCGAACTTCACCTTGATGCCGTCGAAGCCGTTGCGCACGTCTTCGTCGATGCCGAGGATGCCCTGGATGTCCATGCCGCCCTCGATCGTGGCGGTGACCGAGCGCAGCTGGATCTTGCGGTGCTGCGCGACCGCGGCGACGCCGGCGGTCAGGCAGCCGGCGAGGCCGGTGAGGACCATCTCCACCGGCGTCGCGCCCTTGTCTTGCGACGCGAAGATTTCCGGATGGTCCATGTCGAAGGTGAATTCGCTCTTGTGGCTCTGCTCCTGACCGAGCCCGTAGAAGCCCTTCACGCTGGTCTGGCTGTGCGTGCCGTTTACCCATTTGCAGCTCGCGCGCCAGTTGAACCGGGCCGCTTCCGGGGCCTTGGTGAGCGCCTCGCGCGCGCCCAACAGCGCCTCCACGTTCACGCCGTTCTGGACTTGCTTGTCTACCGGGGCCTTCTCTGCCGTGCTCATATCCATGCCTCCTCTGTCGACGGTCGAACCAACGGGGAAGCCAAGTTACGCCGCCGCGTTCCGCCGCGCAAGCGCTCGCCGGGCATGTGCTTATGCCGAAACCGCCGTCATTTGCCCGTGCGCTTGGCGATTTCCTCGCGGATGCGCGCCTCGCGGTTCTCCGGGTGGGGGTGGGTGGAGAAAAACTCGGGCTGGCGCGAGCCGCCGCTCGCCTTGGCGAGCGTGCGCATCACGCCCAGCATGGCGCGCGGGTCGTAGCCCGCCTCGGCCATGATGCGGATGCCCAGGGCGTCGGACTCGAGCTCGTCGTCGCGCCCGTAGCGCATGTTGATGAGCCCGCCCACCAGCTGGCCTATCTGGGCCGCGGTGTAGTCGCCGGTGCCCAGCACCGCGGCGCCGACCAGCCCCTGGGTGAGCTGCTGCTTGGCCAGCTGCTCGGAGGAATGCCGCCCGATGACATGGCCGATCTCGTGGCCGAGCACGCCGGCAAGCTCGTCCTCGCCGCGCAGGCGGCCGAGCAGGCCCTCGGTGATGAAGATCGGCCCGCCGGGAAGCGCGAACGCGTTCACCGTGCGCGGGTCGGCGAGCACGTGGAAGCTGAACCGGTAGGGACTCTGCGCCGCGATGCTGCGGCTCACCAGCCGGGCACCGACGCGCTCCACCCGCGAGCGCGACTCGGCGTTGGCCGAGATGCCGCCCATCTGCGCCGCCATCTGCGGCGCGCTTTTCAGGCCGAGCGCGATCTCCTCCTCGGGCTTGAGCGCGACGCGCTGCTTCTCGCCGGTGAGCGGATTGAGGCTCGTGCTGCCGAAGTAGGTGAACAACGAGATAAGCGCGATGACCAGCGCGATGAGCCAGCGTGCCATGGCGCCCATCCTAATGTCATACTCGTTCCACGGGGAGGGTCCGCATGGCACGTACCGGAGCACTGGTCGACCGGCTGAAGCGGGAGCTGCGCGCGCGCAACATCACCTACGCCGCGGTGGCGAAGCGCCTGGGCATGAGCGAGGCGAGCGTGAAGCGCATGTTCTCGCGCAAGGAGTTCACGCTGTCGCGCCTGGACGCCATCTGCGAGGTGGCCGGCATGGAGTTTTCCGACCTGGCGCGCGGCCTGGCGGCGCAGGACGCGGTGATCTCGCAGCTCACCTACGAGCAGGAGAAGGAGTTTGTCGAGAACCACCGGCTCATGGCGGTGGCGCTGTCCACGCTGAACCACTGGAGCTTCGAGCAGATCGTGGCGTTCTACGACATCGATGCGCCGGAATGCACGCGCCTGCTCGCCCGCCTGGATCGCCTCAAGTTCATCGAGCTCATGCCGAACAACCGCATCCGCCTGCTGGTGAGCCGCGCCTTCGCCTGGATCCCCGACGGGCCGATCCAGCGCTTCTTCAAGGAGCACGGCTCAGCGGATTTCTTCGCCTCGAGCTTCGAAGGCGCCGACGAGCTTCTGCTGCTCAATAACGGCGCCCTGTCGCGATCCTCCGTGTCGGCGCTCCTCGCGCGGCTGAGAAAGACCGCCGCGGAGTTCTCCGGCATGCGCACCGACGATGCGTCGCTGCCCGCGAGCGCGCGCGCGCCCATCACGCTGCTGCTTGCGGCGCGGCCGTGGTTCCCCGAGTTCCTGCGCAAGCACCGCCGCGCTCAGCGGCCCGCAAGCAGCGCCGCGGCGCTCGCCACGAGCAGGAAGCAGGCGGCGTAGGAGGCGGCGGGGAGACCGCCGCCGGTGGCGGCAAGGCCGCCGCCGACCACGGCGAGCAGGCTGACGAATGCCGGACCGGCGATCTGCCCGGCGGCGAAGCCCGCGGTCATGGCCGCCATCAGCGGCGCGCCGCCCACCGCGCCGCCTTCCTGCAGCGCGACCATGGTGATCACCACGAAGGTGGCGCCGACGCACACCGCCGCAAGCGCGATGCCGGCGAGGCCCGGCAGCGCGAGCGGCGCCACGACGCCCGCCGCCATGATGAGGTGCCCGCCGATCCAGACGCGCCGGGTGCCGAAGCGGCGCGCCAGC
>CBDDSA010000089.1:0-3038 GCA_965233185.1 uncultured bacterium
GAATGCGCCTGCGTCAGCATCAACGGCGCCAACCGGCTTGGCTCGAACTCGCTCACCGAGCTGCTGGTGTTCGGCCGCCGCGCGGGCCTGAGCGCCATGGAATACCTCCAGTCGGGGGCGCGCGCGCCGGGCGAGGCGGCGCGCGGCGCGCTCGCCGCCGCGGCGCATGCGCGCCTTAGCGAGCTGATGCAAAGGAGCGGCGGCACCGAGACCGTGGCAGGCTTGCGCAAGGAGATGATGCAGACGATGGAGCAGCATGCCGGCATCTACCGTAGCGGCGCGGGGCTCGACGAAGCCTGCACCAGGCTCGCCGATCTGCGCCGGCGCTACCGCCGCATCGAGCTGCACGACAAGACCAACGTCTACAACACCGACCTCCTGCAGGCGCTCGAGCTGGGCTCGATGCTCGACTGCGCCGAGGCGGTGGTGCAGAGCGCGCTCGAGCGCAAGGAGTCGCGCGGCGCGCACCAGCGGCTCGATTACGTCGAGCGCGATGACCAGCGCTATCTCAAGCATTCCCTCGCGCGTTGGCGGGGCGCGGATGTGCCGCGCGTGGACTACCTCGACGTGGTGATCACCCGCTCGCAGCCTGGCGTGCGCGATTACTCCGGGGCGCACGCATGACCGAGCTTTGCGTCCTGCGTTACAACCCCGAAACGGACGACGAGCCGCGCTTCCAGAGCTACGAGGTGCCCTACCGGGACGACTGGGTCGTCCTCGACGCGCTCAACTACATCAAGGAGAACCTCGACCCGACGCTGAGCTACCGCTGGTCCTGCCACATGGCGGTGTGCGGCAGCTGCGGCATGATGATCAACCAGGAGCCCAAGCTCGCCTGCAAGGCTTTCCTGCGCGATTACCAGGGCGTGATCCGCGTCGAGCCCCTGCGGCACTTCCCGATCGAGCGCGACCTGGTGACGGTGATCGACGACTTCATGGCGAAGCTCTCGCGCGTCAGGCCCTACTTGGTCCCGAAGGACGTGAAGGCGCTCGAGGCGGGCGAGTACCGCCAGACGCCGGCCGAGCTCAAGCGCTTCAAGCAGTACAGCATGTGCATCAACTGCATGCTCTGCTATGCGGCCTGCCCGGAGTACGGCCTGATCCCCAAGTACATCGGGCCGGCGGCGATCGCCCTCGCGCACCGCTGGCACCACGATTCGCGCGACCCCGGCGGCGAGGAACGCCAGGAGGCGCTCGCGGCCAAGGAAGGGGCGTGGGAGTGCTCGTTCGTGGGCGCCTGCTCGGAAGTCTGCCCCGAGCACGTGGACCCCGCGGGCGCGATCCAGCAGGTCAAGATCCGCAGCACCGTGGACTGGTACCAGGAGCACCTGATGCCGTGGCTGAAGAAATGAGCCGCAGGCCCTACGAGCGCCCGATCACCTCGGAATGGATCTTCCGCCACCCGCGCTACGTGCGCTACATGGTGCGCGAGTTCAGCTGCCTGTTCATCGGCGGTTACGCGCTGCTGATGGTGGTGGGGCTCGAGCGGCTCTCGCAGGGGCCGGCCGCCTGGGAGAGCTTCCTGCAAGCGCTGCAGGCGCCGGCGAGCATCGGCTTTCATATCGTGGCGCTGGCGTTCTCCCTGTACCACTCGGTGACCTGGTTCAACCTGACGCCGAAGGCGCTTCCCGTGCAGCTCGGAGAGGAATTCCTGCCCGATGGCGTGATCGCGGGCGCGCACTACGCCGCCTGGGTTGGCATATCCATTGGGTTGTTGTGGATGGCAGGGGTCTTCTGACATGGCGAAATCGAACAAGCCGATCGTCTGGGGGCCCTTCGCGGCCGGCGGGACGCTGACCGCCTTCCTCACCCCGGCCCTCATCGCGCTCACGCTGCTTGCCGCCCTGGGCCATGTGCCCGAGGCGCTCTCCTACGAACGACTGTACGCCTTCGCCGCTTACTGGCTGGTCAAGGCGGGGCTTGTCGTCGTCATCGGCCTGTCGCTCTGGAGTGCGGCGCACCGCCTGCGCATCACCTGCTACGACCTCGGCGTGCGGGCCGACGCCGCGGTCGCGGCAATCGTCTACGCCGGCGCCCTTGCCGGGACCGGGGCCGCAATGCTTTACTTGCTGCGCATCTGAGGGAGGAGGCCCGCATGAATCCGCCGCCGGTCGCCACGCGCGAGATCGCCCGGGAAGAGCGCTTCAACGTCGTCTGGACCCAGGAGCTGAACGACGTCTTCGCCGACGTCGCGCCCTACTACGACCGGGCGAACTACATCGCCAGCCTGGGGCTGTGGGGCTGGTTCCTCCACCAGTCCATGAACACGGTGGACATACGGGCGGGCGAGCGCGTGCTCGACGTCTGCGCCGGCACCAACGCCATCGGCATCGCGCTGCTCAGGCGCGAGCCCACGCTCGAGGTACACGCCATCGACCGCAGCGCCGCCATGCAGGAGGTCGGCCGGCGCAATGCCGAGGCGCTGGGCATGCGCATCGGCAGCGTCATCGACGACGTGCACACGCTCCCCTACCCGGACAACACCTTCGACGTGGTCACGCTGCAGTTCGCCTCGCGGCACCTGCGCATCCGGCGCGTCGCAGCCGAGATCCGCCGCGTGCTCAAGCCCGGCGGGCGCTTCTACCACTGCGACATGCTGCGGCCCGGCAACCGCGTCGTGGAGCGGCTGTACTACACCTACCTGCGTTTCTGCCTGTGGTTCACGGGGTTCCTGTTCCGCAGCGGGCCGGCGGCGCTCAACTGCAAGAAGTACTTCATCCAGGCTCTGCAGATGTTCTACACACCGCAGGAGCTGAGCGACATGCTGGAGGACGTCGGCTTCCGCGACGTGACGGCGAAAACGGTGTTCTCGGGCATGCTCGGATTCCATCGCGCCGTCAAGCCCGCGCCGGCCTGAACCGGGCGAGGGCACTCGCCGCGCTGAACCGTCGGCTCCTCGCCGAATTCAGCCGGCGCGCCATCGCCGCGCTGCGCGAGGCGCTGCCGCTACAGCTCATGCCGGCGCGCCTCGAGCAGGTGCTGGCCGTCAACCTCGCGAAGGAAGTCCGCAAGGACACGATGGTCATCCGCGCCGCGGC
>CBDDSA010000090.1:0-60493 GCA_965233185.1 uncultured bacterium
GTCGGCGCGATCCTCGCCGCCGCGCCGCACGACACCGATTTCGGCTCGGTGCTCGGGGTGATCGCGGTCGCGCTCGCCGCGGTGAACGTGGCCGGCGGCTTTCTGGTCACCTACCGCATGCTCGAGATGTTCCGGAAGAAGAAGAAATGAGCGCCAACCAGCTCACCCTCTGGTACCTCGTGGCCTCGGTGTGCTTCATCCTCGCGCTGAAGGGCCTGTCGCATCCCGAGACCGCGCGCCGCGGCAACTGGTTCGGCATCGCCGGCATGACCATCGCGGTGCTGACCACCATCGCGGTGGTGGCGCGGGGCCGCATCGACCTCATCCTCATTGCCATGCTGGCCGGCGGCACGCTCGGTGCGCTGGTGGCGCGCCGCGTGCAGATGACGCAGATGCCCGAGCTGGTCGCGGCCATGCACTCGCTGGTCGGCATGGCGGCCGTGCTGATCGCGATTGCGGCGGTCAACAACCCCGGGGCCTTCGGCGTGGCGGATCCTTTGCCCATGGGAAACAAGCTGGAGCTTTTCATCGGCACCTTCGTCGGCGCCATCACCTTCTCGGGCTCGGTGATCGCTTTCGGCAAGCTGGCCGGCCTGGGCAAGCAGTTCCGCCTGTTTTCCTCCGCGCCGGTGGTGTTTCCCGCCCAGCACTGGCTCAACCTGGTGCTCGCCCTGGTGATGATCGGCTTCGGCGCGGCGTTCTTCATGGCCGAGGACAAGGCCTGGACCGCATTTTTCGTCATGACCGCCATCGCCTTCGTGCTCGGCGTGCTGATCATCATCCCCATCGGCGGGGCCGACATGCCGGTGGTGATCTCGATGCTGAACAGCTATTCGGGCTGGGCCGCCGCCGGCATCGGCTTTTCGCTCAACAACGCCATGCTGATCATCGCCGGCTCGCTGGTCGGCTCCTCGGGCGCGATCCTGTCCTACATCATGTGCCGGGCGATGAACCGCTCGTTCATCTCGGTGATCCTGGGCGGCTTCGGAGCGGCCGAAGGGTCCGCCGCGCAAGGCGGCACGGACAAGACCGTGCGCTCGGGTGCGGCCGACGATGCGGCGTTCCTGATGTCGAACGCCGAGAACGTGATCATCGTGCCCGGGTACGGCCTCGCCGTGGCGCGCGCCCAGCACGCGGTAAAGGAAATGGCGCACAAGCTGCAGCAAAAGGGCGTCAACGTGCGCTACGCCATCCACCCGGTCGCCGGGCGCATGCCCGGGCACATGAACGTGCTGCTCGCCGAGGCCGAGGTGCCCTACGACCAGGTGTTCGAGATGGAGGACATCAACGGCGAGTTCGGCAACGCCGACGTCGCGCTGGTGCTCGGCGCCAACGACGTGGTGAACCCGCTCGCCTACGAGAAGGGCAGCCCGATCTACGGCATGCCGATCCTCGACGTGGTCAAGGCGCGCAACGTGCTCGTCAACAAGCGCAGCATGGCGTCCGGCTATGCCGGGCTGGACAATCCCCTGTTCTACATGGACAAGACCATGATGGTGTTCGGCGATGCCAAGAAGGTGGTAGAGGACATCGTCAAGGCGCTAGACTGAGGCGGTGACTCCGCTCAGGCGTGCGGCGCGCTCGGCGCGCGACTTTCTTTCCCGCAAGCTGACGCCGGACGCGCTGAAGATCGGCGTGTCGGCGCGCCTGTTCCACCCGCAGCCCGACGCCAAGGGCATCCAGTCGAAGACCCTGCAGTACCTCGAGCAGTCGGTTGCCCACTGGGTCATGTCGCGCGACGTGCTGGTGTTCATGGTGCCCACGGTGGACAAGGACGGCCTGCTCCACCGCAGCGAGGTGCGTCTGGCCGATTACGCCCGCGTGCTCGACGGCCTGGTGCTGCAGGGCGGCGCCGACGTCAGCCCGTCGACCTACGGCGAAGCGCCGCTCGCGCCGCAATGGGCCGGCGACCGGCTGCGCGACGTCTATGAGATGGAGCTGGTGCACGAGTTCATCGAGGCGGGCAAGCCGGTGCTCGGCATCTGCCGCGGCGCCCAGCTCATCAACGTGGCCCTCGGCGGCACGCTCTACCAGGACATTCCGACGCAGCTTGCCGAGTCGCAGGTGCACGTCACCGATGCCTACGAAAGGCATCGCCACGACATCCGCTTCGAGCCGGGCTCGGGCCTCGCGCGCCTGTACCGCGGCGTGGAAAAGCCGGTGGTGACCTCCATCCACCACCAGTCGATCAAGGCGCTCGGCCGAGGGCTGCGCGTGGAGGCGTGGTCCGAGCCCGACGGCGTGGTCGAGGCCGTGCGCGCCACCGGCAAGGGCTATGTGCTGGCGGTGCAATGGCATCCGGAGTTCCACCACCCCGCGGATCGCGGCGTGCTCGACAGCGCGCCGATCCTGGAAGAGTTCCTCGAAGCCGCACGGGGCGGCTGAATGCAGCAATTCCTGCCGCAGCTGCCGCCCGTCATTTCGCATGCCGCGCTGTTCGGCGCGCTGGTCGTCATCGGCCTGCTGGTGGGCGAGGCCGCGCGTCGCTACGCCTCGCTGCCTCGCATTACCGGCTACGTGGTGGCGGGCGCCATCCTCGGCCCGCAGGCCCTCGGGCTGCTGGACGACAACATGCTGTTCGACCTGCGCCTGCTCATCGATCTGTCCGTCGGCCTGATCGTCTTCGAGCTGGGATTCCGCCTGGATTTCAAGTGGCTGCGCGCCAACCGGTGGCTGCTGGTCACGGCCATCGCCGAGAGCCTGTTCTGCTTCTGGGCCATTTTCGCGGCCCTGGTGTTCTTCGGGTTCCGCCCGATGCTCGCCGCCATGGCGGCGGCCATCGGCACCGCCACCTCGCCGGCGGTGGTGATGCTCGTGGTGCACGAGCTGCGCGCGCAGGGCCAGATTACCGAGCGGCTGCTGCTGTTCACCGCGGTGAACACGGTGTTCGCGTACGTGCTGCTCACCCTGCTGCTGCCGTTCCTGCACCTGGAGCACGAGGCCGGCTGGGAGCAGGCGCTGTTTCACCCGCTGTACCTGCTATGGGGCTCGATCGTGGCGGGTTACCTCGCCTGCATGCTCATGCTGCGCCTCGCGGCGTGGCTGGGCAAGAGCGAGGAGCGCCAGTTCATCCTTCTGGTCGGCATGGTCGTGGTCACCGTGGGCGCGGCGCACGCGCTCAAGCTGTCGGTGAGCCTCACGCTGATTACCTTCGGCATGCTGGCGAGGAACCTGGACAAGGGCTATGCGGTGCTGCCGGTGCATTTCGGCCACGGCTCGCAGCTGTTCTTCGTCATCCTGTTCGTGCTGGTAGGCGCAAGCCTGGAGTTCTCGGCGTTCAGCATCGCCGCCGCCGCCATGGTGGCGGTGTACATCGTGGTGCGCTTCCTCGGCAAGAGCGCGGCGCTGCTCGCGTTCGGCGCGCCGTCGGGCATCCGGGCCGGGGGCGCCGGCCTGCTGTCGATCGCGCTGGTGCCGCTGTCCGGCTCCGCCGTGGTGATGGTGCGCGATACCACTACGCTGTACCCGGAGTTCGGCAGGGAGCTCGCCGCGGTGGTGCTTTCCGCGGTGGTGATACTGGAGCTGATCGGTCCGATCGCGACGCAATTCGCGCTGCGCCGCGCGGGGGAGGCGCATCCCGATGGATGAAATGAACTTCAGCGCTTCGGCGGCGCTCAGCCTGGGCGTCGAGCTCGAGCTGCAGCTCGTGCGGCCCCACGACTTCGACCTGTCGCGCGATGCCGGCGATCTGCTCGCCCGGCTGGGCAAGCGCAAGCTGCCGGGCGCGGTCAAGCCCGAGATCACCGAAAGCATGATCGAGCTCAACAGCTCCGTGCACACCGACTGCGCGAAGCTGCTTGAGGAGCTCGAGACGCTGCGCGGCGCCGTGGTGCAGGACGCCGGCGTGCTCAATATCCGGGTGTCGGGCGGCGGCTCGCACCCGTTCCACGACTGGGCCGACCGGCGGATTTTTCCGAACGAGCGCTTCCGCTTCGTGGTCGAGCGCTACGGCTACCTCGCCAAGCAGTTCACCGTGTTCGGGCAGCACATCCACGTCGGCTGCCCGAGCGGCGACGAAGCGGTGTTCCTCACCCACATGCTCACGCGCTACGTGCCGCATTTCATCGCGCTGTCGGCGGCTTCGCCCTACTACCAGGGCGAGGACACGTCGTTCCAGTCCTCGCGCCTTACCGCGGTCGCCGCGTTTCCCCTCGCCGGCCATATTCCGTTCGTCACCGACTGGGCCGCGTTCATCGAATTCTTCACGCGCATGAAGGACTTCGGCATCGTGGCGAGCATGAAGGACTTTTACTGGGACATCCGTCCCAAGCCGGAGTACGGCACGGTCGAGATCCGCGTCTGCGACACGCCGCTGACGGTGCGCCGCGCAGCCCTGCTCGCGGCGTATGCCCAGTCGCTCGCCGCCTGGCACTTCGCCGAGCGGCCGCTGCACCCCTCGCGCGACATCTACCTGGTGAACAGCTACAACCGCTTCGAGGCGTGCCGTTACGGCTTTCGCGGCGACATGGTCGACCCCTACGAAAGCCGCAAGAAGAAAATCGGCGAGGATGTGCTCGACAGCCTGCAGCGCGTGGCGCCGTACGCCGCCCGCCTGGGTTGCGCAGAGCTGCTCGAGGAGCTGGCCGCCGGCGTACGCGTGGCCGAGTCCGACGCCAACTGGCTGCGCGGGCGGCAATCGGCCTACGGCTCGCTCGCCGACGTGGTGCGCGAAGCGTGCAGCCGCTGGGAGAAAGGAAAACGCGAATGAGGTTCAAGCTGAAGCGACGCAGGTTCCTGACCGGCGCGGCGGGCGCCGCCGCCCTGGGCGCGCCCGCGGTGGCGCGGGCGCAGGGTCCCATCGTGCTGCGCCTGCAGAGCAACTGGGCGGCGAAGAGCCTGTTCCACGAGTACGTGCTCGATTTCGCAAAAAAGGTGAACGACATGACCGGGGGGGACGTGCGCATCGAGCCGCTGCCCCGGGACAATGCGGAAGCGGGTCCCGGCCTGCTCGAGGCCGTCAGCAAGGGGGCGCTCGACGCCGCGCACGGCTTGCTGCACCACCACTACCCCCGGCACCCCGCATTCTCGCTATGGGCGGCGGGGCCCGCCTTCGGCATGGACGCGAACCTGCTGCTCGCCTGGCATCGGTACGGGGGCGGGCGCCAACTGCTCGCCAAGTTGTACGCCGCCATCGGCGCCAACGTGGTGTCCTACCCTTACGGGCCCATGCCGACACAGCCCCTGGGCTGGTTTCAGAAGCCGATCCGGCGGCCGCAGGATCTCAAAGGGCTGCGCGTGCGGGCCCCCGGCATGGCGGCGGAGATCTACGCCGGGTTAGGGGCAGCGGCAACCCCGCTGCCGGCGCGCGAAATCGCTGAAGCGCTGCGTCGCGGCACGCTGGACGGCGCGGAGTACAACAACGCCGCGTCCGACCGCGAGCTCGGGCTGCCCGGCGCCGCCAAGGTCTACGTGCTGCAGAGCTACCACCAGAGCGCGGAGCAGTTCGAGCTGCTGTTCAACAAGACCAAGTTCGAGGCGCTGCCGTCCAAGATGCGCGCCATCCTGGAGAACGCCGCGGACGCCGCCTCGGCCGACCTCGCCTGGAAGGCGATCGACCGCTACTCGGCCGCCCATGCGCAGCTGCAGGCCGACGCTGGTGCGCGCATGGCATGGACTCCCGATGCTGTGCTGCAGCGTCAGCTCGCCGCCTACGATGCCGCGGCCAAGAAGCTCGGCGACGACGCCCTGTTTCGCGAGGTCCAGGAGTCGCAGCGCCGCTTCGCGCAGCGCGCCGTGCGCTGGCAGCTGGACACGCAGGTGAGCCCGCGGCTGGCCTACGCCCATTACTTCGGCAGGAAGCCCGCGCCCCGCAGAAGAAAATAGCGGAATGCGGGGGTCGGCAGGACTGTTATAGAATCAGTCGAGCCTGCCGTGGTGAGGAGGGCGGGCGCATCCATGTCATCCAGAGGGCCCTGGCCCTGCACTTCATCAGTTCACCGTAGGAGGAGACAAATGAGCAACGAGCAGGTCAAGACGCAAGCGCCGCGCCGCAAGTTCCTTAAGGGCGCAGCGGCGGCGGCCACCGGCGCCACGGCGCTCGGCTTCCCGATGATCGCGAAATCCCAGTCGCCGATTGTCATCAAGATGCAGGGCTCCTGGGGCGCGAAGGATATCTTCAACGAGATGGCCGAGGAGTTCGTCAAGCGCGTAAACGAAATGGCGGGCGGCCGGCTGCGCGTCGACTACCTCGTCGCGGGCGCGGTAGTGAAGCCCTTCGAGGTCATGGACGCGGTGTCCAAGGGCGTGCTGGACGCGGGCCACACGGTACCGGTGTACTGGTACGGCAAGTCCAAGGTTGCGTCGCTGTTCGGTTCGGGCCCGATCAACGGCGCCAACGCCGACCAGACGCTCGCCTGGATCTACCGCGGCGGCGGCCTGCAGCTGTACAACGAGCTGCTGCAGAAGCTCAACCTCGACGTGGTCGGCTTCTTCGCGCTGCCCATGCCGACGCAGCCGCTCGGCTGGTTCAAGCAGCCGGTCAAGGACGCCAGCCAGATCAAGGGCCTGAAGTACCGCACGGTGGGCCTCGCGGCGGACCTGTTCCAGCAGATGGGCGCCCGAGTCACCCAGCTGCCCGGCGGCGAGATCAACCCGGCGCTGGAGAAGGGCGTCATCGACGGGTTCGAGTTCAACAACCCGACCTCCGACATGCGCTTCGGCGCGCAGGACGTGATCAAGAACTACATGATGGGCTCGTTCCACCAGGCGATGGAGTTCTTCGAGATCATCATCAACAAGAAGAAGTGGGCCTCGATGGGCAAGGACCTGCAGGCAATCTGGCAGTACGGGGTCGAAGCGGCGAACTCGTCCAACTACTGGACCGCGATGGACAACTATTCGCGCGACTTGCAGGACCTGATCAACAAGCACAAGGTCAACGTGACGCGCACGCCGCGCTCGATCTTCCAGGCACAGCTCGCCGCCTGGGACGCGATCACGCCGAAGCTGAAGAAAGAAGATCCGTTCTTCGCCAAGGTGGTGGATTCGCAGCTGGCCTGGGCAAAGCGTGTCGGCTTCTATCACTTCTTCAACGACGCCGACTACAAAATGGGCTACGAGCACGTGTTCAAGACGAAGCTGCCGGGCTAAGGCGTTTCCACGGAACAGGGGGAAGGTTGGGGCGGCACCGGGTGCCGCCCCAATTTCGTTAGATGAAGCGCGTCATCCTCGGCATCGACCAGCTGAGCAAGACCGTGGGCCACGCCTTTGCGTGGTGCATAGTGATCCTCACGCTGGGCACCTGCTACGAGGTGTTCGTGCGCTACCTCCTGAACAATCCGACCAGCTGGGCGTTCGACTTCAGCTACCTGATGTACGGCGCGGTGTTCTACATGGCGGGCGCCTATACGCTGTCGCGCGGCGGACACGTGCGCGCCGACATGTTCTACCGGCTGTGGCGCCCGCGCACCCAGGCAACGGTCGAGCTGGTGCTGTACGTGCTTTTCTTCTTTCCCGGCATCGTCGCGCTGATGTATTCAGGCTGGCTCTATGGCTACGACTCGGCACGCATCTTCGAGGTGAGCGTCAACAGCCCCGCCGGAATACCCATCTGGCCGCTCAAGATGATGATTCCCTTCGGCGCCGGGCTGATCGCCCTGCAGGGCCTGGCCGAGGTGCTGCGCTGCATCGTCTGCCTGCGCGAAGGCCAGTGGCCGACGCGGCTGCATGACGTCGAGGAGCTGGAGAAGCAGATCCTCGAGGAAACGGCCAGGAAGCGGGCCGCCGGAGAGGCCGCATGATCAGCGATCCGGTCCTGGCGCTGGTCATGCTGGGCATTCTGGTGTTCACCATCATGATCGGTTTCCCGGTGGCCTTCACCCTCATGGCGCTGGGCGTGGGCTTCGGTTACTACGCCTATTTCCAGCCGGGGCAGCACTACCTGGACAACCGGGTGTTCTACCTGCTGACGCAGAACACCTTCACCGTGCTGAACAACGACGCGCTGGTTTCGATCCCGCTGTTTTTGCTCATGGGCTACATGGTCGAGCGCGCCAACATCCTGGACAACCTGTTCCTCAGCCTGCAGATCGCCCTGAAGCGCGTCCCGGCGTCGCTCGCCGTGGCCACCATCGCCACCTGCGCGCTGTTCGCCACGGCGACCGGCATCGTCGGCGCAGTGGTCACGCTGATGGGCCTGCTCGCCTTCCCGCAGATGCTGAAGGCGGGCTACGACGTGCGCTTCGCCTCGGGCGTGCTGTGCGCCGGCGGCTGCCTGGGCATCATGATCCCGCCGTCCATCATGCTGATCGTATACGGCGCGCAGGCCGGCATCTCGGTGGTCAAGCTCTACGCGGCGGCGCTGCTGCCGGGGTTCCTGCTCGCCGGGCTCTACGTCACGTACGTCATCGGCGTCGCCGTGGTGAAGCCGAACTACGCGCCTCCCTTGCCCAAGGAAAAGGGCGACGTGGGCTTCGGCTACATGGCCCTGATGCTGGCGAAATCGTTCGTGCCGCTCGCGCTGCTGATCCTGAGCGTGCTCGGCGCGATCATGTTCGGGCTGGCCACGCCCACCGAGGCCGCCGCGGTCGGCGCCTTCGGCGCGATCCTGCTTGCCGCCGGCTACCGCGCGCTCACCTGGCAGGGCCTCAGGGAGGCGGTATTCCTCACGGCGCGCACTTCGGCAATGGTGTGCTGGCTGTTCGTCGGCTCCGCCACCTTCGCCTCGATCTTTGCCTACCTCGGCGGCGAGGGCATCATCAAGGAGTTCGTGCTCGGCCTGGACATGACGCCGATCATGTTCCTGTTCGTGGCGCAGGTCATCATCTTCCTGCTCGGCTGGCCGCTGGAGTGGACCGAGATCATCATCATCTTCGTGCCGATCTTCCTGCCGCTGCTTGCGCACTTCAGCATCGATCCGCTGCTGTTCGGCGTGCTGGTGGCGCTCAACCTGCAGACGGCCTTCCTATCGCCGCCCATGGCGATGTCCGCGTACTACCTGAAGGGGGTCGCCCCGAAAAGCGTGCTGCTGACGCAGATCTTCCGCGGCTGCATGCCGTTCCTCTATATCGTGATCGTCTGCATGGTGCTCATCTACATCTGGCCGGAGATCGCCCTCTGGCTGCCGCGCGCCGTCTACGGTTAGCGGCATGGAAGCGTCCCAGCTGAACTGGCTCTCGGCGAGCGACGCGGCGCGCGCGCTGCGCGACGGCGCGGCCACCAGCGAGCAGCTGGTCGGGGCCTGCCTCACGCGCATCCGCGAGGTCGAGCCGCAGGTCCAGGCCTGGCAGTTTCTCGATCCCGAGCATGCGCTGGCGCAGGCGCGCCAGCTCGACGAGCAGCGCCGCGCAGGCGGCGCGGTCGGGCCGCTGCACGGCGTGCCCGTGGGGATCAAGGACATCATCGACACGAGCGACATGCCAACCGAGGACGGCACGCCGCTGCACGCCGGCCGCACGCCGGTGGCCGACGCTACGGTCGTGGCCATGCTGCGGCAGGCGGGCGCGGTGATTCTGGGCAAGACGGTGACCACCGAGTGCGCCTACTACCACCCGGGGAAGACGCGCAATCCGCACAACCTGGAGCACACGCCGGGCGGCTCCTCGAGCGGCTCGGCGGCCGCGGTCGCCGCCGGCATGGTTCCGCTCGCCTTGGGCAGCCAGACCAACGGCTCCACGATCCGACCGGCTTCCTTTTGCGGCGTCTACGGCTTCAAGCCCACGCACGGCCTGATCCCGCGCGGCGGCATCCTGCGTTTGTCGCGCGCGCTGGATCATGTCGGGCTGTTCGCCCGCAGTCTAGACGACATCGCCCTGCTCGCCGAGCAGCTGGCGGGCCATGACGAGCGCGATCCGGATACCCGGCTGCGGGCCCGCCCGCCGTTCGCGGCGACCGCGGCGCAGGAACCGCCGTTGCCTCCGCACCTCGCGTTCGTGCGCGGCCCGGCGTGGGATCGCGTCGATGAGGGCGCGCGCGAGGCATTTGCCGAGCTGGTGACGGCGCTCGGCGCACAGGTGAAGGAAGTCGAGCTGCCCGGCGTGGCGGCCGCGGCGCTCGGCTGGCACCGCAGCATCATGGAAGCCGAAATGGCCGCGAACCTGGATCTCGAGTGGGAGCGCGGGCGCGACAAGCTGAGCGAACCGCTGCGCGCGCTGCTGGAGCGCGGCCGCGCATTGCCGGCGCTCGAGTACCAGAAGGCGCTCGCGCGCATCGAGCTGCTGAACGACGGGTTCGGCGAGTTTTTCGAACGGTTCGACGCGCTGGTCACGCCGGCCGCCCCGGGCACTGCCCCGCGGGGCCTCGCCTCCACCGGCGACCCGTCCTTCTGCAGCCTGTGGACGCTATGCGGAATGCCCGCGATCAGCCTGCCGCTGATGCGCGGCGAGAACGGCCTGCCCCTGGGCGTGCAGCTGGTCGGCGCGCGCGGCGGCGATGCGCGGCTGCTGCGCACCGCGCGCTGGCTGGCGGCGCAGGTGGCGCAATGACCTCGAGGAGAACCGGATGATCCTGAAGACAGTGGCCGGCCTGATCGCCGTGGCGCTGGTGCTGATCTACCTCGCGCCGCCGGTCTACAAGCTGCGCGAAGTCGAGCTCGGCGTGGTGGTGGCGATCGGCGTCATCCTGATGCTGGTCGACCTCTGGCAGTCACTGCACAAGGACGACTAGGGCGCCGCCACCAGCGCGCGCAGCTTCTCCAGCTCCGCGCGCAGCTTTTCCAGCTCGCTGCAGTCCGAGAACGACAGTACCCAGTGGGTGAGCTTGCCGTCCACGCTGCGCACCGCGCCCAGCGCGAGCTCCACCTGGCGCGGCTCGCCGTCCTTGCCGCAGGTATTCACCCGCCAGCGCGTTCCCGGGTCAGCGAGCGCGCGCTGCAGCGCGGCTTCGTCGCCGCGCAGGAGCAGCTTGGCGGGCGAGCGGCCCACGGCATCGGCCTCGCTCCAGCCGAAGTAGCCGACGAACGCCGCGTTGACGTAGGTAATCCGCCGGTCCGGCAGCGTGGCATCCAGGAAAGCGAGCGGAAATCCGCACGCCTCGAGCGCGGCGCGCGACACGGAGCTCTCCGACAGCAGCCGGAAAAGCGCCGGAGCGGCCTGAGTGCGCTGCACCTTGTTAACGACCGTCATGCCTTGCTTGTGCCACGCGCCGGCGGCCGCGGGCAAGGGAAAACCTCACAAGCCTAGGCGGCGTGGCGGGTGCGCTCGGAAAGCGAATAGCAATAGCGGCGCAAGCGGTCCAATTTGGCAGTCTGGATGACTTGCCGCAGGAAGCTCATGTTGCGGTCGATTTCCGACTGGTACAAGTTCGGGCCGTCGAAGTGGGCGGCGGCGAAGCGGTCGACCGCGCCAAGCTTCTTCTCCATGCGGGTACGCGCCACGTACTCGTAGAAGCCGGGCGTCTTGATGATGAGGTCCTCGGGCGAGGCATAGCGCACCACCTCGCGGCCGTCGGGCAGCGTCTCGCGCGCGATATTGGCCCAGACGAACTCGCGGTACAGGAATTCGCGGCATTTCTCGAGGTACATGCGGTCCGACATCTGGCCGATCAGATCGGCGGTGCCGACCAGGCAGCCGAGCATGCGGTCCTTCGGCTCGTCGACCCGGATGTCGTCGATGTCCATCTCGTAGCCGGTGAAGTGCACCAGGCGCGCAGCGAGCGGCGCCTCGGCGGCGAAGCCCAGCTGCGGCAAGTAGGCGGAGATGAAGTCGGCGCTGCGGCTGACGTGCACCTTGGTGAACACGGCGCCGTTCTCGACGTGGCTCTCCGAGGTCCGCTTCAGGTAGCCCGCATCGTGCAGCAGCGCCACCAGCACGCCGAGCATGGCGCGCCGCGGGCCGAGGCGCTCGTCGGGCGCGCAGCTGCGCTCGTGGCCGTCGACCAGTCGCGCCATGGCGAGCGACATGTCGAGCGTGTGGCGCACGTCGTGGTACAGGGTGTCGCAGGCCAGGTAGCCGGGAAAGCGGCCCTCGAACAGGGCGGCGATGTCGTCGAAGCCGCGCGCGAGCCGCGCGAGGTCGGCCCCGGGATAGCGGGCGGCGAAAATGCCGAGCACCGCATGCTTCACCCGGGACGGACTCTCGACGTCGACTCGATTGCTGACGTCGTTCTGGTTCAGCCGATCCTGCATGCCGTAGGCGCGCGGTCCTCGGCCGCGTGCCCCGCCTCCCCCTCTGGTTGCCCCAAATTATCCGCTCGCGCGCAAGCTCAAAGCAATGGGGAGGCGGCCGATGACAAAAACAAGGGGAGACGGCCGATAAGCCGGGTTCTGTGGCGCCCGGGTTGCCCCGGGCCGGCAGCCATTCCTCTGGGCCCGGGCTCGCGCCCGGGCTCTAGCCACCTACCCGCAAGCTGGGCCGAGCCGGCCTCTGGCGCCCCTTGCGGCGCGCCGCGCTTGCCTATTTGGTGTTGCTCCGGATGGAGGTTGCCGCGTTTCACCCCCCGGGCCCCGCAGGCTTGCACCTGCGGTACTAAGGTCCCGGGGACTCGTCTCTGTGGCCCTCTTCGTCACGTCGCCGTGCCAGGGCGTTACCCTGCATCCCGCTCTGCGGAGCCCGGACTTTCCTCTGTGTTGTGCACAGCGGCTGCCTGGCCGACTCCCGCGGCCATTTTACGCCCCCGCAGGGGGCGAAAGTAGCGCGCGTCGTCATAGAACTCCGGGCGCTCGCTCCCCGGGAGCCACCCGGGATAGCCGTAAATCGGCACCACCGGGAGGTCGCGCGGCGTGGCATCGGCGGGCAGCGCCGCCAGAAGCGCGGCGGCGCGCGCGTCCAGATCGGTTCCCGGCGCGACCGGCAACGCCTTGCACGTGACCCCGGGCCAGGGCTGCGAAGCCTTGTCGAGCACGCCGTGGCCGAGAACGGCGAAGCGCATCGAGCGCAGCACGCGCTCGCGCTGGTGCCAGAACAGCTCCTTCCAGCGAAAGCCGCGCATCATCTCGATCAGGTCCTGCTCCGCGCACGCCACGATCACGCCGCCCTCGTCCAGCAGCGTGAGCAAGTCGCGCTTGCGCCCGCGCCGCCCGCGCTCGGCCGGAATCGCCGCGGCGTGCAGGGCGTTGAGGCGCGCCTTGGTACGCGGAAAGGCGAGCCAGGCGAGCGCATTGAACAGGTCGTGGCTGCTTCCAGCGCGGGTAAAGACGCAGCCGGTCTGGAAAACGTGCACCTCGTAATACGCGTTCGCCGGCTGCGGCGGCACGAAGCGCACCGGCCGCCCGCTTTGCGTGCGCAGCCCGGCCTCCTCGGCGAGCGCGTTCAGGCCCTCCAGCGTCGGGGCGCCCAGCTTTTCCAGCCATGGGCGCACCGCGTCGTATACCGGGTGCGCTAGGCGAGCTTCCAGGGGATGGTCTCGCCCGCGCGCAGCGGCACAAGCTCCTCGCCGCCGAACTTCAGACGCTGCGGCACGGTCCAGTCCTCGCGCAGCAGCGTCACGCTGTCTTCGTTCACCGGCAGGCCGTAGAAGCGCGCGCCGAACACGCTGGCGAATCCTTCCAGCCGGGCAAGCGCACCGGCTTCCTCGAAGGCGACGGCGTAGAGCTCGAGCGCCGCGTGGGCGGTGTAAATGCCGGCGCAGCCGCACGCGGCCTCCTTGTCGCGCCGGGGATGCGGCGCGCTGTCGGTGCCCAGGAAAAATTTCGGATTGCCGGAGGTGCAGGCCTCGACCAGCGCCTCGCGGTGCTCCTCGCGCTTGAGCACGGGCAGGCAGTAATGGTGCGGCCGGATGCCGCCGAGGAACAGCGCGTTGCGGTTCATGAGGAGGTGGTGCGCGGTGACGGTGGCGGCGACATTGGGTCCGGTGACCTCGACGTACTGCACCGCGTCGCGCGTGGTGATGTGCTCCAGCACGATCTTCAGGCCCGCAAAGCGCTCGACCGTGGGCCCGAGCACTTCGTCGATGAAAGCCCTCTCGCGGTCGAACACGTCGATGGCGGGGTCGGTGGACTCGCCGTGCACCAGCAGCGGCAGCCCGACCTCCTGCATTTTCTCGAGCGCGTTGAAGCAGCGCGAAATGCGCGTCACCCCCGCATCCGAATGCGTAGTCGCGCCGGCAGGGTAGAGCTTCACCCCGTGCACGTGGCCCGAAAGCTTGGCGCGCACGATCTCCTCGGGCGGGGTGTCGTCGGTCAGGTACAGCGTCATGAGCGGCTCGAACGCCGCGTCCCCGGGCAGCGCGGCGAGTATGCGCTCGCGGTAGTCGAGCGCCTGGTGGGTGGTGCGCAGCGGCGGCTTGAGATTGGGCATGACGATGGCGCGCGCGAAGCGGCGCGCGCTGTCGGCGAGCACCGAAGCCATTGCCGGCCCGTCGCGCAGGTGCAGGTGCCAGTCATCCGGGCGCCTGAGGGTCAGCCGGTCCATCGGCCGATTCTACTTGGACCGCTCCAGCGCCCTGCGGTAGAGCTCGCGCTTCGGCGCGCCGGTGATGCGCGCCGCCAGCCGGGCGGCATCGCTGGGCGCCAGCGCCTCGAGCAGCACGCCGAGGACACGATCCGCGCTCGCCGCGGCCGGATCCTGCCGTGCGCCGGGCGCGAGCACGAGGACGAATTCCCCCTGGGTGCGGTGCGGCTGCGCCGACAGCCAGGCAGGCGCCTCGCCAAGCGCCAGCCGAACCACCTCCTCGAACTTCTTCGTGAGCTCGCGCGCGATCACGATTTCCCTCTGCGGGCCGAAGCGTTCACCCAGGTCCTGCAACGCTTCGACGATGCGATGGGGCGCTTCGTAAAGGATGACCGGGAACGGCAGGTCGAGCTCCTCCAGCGCCTTGCGCCGCGCGGCCGGCGCTGCCGGCAGGAAGCCGGCGAACAGGAAGCGGTCGGCGGCGAAGCCCGCAGCCGAGAAGGCCGCCGCCGCAGCGCTGGGTCCCGGCAACGGGCTGACGCGGATCGCGGCGCGGTGCGCCAATTGCACCAGCAGGGCGCCCGGGTCGGACAGGCCCGGCGTCCCGGCGTCGCTCACCAGCGCGACGTTGCGGCCTTCCTTGAGCGCTTCAATGAGGTGCGCCGAGGCGGTCCGCTCGTTGTGCTCGTGCAGCGCGAGCGTGCGCGTCTCGATCCCGTGGCGCGCGAGCAGGGTGCGGGTCGTGCGCGTGTCTTCGCACGCGACGAGGTCGGCGCTGCGCAGGACCTCTAGGGCGCGCGGGCTGGCATCGGCTAGGTTGCCGATCGGCGTGGCGACGACGAACAGGGTGCCCGCAGTCATTCGCATGGCTGTTCCTTGGTCTTTCGGTCAACCGGGAGGGCGGATGTGCCGTTAAGCGTGCCATGAACCGAGCGCGCGTGCGAGCCAACCAGGCGGGCGCACGAGCCGAGGACCTGTGCGCCGGGCTGCTGCGCGAGGCCGGTGTGCGCGTGCTGGAGCGCAACTGGCGCTCCCGCCTGGGCGAAATCGACCTGATCGCGGACGACGGCGGCGTGCTGGTGTTCGTCGAGGTGCGCATGCGGCGCGGCTGGGGCTTCGGCGGCGCCGCCGAAAGCGTGACCGCGGCAAAGCGCGCACGCATCCTGGCTGCGGCGCGCCTTTATCTTTCGCGCCGGCCGCAGGCGCGCTGTCGCTTCGACGTGTTCCTGATCGACGGACCGGCGGGCGACGTAAAGTGGATTCGCGATGCGTTTGGCGAATAGCGTTGCGGCCCTGCTGCTCGCGCTGCTGTTGCCGGGCTCGGCGCCCGCCCAGGACCTTGGCGCCCGCCTGTTGGTGCAAAGCTCGCCGCTCGCGGGTTTGCGCTATTACGCCGCCGTCGAAGTCTGGCCGAAGCTCAAGGTGGGCGACGAGCTGCAGCTTTTGCGCGAGCGCGGCAATCCGCACGACGCGAATGCCGTCGCGCTCGCCTGGCGGGGCCGCAAGCTCGGCTACGTGCCGCGGCGCTCCAACGCCGCGCTCGCATGGGGGCTGGACCGCGGCGCAGCGCTCAGGGCGCGCATCAGCCGCCTGGCGATGCATCCCAACCCGGCGCGCCGGCTCGAGTTCGAGGTGTTCATGGAGTGACGGTGTAAAATCGTTCGCATGGCACAGCTCGACGCGGCGCTTCGCATGCGGGTCAGCGCACAGTTCGCCGAAAGCGCGCAGCTGAAGATCGACGCGTCGCAGGCGCTGGCCGAGCCGGTGGCGCGCGCCGGCGTGCTGCTCGCCGAAGCCCTGCGCGCGGGCGGCAAGGTGCTCTCCTGCGGCAACGGCGGCTCGGCCGCGGACGCGCAGCATTTCGCCGCGGAGCTGGTCAACCGCTTCGAGCGCGAGCGTGCGCCGCTCGCCGCGGTCGCCCTGACCACCGACAGCTCCACCCTCACGTCCATCGCCAACGACTACGCCTACGAGCAGGTTTTCGCCAAGCAGGTGCGGGCGATCGGCCGGCGCGGCGACGTGCTGCTCGCGCTCTCGACCAGCGGCAATTCGGCCAACGTCATCGAGGCGATGCGCGCGGCCGGCGAGCTCGGCGTGCGGGTGGTCGCCATGACCGGCAACGGCGGCGGCAGGATGGGCGCCATGCTCACGGCGCAGGACCTGCATATCTGCGTGCCGCACAAGGGCACCGCGCGCATCCAGGAGGTGCACCTGCTGGTGCTGCATTGCCTGTGCGACGGCATCGATTTCCACCTCTGCGGGGGAGACGCATGAAGCTCTATTGGCTGGTCTGCCTGCTCGCGCTGCAAGGCTGCGCGGCGGCGCTGATCGGCGCGGGCGGCACGGCGGCGGTCAGCACCGCGTTCGAGCGCCGCACCACCGCGGCGATCTTCACCGACGAGAGCATGGCCCTCACCATCCGCGAGCGCATCAACGAGCGTTTCGGCAGGCTGACGCACGTCAATGTCGCGCCCTACAACCGGGTGGTCCTGCTTACCGGCGAAGTCCCGGATGCGGCGACGCGCGCGGCTATCGAGGCGGACGTGCGCGACATCGCCAACGTGCGCGGGGTGGTCAACGAGATCCAGATCGCGCCGCCCGCTTCGCTCGCCGACCGCGCCAACGACTCGCTCATCACGACCCGGCTCAAGACCCGGTTTCTCGACGCCAACAAGTTCAATCCGGTGCACGTCAAGGTGGTCACCGAGGCCGGCGTGGTGTACCTGCTGGGTATCGTCACCGAACAGGAGGCGAGCGAGGCCGTGGAGCTCGCGCGCACCACCGGCGGAGTGATCAAGGTGGTGAAGATGTTCAGCTTTTGCCAGCCGACCGACGAGCTGTGCCGGCCGACCGAGCGCCCGGCCGCACCTGCCCAGGGGTCGTGAAGCCGCCGCCGTTCGAGGCGAAAATCCAGTCCCCCGCGGGGGTGGCGCAATGGATCGGCCGCCTGCCGCGGCCCCTGGTGTTCACCAACGGGGTTTTCGACATCCTGCATCGTGGCCACGTCACCTATCTCGCCCGCGCCCGGGAGCAGGGCGCCGCCCTGCTCGTGGCGCTCAATAGCGATGCGTCCGCCCGCCGGCTGGGCAAGGGCGCCGACCGGCCCGTCAATGCGCTGGAGGACCGCCTGGCGCTCGCCGCCGCGCTCGCCTCGGTCGACGCCGTGACCTGGTTCGAAGAGGACACCCCGGAGGCATTGATCGGCGCCTGCCGGCCCGAGGTTCTCGCCAAGGGCGGCGACTGGCCGGTGGAGCGCATTGCCGGGGCGCGCCACGTCCTTGCGCGCGGCGGGCGGGTGCTGTCGATTCCGTTCGAGCACGAGCGCTCCACCACGGCGCTGATCCGCCGCATTCGGCAGTAATATCGCCTCCATGCGGCTGCACCAGCTCAAGGTGGATTACGACGCCGAACAGGACCGCCTGCTGATGCTGGTCGCCACGAGTGAAGGCGTGGAGCTGCGCCTCGCCCTTACGCGCCGTTTCGTGAAGCTGCTGTGGCCGCTGCTGGTGAAGCTGGCGGAGGAGGCGAGCCCGCGCATCCGCACCCAGGCCAACCCGGAGGCGCGCAAGGCGCTCCTCGGCCTGGAGCACGAGCACGCGGTCTCCAAGGCCGATTTTTCCAAGCCCTACGACCCGGGCGCGAGCGCCACGCCCCTGGGCGCAGCGCCGCTGCTCCTTGCACGCATCCAGACCGGCCGCGATCGCAAGGGCCAGCCGGTGGTGGCGCTGCATCCGTCGCAGGGCCAGGGCATCACGCTGACCTTCGACTCCGTGCTGCTGCACTCGGTATGCCGGCTGCTGCAGTCGGCGGTGAAGAAAAGCGACTGGGACATGGAGCTCAAGCTTCCGGGCGCCGAGCCCGCCGAGGCCCCCGAGCGCACGGCGCGCACGCTCAACTGACTTATAATCGGGGGCTATCGCTTCTGCCTTCGAACAACTTGGCCTGATCCCTCCGCTTGCGGCAGCCGTAGCCGACCTAGGCTACGACAAGCCCACGCCCGTCCAGGAGCAGGCAATCCCGCTGGTGCTCGCCGGGCGCGACCTCATGGCCGGCGCCCAGACCGGCACCGGCAAGACCGCCGCGTTCGCCCTGCCGATCCTGCAGCGGCTGTTCCCGCAGGCGAGCAGCTCCGCTTCGCCCGCCCGGCACCCGGTGCGGGCGCTCGTGCTGACGCCGACGCGCGAGCTTGCCGTGCAGGTGGCGGGGAGTTTTCGTGACTATGGCCGGCACGTTCCGCTGCGCAGCACCGTGGTCTACGGCGGTGTCGACATGAACGCCCAGATCCAGGAGCTGCGCCGCGGCGTGGAAGTGCTGGTGGCCACGCCCGGGCGGCTGCTCGATCACGTGCAGAACAAGACCGTAATGTTCAACCAGGTTGCCATGCTGGTACTGGACGAGGCCGACCGCATGCTCGACATGGGATTCCTGCCCGATATCAAGCGGATCATCGCCCTTTTGCCGGCGAAGCGGCAGAACCTGCTGTTTTCGGCCACCTTCCCGGACGAGATCCGCACCCTGGCCAAGGCCCTGCTGACCGACCCGGCGGAAGTGCAGATCGCGGCCCGCAACGCCGTCGCCGACCTCGTGACCCACGTGCTGCATCCGGTGGCGCGCGAGAAGAAGCGCGAGCTGCTCGCCTACCTCATCCAGACGCGCGCGCTGAAGCAGGTGCTGGTGTTCACCGGCACGCGCATCGGGACAAACCGCCTCGCGCACCAGCTGCGGCGCGACCATATCCATGCCGACGCGATCCACGGCGACAAGTCGCAGGCCGAGCGCGAGCTTGCGCTCGACGACTTCAAGGCCGGCAAGACCGCGGTGCTGGTGGCCACCGACGTCGCTTCGCGCGGCCTGGACACCGAGGGCCTGCCGCAGGTCATCAACTTCGACGTGCCGCATTCACCCGAGGACTACGTGCACCGTATCGGCCGCACCGGGCGGGCCGGCCTCACGGGCGAGGCCATCTCGCTGGTCGCTCCGGAGGACATGGAGTCGATCGCCGCAATCGAGAAGCTGATCAAGAAGCGCATCGAGCGGGTGCTGATTCCGGGCTTCGAGCCCAATGCCGGCACCGTCGCCACGCTGATGGGCGGCCAGTCGTCCCGGCATCCGGCGGTGCGGCGCGAGGCGCGGCCGCAAGGCAGGAAGCCGCCCGCCGACCCGATCTTCTCCAAGCCCTACGAGCCTTCCGGGGCGGCGCCGGAGGCGCCCAAGCCGGAAGCGCCGCGCTCCAAGCGCAAGCAGCCGCAGGTCGCCGCCCTGCTGGGCGGATTGAAAAGAGCCTAGACGCAGCGCGCGCCGTCGACCTCGATGCATACCCCGCTGATGAGGCTCGCCTCGTCGGAGGCGAGGTAGAGGCAGGCGTTGGCCACGTCGAGCGGCGTGGAGAACCGGCCGAGCGGGATGGTTGCCAGGAAAGCCTTCTTCGCCTCTTCGGTGAGCGCGCCGCCGGCGAATTCGGCGGACAAGGCGGTCTCCGGGCTGAACACCGGGTTCACGCAGTTGACGCGGATGCGCTCGGCGCCAAGCTCGCCGGCCATGGATTTCGACAGCACGATGACCGCACCCTTGGAGCTGTTGTAGACCGTGAGGCCCGGGCGCGGGCGGATGCCGGCGGTGGAGGCGATGTTGACGAAGCAGCCGCCGCCGCGCTTGCGGAACACCGGCACCGCATGCAGCGCGGACAGGTACACGCTTTTCACGTTCACGGCGTAGACCTTGTCGAACTCCTGCTCGGTCACCTCCAGGTACGGCTTGCGGCGGTGGGTCCAGCCGGCGTTGTTCACCACGATGTCCAGCGCCGGGCCGGCTGCGCGCACCAGGCGCGCCCAGTCCTCGCCCTTGGTGACGTCCGCCTCCACGAAGCTGCCGCCGATCTCCTTCGCCACCCGCTCGCCGTTCTTCGCGTCGATGTCGCTCACCACCACGCGCGCGCCCTCCTCGGCGAAGCGACGGGCGATCCCGGCGCCGAAGCCCGAGGCGGCTCCGGTGACGATGGCGAGCTTGTTGGTGAGCCGCATCCGGTCCTCCTACCCTTTGAAAGGGCTATGTTCGCATAGCTCGTTCACGTAGCGCTCGATGCCCGCGCCCTCGCGCTCGAGGAACGTTTCCACCGCGCGCGCGAACCGGCCGTGCGCGAGCCAGTGCGCCGAAAGCGTCTCCACCGGAAGCAGGCCGCGGAACAGCTTGTGCTCCCCTTGAGCGCCGCCCTCGAAGCGCTGCAGCCCCCGGACGATGGCGTACTCGATGGCCTGGTAATAGCAGCACTCGAAGTGCAGCAGCGGCACGTGTTCCACCGCGCCCCAGTAGCGGCCGTAGAGCCCCGCCTCGTCCTTGAGAAACAGCGAGGCCGCAACCGGACGCGCCTCGCGCTCGGCCACCACCATCATGGTATTGGAAGGCAGGGCGGCGCCAATGCGCATGAAGAAGGCGAGGCTCAGGTACGGGCTGGAGCGGTGCGCCGCGTAGGTGCGGCGGTAGCAGCGGTTGAAGAATTCCCAGTGGCGCGGCTCGATCGCCGGGCCTTCCAGCCAGCGGAACGTGACGCCCGCCTCGCGCACGCGACGGCGCTCCTGCCGGATGTTCTTGCGCCGCGCGTGGTTCATGCGCGCGAGGAAAGCCTCGAAATCGGCGAAGCCCTCGTTGCGCCAGTGAAACTGCACCGTGCGCCGGAGCATCATGCCGGCCTCGCGCAGCAGCAGGGCCTCGTCTTCGGCGGGGAACAGCACGTGCAAAGACGAGGTCTGCCGGGCGAGCTCGAGCGCCGCCGCGATCAGCGCGCGCCGGCCGGCGGCATCGCGCGCCAGCAGCCGGCGGCCTTGCACCGGGGTGAAGGGCACCGCGCACAGCAGCTTGGGGTAGTACTCCACGCCGTTGCGCTCGTGCGCGTCGGCCCACGCCCAGTCGAACACGTACTCGCCATAGGAGTGCGACTTCACAAACAGCGGCATCGCGGCGGCCAGCGCGCCGGCGCGCCGCAGGAGCAGGAACTGGGGCAACCAGCCGGCGCCCGCGGCGGCGCAGCCGGTGTCGATGAGCGCCGAGAGGAATTCGTGGCGCACGAAGGGCTGGGGGCCGGCCAGCTGGTTCCATTCCGCCGGGTCCACGCCGGCCAGCGATTCGACGACCTGAAAGCTTTCCACGTTACAATGATCTCGCAACCCAGGAGGAACCGGGCATGAAGAAAATCGAAGCCATCGTGAAGCCGTTCAAGCTGGACGAGGTACGCGAGGCGCTGTCCGAGGTGGGCGTCACCGGTCTTACCGTGACCGAGGTGAAGGGCTTCGGCCGGCAGAAGGGCCACACCGAGCTCTATCGCGGGGCCGAATACGTGGTCGATTTCCTGCCCAAGGTAAAGATCGAGGTGGTCGTGGCGAACAACCAGGTCGAGGGCGCCATCGACGCGATCGTGAAATCCGCGCGCACCGGCAAGATCGGCGACGGCAAGATCTTCGTCACCTCCGTAGAGCACGTGGTGCGCATCCGCACCGGCGAGACCAACGAGGCCGCGGTCTAGCCTTTCAGCAGGACCAGCGCGGCCCCGCTGCCGCCTTCGGAAGGCGGCGCCTGGCAGAACGCGAGCACGTCGTCGCGCAGCGCCAGCCACTTCCTCAGCTTGCCTTTCAGCACCGGCTCGCGGTTGCGCGAGCCCAGTCCCTTGCCGTGCACGATGCGCACGCAGCGCACGCCGCGCTTGGCGCAGCGGCGCAGGAACAGCGCCACCGCCTCGGCCGCTTCGCTGCGGTTCATGCCATGCAGGTCCAGGCCGTCCTCGACCACCCAGTGGCCGCGGCGCAGCTTGCGCAGCAGCTGGCGCGGCAGCCCCTCGCGCAGGAAAACCAGCTCCTCGCCGGATTCCAGCGCGTCGTCCACCGAGAGCGGGCCGTGCAGCGATTCGGCCAGGGCGGCATGCTCGTCGCGCTGCCTTTGCCGAGCTACGGGCGCCGGGCGCGCCCGCGGCAGCGGCAGCCGTCGCGGCTTGGCGAGCGGCTCCACCCCGGCGAGCGCCCGGCGGAACTCCTCTTCGTCGTCAGGCGGCGAGCGCATCCAGGTATTTCTCCGCGTCCAGGGCCGCCATGCAGCCGCTGGCGGCGCTCGTGACCGCCTGGCGGTAGACGTGGTCCTGGACGTCGCCGGCGGCGAACACCCCCGGGATGCTGGTGGCGGTGGACTGGCCCTCGCGGCCGCCCCGCGTCACGATGTAGCCGTTTTCCATCTCCAGCTGGCCGGCAAAGATGCCGGTATTGGGCGTATGGCCGATGGCGACGAAGAAACCCTTGGCCACGAGGTCGGTCTGGGCGCCGTTCTTGAGGCTGCGCACCCGCACCCCGGTGACGCCGCTCGCGTCGCCCAGGACCTCCTCGACGACCGAGTCGAGCACCAGGGCGATCTTCTCCTCCCGGACCCGCTGCATCAGCTTGTCCACCATGATTTTTTCGGCGCGGAACTTGTCCCGGCGGTGCACGAGCATCACGCGGCGGCACAGGTTCGCCAGGTAGAGCGCCTCTTCCACCGCGGTGTTGCCCCCGCCCACCACCACCACGTCCTGGCCTTTGTAAAAAAAGCCGTCGCAAGTGGCGCAGGCGGAAACGCCGCGGCCCATGAACTTCTGCTCGGAGGGCAGCCCCAGATACTTCGCCGTGGCCCCCGTGGCGATCACCAGCGCATCGCAGGTGTAAGTGGCCGCATCCCCCTCCAGCGTGAATGGGCGCCCACTCAGGCGAGCGGTATGGACTTGGTCGGCAATGACCTGCGTGTCGAAGCGCTCGGCGTGCTTCTGGAAGCGCTGCATGAGGTCGGGTCCCTGTACGCCGTCGGCGTCCGCGGGCCAGTTGTCGACATCGGTGGTGGTCATGAGCTGGCCGCCCTGCGCGATGCCCGCGACCAGCACCGGGCGCAGGTTGGCGCGCGCGGCGTACACCGCGGCGGTGTAGCCGGCCGGGCCGGAACCTAGGATCAGCAGACGAGCGTGGCGCGTGGGCATTTCTGGGCGCGGCCTGACGATGAAATTGGCGAGGCATTATAGATGTTTGCTACCATTGCCCGAGAATAAGGGAGGGAAATTGCCATGGCCACAACGGTCTCCACGGCGGTGCTGAAGGCGGTGCCGCTTTTCTCGAGCGTTCCGGAGGACCAGCTGCGCATGCTCACCACGGTCGTGTCGCGCAAGAGCGTCGCGCGCTCGACCACGGTGATGTCCGGCGGCGACCCGACGGACTCGCTCTACATCGTCCTTTCCGGACGCCTCAAGGTGATGATGAGCGACGCCGAGGGCAAGGAAGTGATCCTGACCATCCTCGGCCCGGGCGAGTTCTTCGGCGAGATGGGGCTGATCGACGACGAGCCGCGCTCGGCGAGCGTGGTCGCGATCGAGGCGTGCGAGCTCCTGTACATCGCCAAGCGCGACTTCAAGAAGTGCCTGGCCGACAACTTCGAGATGAACATGGCGGTGATGCGCGGCCTGGTGAAACGCCTGCGCGAGGCCGACCGCAAGATCGGCAGCCTGGCGCTCCTCGACGTCTACGGCCGCGTGGCCCGGCTGCTGCTCGACATGTCGGAAAACGTCGATGGCGAGAAAATCGTCACCAAGCGGCTGCCCAAGCAGGACATCGCCAAGATGATCGGCGCCTCGCGCGAGATGGTGAGCCGGGTGATGAAGGACCTGCAGATGGGCGGCTACATCGAGATGCGCGGCTCCAACATCGTGCTGCGCGACTCCATCATCCTCCCGGAGTGAGCCGCACGGCCCAGAAAAGCGCCGCGCCTCTCCCCGCCAAGCTTGCCGGCCTGCTGCGCGAGGCCAAATGGCTGGCCGTCGTCGCGCTGGCGGCCTACCTGGTCCTGGTTTTTGCCACTTTCAACCGCGCCGACCCGGGCTGGTCGCACAGCGCCACCAACGCGGTCACGCGCAATGCCGGCGGCGTGGTCGGCGCCTTCATCGCCGACTTGCTGCTGTATCTTTTCGGGCTGTCCGCCTATTGGTGGGTAGCGCTTTGCGTCTATGTCGTGGTGTGGGGCTACCGGCGGCTGGACGGCAGCGGCCTCATCGACCGCCGGCCGCTCGGCCTGGCGCTGGGCGGATTCCTGCTGTTGCTCGTTACCAGCGCCGCGCTCGAGGGCCTGCGGCTGCATAGCGTCGTCGCGCAGCTGCCCTACGGGCCGGGCGGCGTGGTCGGCGGCATCGGCCCTCTCCTGGCGAACCACCTCGGGTTTACCGGAGCGACCCTCCTGCTGCTCATGCTGGCGGCGGTGGGCCTGAGCCTGTTCACCGGGATATCGTGGCTCGCCCTGTCTGAAGCCATCGGCCTCGCGCTGGAGCGGGCCTACGCCCGCACCCGCGACGCCTGGGACCGCCGCCGCGACCGCAAGCTCGGCGCGCTGGCGCGCGAAGAGCGCGAATTCGTGGTCGGCATCGAGAAGCTGCGCGAGGAGGATCACCCGCCGCTGCGCATCGAGCCCCCGGTGAAGGAGATCCGCAAGTCCGAGCGCGTGCAGAAGGAAAAGCAGGCGCCGCTGTTCGAGGAGCTGCCCGACACGCCGCTGCCGCCGCTCAAGCTGCTCGACGAGGCGCGACAGGAGGGCGAGCAGGTGAGCGCCGAGACGCTCGAGTTCACCTCGCGGCTGATCGAGAAGAAGCTGTCCGATTTCGGCGTGTCGGTGAAGGTGCTCGCCGCCTACCCGGGGCCGGTCATCACGCGCTACGAGATCGAGCCGGCGGTGGGCGTCAAGGGCAGCCAGATCGTCAACCTGGTGAAGGACCTGGCGCGCGCCCTGTCGGTGGTATCCATCCGGGTGGTCGAGACGATCCCGGGCAAGTCCTGCATGGGCCTGGAGATCCCCAATCCGCAGCGCCAGACGGTGCGCCTGTCCGAGATCCTGGGCTCCGAGGCCTACCACGCCATGCACTCGCCGCTCGCCCTCGCGCTGGGCAAGGATATCGCGGGCAACCCGGTGGTCGCCGACCTCGCGCGCATGCCGCATCTGCTGGTCGCCGGCACCACCGGCTCGGGCAAGTCGGTGGCGCTGAACGCGATGATCCTGTCGCTGCTCTACAAGGCCGAGCTGCCGCACGTGCGCCTCATCCTGATCGACCCGAAGATGCTCGAGCTCTCGGTCTACCAGGACATCCCCCACCTGCTCGCGCCGGTGGTCACCGACATGAAGCAGGCGACCAACGCCCTGGGCTGGTGCGTGGCGGAGATGGACCGGCGCTACAAGCTGATGAACTGGCTCGGGGTGCGCAACCTGTCGGGCTTCAACCACAAGGTCGCAGAGGCCGAGAAGCAGGGCCGCAAGCTGGACGATCCGTTCACCCTGGATGCGGGCGAGCCGCAGCCGATCCAGCCCCTGCCGCACCTCGTGCTGGTGATCGACGAGCACGCCGACCTGATGATGGTGGTCGGCAAGAAAGTCGAGGAGCTGATCGCGCGCCTGGCGCAGAAGGCGCGCGCCGCGGGCATCCACCTGATTCTCGCCACGCAACGGCCCTCGGTCGACGTGATTACCGGCCTTATCAAGGCGAACATCCCCACCCGCATCGCGTTCCAGGTGTCCTCCAAAGTGGATTCGCGCACCATCCTCGACCAGTCCGGCGCCGAGGCGCTGCTCGGCTCGGGCGACATGCTCTACCTGCCTCCGGGCACCGGGCTGCCGCAGCGCGTGCACGGCGCTTTCGTCGCCGACCACGAGGTGCACAAGGTGGTGGAGCACCTGAAGAGCCTGGCCAAGCCCGAGTACCTCGGCGAGGTGCTGGAGCCCGCGGGTTCCGACGAGCCGGGCCTAAACGCTTCCGGCGAGCCGACCGGGGAAAAAGACCCGCTGTACGACCAGGCGGTGGAGATCGTGCTGCGCACGCGCCGGCCGTCCATTTCCCTGGTGCAGCGCCACCTGCGCATCGGCTACAACCGCGCCGCGCGCCTGATCGAGGACATGGAGCGCGCCGGCATGGTGTCTGCGATGCAGACCAACGGCAACCGCGAGGTATTGGTCCCGGCGAAGGCGGAGTAAGCTTGGCCTGATGAAGTTTTTTCTCCTGCCCCTCGCATTTGTCATGTTCGCGGCGCACGCGGACAGTCTCGACCGCTTCAAGACCTTCCTGCGCGACACGCAGTCGGCGCGTGCCGATTTCGAGCAGAAGGTCTACGGGCGCGAGGGCAAGCTCGTGCAGGAGTCGAGCGGCAGCTTCGTGTTCCAGCGGCCGGGGCGCTTTCGCTGGACCTACGCCAAGCCGGTGGACCAGCTCATCGTCGGCGACGGCGAGCGCGTATGGATCTACGATCGCGACCTGAACCAGGTCACCGTGCGCCGCCTGTCGCGCGCGCTCGGCTCGACGCCTGCGGCGCTGCTCGCCGGCGCGAGCGATGTCGAGAAGGCCTTCGAGCTGCGCGACGCGGGCAGCCGCGACGGGCTGGAATGGATGCAGGCGCGGCCCAAGGAGCCCGAGGCCGGGTTCGAGGTGGTGCGCATGGGTTTCGGCCCGCAGGGCGTGCAGGCGATGGAGCTGGTGGACCACTTCGGCCACACCACACGGCTCGGCTTCAGCAACCTGCAGCGCAATCCGAAGATCGACCCGGGGGAGTTCCGCTTCGAGCCCCCGCCGGGGGCCGACGTCCTCGGGGAAAAGTGAGCGACCTTTTCGGCAAGGCCGAGCCGGCCGCGCCGCTCGCCGAGGCGCTGCGCCCGAAGTCGATCGACGACGTGGTGCGGCAGCCGCACCTGCTCGGTCCGGGCAAGCCGATGCGCCTTGCTTTCGAGTCCGGCAAGCCGCACTCGATGATCCTGTGGGGGCCGCCGGGCTCGGGCAAGACCACGCTCGCGCGCCTCATGGCGAAGACTTTCGACGCCGAGTTCATCGCCCTTTCCGCCGTGTTCTCGGGCGTCAAGGACATCCGCGAGGCGATGCAGGCGGCCGAAGCCGAGCTGGCGCGCTCCGGGCGACACACCATCCTGTTCGTCGACGAGGTGCACCGCTTCAACAAGGCGCAGCAGGACGCCTTCCTGCCCTACGTCGAGCGCGGCCTGATCACCTTCGTCGGCGCCACCACCGAGAACCCTTCTTTCGAGGTCAACAGCGCGCTGCTTTCGCGGGCGGCGGTTTATGTACTGCAGCCTCTGACTCCTGACGAACTTCACGTTCTTTTGAAAAGAACACCCCTTAAAGCCGATGACGAAGCCGCTGCGCGCCTGATCGGCTTCGCCGACGGCGACGCGCGCAAGCTGCTCAACGCGGTGGAGATCATCCGCAATTCCGGCGCCGACACGGTCGACGGGGCGCAGGTGGAGCGCCTGCTGGCGCAGAACCTGCGGCGCTTCGACAAGGGCGGCGAGCAGTTCTACGACCAGATCTCGGCGCTGCACAAGTCGGTGCGCGGCTCGGATCCGGACGCGGCCCCTTACTGGATGGTGCGCATGCTCGACGGGGGCGCCGATCCGCTTTACGTCGGGCGGCGGCTGGTGCGCATGGCGGTGGAGGATGTGGGCCTGGCCGATCCGCGCAGCCTGCGCCTCGCGCTGGACGCCTGCGAGACCTACGAGCGGCTGGGCTCGCCGGAAGGCGAGCTGGCCCTGGCCGAGGCGGTGATCTACCTCGCCGCGGCGGCGAAGTCGAACGCGGTTTACGAAGCCTATAATGCGGCCCGCGCTTTCGTGTCCGGCGACGCCACCCGGCCGGTGCCGATGCGCCTGCGCAACGCCCCCACGCGCCTGATGAAGGACCTGGGATACGGCAAGGGCTACCGCTACGCGCACGATGAAGAGGGCGCTTACGCCGCCGGCGAGAATTACTTCCCCGAGGGCATGGCGCCGGCCGAGTGGTACCGGCCGACCGAGCGCGGGCTGGAAATCAGGATTCGCGAAAAGCTGCAGCAGCTGAGAAACCGCAAATGATCGACATCCAGCTCCTCCGTGCCGACGTGGACGCCGTCGCCGCGCGCCTCGCCGCGCGCGGCTACGTCTTCGACCGGGAAACGTTCGCTTCGCTCGAAGCGGAAAGAAAGCAGATACAGAACGAAACGCAGGGCCTGCAGGCATCGCGCAACGCCTTCGCCAAGCGCATCGGGCAGGCGAAGGCGAAAGGCGAGGACGCGGCGGCGCTGATGGCCGAAGCGGGCTCGCAGAATGCGCGCCTGGGCGAGCTCGAGAAGCGGCTGGAGCAGGCGCAGCAGCGCCTGCATGAATTTCTGGCGGTCATTCCGAATCCGCCGCACGACAGCGTGCCCGCCGGCGCCTCCGCGGACGACAACGTCGAGCAGCGCCGCTGGGGTGCGCCGCGCACCTTTGATTTCCCGGTGAAGGACCACGTCGACGTGGGCGAGGGGCTGGGCCAGCTCGACTTCGCCGCGGCGACCAAGATCGCCGGCGCGCGCTTTTCGCTCATGACGGGCGGCCTCGCCCGGCTGCATCGCGCCATCGCGCAATTCATGCTCGACGTGCACACCCGCGAGCACGGCTACACCGAGGTGTACGCGCCCTACCTCGTGAACGCGCAAAGCATGTACGGCACCGGGCAGCTGCCGAAGTTCGAGCAAGATCTGTTTCCTGTGCCGCGCGGCGAGGAGAAGTGGTATTTGATTCCGACCGCCGAGGTGCCGATCACCAACATCGTGCGCGACGAGATCCTCCCGCTGGAGCGCCTGCCGCTCAAGTTCGTCTGCCATACGCCGTGCTTTCGCTCCGAGGCCGGCTCCTACGGCAAGGACACGCGCGGCATGATCCGCCAGCACCAGTTCGACAAGGTGGAGCTGGTCCAGGTGGTTCGGCCCGAAGAATCCTACGAACATCTCGAGCAGCTGACCGCGCATGCGGAAACCATCCTCAAGAAGCTCGAGCTGCCCTACCGGGTGATGGCGCTGTGCGCCGGCGACATGGGGGGCGCGGCGGCCAAGACCTACGACCTCGAGGTGTGGCTGCCGGCGCAGAAGGCCTACCGCGAGATCAGCTCGTGCTCCAACTTCGAGGCCTACCAGGCGCGCCGCATGCAGGCGCGCTTCAGGAACGACAAAGGCAAGACCGAGCTTGTCCATACGCTGAATGGCTCTGGCCTTGCGGTCGGGCGCACGCTGGTGGCGATCCTGGAGAATTTCCAGAACGCGGACGGCTCGGTCACCGTGCCGAGCGCATTACGCCCCTACATGGAAGGGCGCGAAAAGCTCACCTGCTAGAATGCCCCCTCGTCGGCCGCGGAGAGATGGCAGAGTGGTCGAATGCGGCAGACTCGAAATCTGTTGTACGGTTATCCGTACCGGGGGTTCGAATCCCTCTCTCTCCGCCACTTCCCTGGTAGATGAACGCACCCGAATTGCAGGTCCAGTTCGACCCCGCGTCGGCGCGCTTCGGCGCCGCGCGCTCGCAGAAGCGCATCGAGGACGACCGGCTGCTCGCCGGCAAAGGCCGGTTCAGCGACGACCGCGAGTTCCCGGGCGAGGCATGGCTGGTGGTGCTGCGCTCGCCGCATGCGCACGCTCGCATCGTTTCTACTGATTTAAGTTCTTCAAGAAGCGCACCAGGCGTGATCGCGGCCTGGGCCATGGCCGACCTGCGCGCCGACGGCGTCGGACACATCCCGTTTCCGCCCGCGTTCAAGCGCGCCGACGGCTCGCCGATGGCGGCGCCGCCGCGCACGCTGCTCGCCGAAGACGTGGTGCGCTACGTCGGGCAACCCGTTGTGGCGGTGATCGCGCAGACGCGCGCCCAGGCGCAGGACGCGGCCGAGCTCGCCGTGGTGGAGTACGAGGACCTTCCCTGCGTGACCGATGCGGTTGCGGCCATCGCGCCCGGCGCACCGCTCGTGTGGCCGGAGGCCGCGGGCAACGTGGCCGCGGAAGCGACCTACGGGGATGCAGAGTCGGTCGATAAAGCATTTGCCGGAGCCGCGCATGTCACGACGCTCGAGCTGCACAACCAGCGCCTGATCGCCGTGGCGATGGAGCCGCGCGCCTGCATCGGCGTAGTGGAGGGCGGGCGCACCACCCTGTACACGCAGAACCAGACGCCCACCGGGGCGCGCGAGCTGCTGGCCGCGGTGTTCCGCGCAAGGCCGGAGGACTTTCGCGTGGTGAACGGCGACATCGGCGGCGGCTTCGGCATGAAGACCGGCCTCGCGCCCGAGGACGCGCTGGTGTGCCACGCGGCGCGCAAGCTGGGCCGGCCGGTGCGCTGGCGCGGCGAGCGCAGCGAGGAGTTCCTCGGCGCGCACATGGGCCGCGACCAGCACTTCACCGCGAGCCTCGCGCTCGAGCGCGACGGCCGCATCCTCGCGCTGCGCATGCAGATGCTGGGCAACATCGGCGCGCTGCCGGTGGGCTCGTCGGCCATCATCCCGCTCGCTCTCGGCCCCAAGGTGCAGACGACCGTGTACCGCGTCCCGGCGGTGCACTACCGCGTCAGGGCGGTGCTGACGCACACCATGGCTACCGGCGCGTACCGCGGCGCCGGCCGCCCGGAGGCCAACTTTCTCATGGAGCGGCTGGTGGAGAAGGCGGCGCGCGAAATGCGGCTCGATCCGGTCGAGGTACGCCGGCGCAACCTGATCGCGCCGCACGAGTTTCCGTGGCGCACGCACCTGGGCGATGTCTACGACAGCGGCAACTTCCCGCGCATCCTCGACCAGGCGCTTGCGGCGGCCGATTGGAAGGGCTTCGAAGGGCGGCGCGCCGAGTCGCAGCGCCGCGGCTTGCTGCGGGGGCGCGGCATTTCCGTCTACCTCGAGTGGACCGGCGCCATACCCAGCGAGACCGTCGACATCGAGGTTCGCGCGGATGGCACGGTGACCGTATTTTCGGGCACCCAGGCCATGGGCCAAGGCTTGGAAACCAGCTATACCCAGCTCGTCATCGAGCTTCTCGGAGTGCCGGCCACATGCATAAAAATCATTCAGGGTGATACCGACCGGGCCAACGGCGTGGGCAGCGTGGGCTCGCGCTCGGCGTTCGTCGGCGGCTCGGCGCTGGTGGCTGCGGGGCGCCGCCTGATCGCGCGCGGCAGCGAGCTCGCCGCCGAAGCGCTCGAAGCGGCGGCCTCGGACATCGAATTCCATGAGGGCCGGTTCCGCATTGCGGGCACCGATCGCTCGGTTTCCCTTTCCGAGATTGCCGGGAGGCAACCCCGCAACGTGATCCGCGTCTCGGCGACCGAGACGCCGTCGACGCCGTCGTGGCCCAACGGCGCCCAGGTATGCGAAGTTGAAGTCGATCCCGATACCGGCGAGGTGCGCCTTGCGCGCATTACGAGCTGCGACGACATCGGGCGCATCATCAACCATGCCATCGTCGAGGGGCAGATCCACGGCGGGGTGGCGCAGGGCGCTGGCCAGGCGCTCTACGAGCAGGCGGTGTACGACGGCGCCAGCGGCCAGCTCCTCACGGGCTCGATGATGGACTACTGCGTGCCGCGCGCCGACCAGTTCCCGCCGTTGCACGCCACCTTCGACGAAAGCATTCCCTGCCGCACCAACCTGCTGGGCGTCAAAGGTTGCGGCGAGCTCGGCACCATCGGCGCCGCGCCGGCCGTGGTGCACGCGGTGCTCGACGCGCTCAGCGACAAGGGCGTGCTGCACCTGGAGATGCCGCTCACCCCGGAAAAAGTATGGAGGGCGCTGCACGGTCGCCCATGAACCGCACGCTCCATTACGCGATCGCGCTCTCGATTGCGTTGCATGGAGTGATCTTGTTCGGCCTGTCGCCGGAGCGCAGGGCCGGGAAGCCGGCGGCGCCGCCGCCGCTGGAAGCGCGGCTGGTCGAGCCGCCTGCGCCGCCCGCGCCTGCGCCGCCCGCGCCTCCGCCGCCTGCGCCCAAGGTCGAGCCCGTAAGGCCCGCGCCGCCGCCCAGGCCGGTGATCAAGCCCATAGCGCGCCCAAAGCCGCCGCCGCCCGCCCCGGTGGCCAAGCCGGCGCCCGAGCCTCAACCCGAATCCAAGCCGGATCCTCAGCCTGAACCGGTAAGGCCACCCGCGCCCGCGTCACCGACGATTGCGAGAGTAGAACCCACGCCGGCGCCCGGACCCACCGCCGAGCAGCTCGAAGCCCTCACGCGCGAGCAGTACCGGCTGGCGCTCATCAACGCGGCACGCGGCCATAACCGCTACCCGCCGCTTGCGCGGGAAAACAACTGGGAAGGCGAGGTGCGCGTGCGCCTGGACATCGGCGCGGATGGCGCGGTTTCGCTGGCCGTCGAAAAAAGCTCGGGGCACGCGGTGCTGGACCGGCAGGCGCTGGAGATGTTCAGGCGGGCGCAGGCACAGGTGCCGGTGCCGCCGTCGCTGCGCGGCAGGGCCGTCAGCTTCGAGCTGCGCGCCATCTACAACCTAAAGGATCAGGTCTCCGGCTGAAACGCCACGACGTGGTCGACGTCGAGGCGGATGCCGATGCGCTCGCCCAGGGCATGGTTGTGGTGGCTGGGTACCAGCGCGAGCACCTTGCGGCCGCTCGCAAGGCGCAGCGTGTAGAGGATGTCGGCGCCGCGAAACGCCTTGTGCACCACTTCGGCCTGCGTCGAGGCCGCATCGTCGTGCACCACGTCGTCCGGGCGCAGCAGCACCTCTACCATGCTGCCTTCGGCCGCGGCCGCGCCGTGCAGCACGCCGAGCTCGATTTCGAGCTCGCTCGGCCCGAGCGCGCGCGCCGGGAGGAACACGCCCTGGCCGACGAAGTCCGCGACAAAGCGGTTCGCTGGACGGTGATACAGGTTGTAGGCGGTGTCCCACTGCTGGATGCAGCCGCGGTGCAGGACGCCGATCTCGTCGGCCACGGCGAACGCCTCGTTCTGGTCGTGCGTGACCAGGATGGCGGTCGCGCCGCTCGCGCGGATGATGTCGCGGACCTCCAGCGACAGCCGTTCGCGCAGCTCTACGTCGAGGTTGGAGAACGGCTCGTCGAGCAACAGCAGCTCCGGACGCGGCGCCAGGGCGCGCGCCAGCGCCACGCGCTGCTGCTGGCCGCCCGACATCTCGAACGGATAGCGGCGCAGCACCTTCGACAGCCCGACCAGCTCGGCCAGCTCTCGCAGGCGCGCCGCGCGCTCCTCCTCCGGCCAGCCGTGCAGGCCGAACGCGATGTTGTCGGCGATGCGCAGGTGCGGGAACAGCGCGTAGTCCTGGAACACCATGCCGATGCGCCGCTTTTCGGGCGGGACGGTGAGCCCGGGCCGGGACACCAGCTGCCCGCCCAGGCGGATCTCGCCCTCTTGCACGCTCTCGAAGCCGGCGATGCAGCGCAGGACCGTGGTCTTGCCGCAGCCGCTGGGGCCGAGCAGGCAGCCGATCGTGCCGCGCGACAGCGTGAACGACAGGCCGCGCACCACTTCATGATCGCCATACGCGTGGCGCAGGCCGGTGACTTCAAGCTGTGCTGAATTAAGAATCATTCTTGTTAGAATAACATAGCCTTTCTTATCAATAATTTGAAAAGACTCGGGCTCCTCGGCAGCTTGGCGTTGACCATCGGCGTGGCGCTCGCGCTGCCGGTGACGCTGGTGCTCGCCAGCGTGTTCCAGGGGGGCGGCGAGACCTGGCGGCACCTCATTGATACGGGGCTGCTGCGCTATGTCTGGAACACCGGGCTGCTCTTGCTTGCCGTCGCCTGGGGCGTGATCTCCATGGGGGTGCTCTCGGCCTGGCTAATCACGGCCTACCGGTTCCCCGGGCGCGATACGCTGCAATGGGCGCTGATGCTGCCGCTTGCCGTACCGGCTTACGTCATGGCTTACGCCTATACGGACTGGCTGCAGTTCACCGGGCCGGTGCAGACGGCGCTGCGCGAGCTCACCGGCTGGGGGGCCCGGGACTACTGGTTCCCGGAGATCCGCTCGCTGGCCGGCGCCGCCGCCATGCTGTCGTTCGCCATGTACCCGTACGTCTACCTCATCGCGCGTACGGCGTTCAACGAGCTGCCGCGCAGCGCCATCGAAGCCGGCCGGCTCGCCGGCTACGGCGCCTGGGGCGCGTTCTTCCGCGTCGCCGTGCCCCTTGCGCGGCCTGCGATCGCGGCGGGCGCCTCGCTCGCGCTGATGGAAACGCTAGCCGATTTCGGCACCGTGTCCTACTTCGCGGTGGAGGTGTTCACCACCGGCATCTTCAAGGCCTGGCTTTCGATGGGCGACGCCGTGGCGGCGGCCCAGCTTTCGGCCTGCCTGCTGGCATTCGTCGTCGTGGTGCTCGCGCTCGAGCGGGCGAATCGCGGCCGCGCGGCCTACTACGGGGTGGCGCCGAGGAAGCCGGCGCCGCCGACTCGGCTGCGGGGGTGGTCGGGGGCAGCGGCAACCCTCGCTTGCGGCGCGCCGGTGGTTTTCGGCTTTGCGTTGCCGGCTGCGCTTCTTGGACGCCTCGCGTGGAGCGAGACGGGCGCGAGCGGGACACGAATGCTCGGCTTGATTACCAACAGCTTTTCACTGGCGGCAATGACGGCCCTCATCGCGGTGCTGTTCGCCCTCACGATGGCCTACGCCGCGCGCACTTCGCGCAGCCGCGCGGTCGCGGTCGTCAACCGCTTCGTGAGCTTGGGCTACGCGGTGCCCGGGGCGGTGATTGCCATAGGGGTGCTGGTGCCTCTGGGCCGCCTCGACAACCTGCTGGCCGATTGGCTGGAGCAGGCCTTCGCCATGAAGGTTGGCCTGCTGCTGACCGGCACGGTAACGGCGCTGATCTATGCCTATCTCGTGCGCCTGCTCGCGGTCGCGCTCCAGACCACGGAAGCGGGGCTCGCCAAGATCACGCCAAGCATGGAAGACGCTTCGCGCTCGCTGGGCGCATCGTCCACGCGCACCTTGCTCCAGGTGCATGCGCCGCTGCTTGCCCCTACGCTGGCCACCGCCGCGCTGCTGGTTTTCGTCGACGTGCTCAAGGAGCTTCCGGCGACCTTCGCCTTGCGTCCCTTCAATTTCGACACGCTGGCCATAGAAGCCTACAACCTGGCCAAGGACGAGCGCCTGGCCGAGGCCGGGATACCATCGCTTGTCATCGTCGCCGCCGGGCTGATCCCGGTGATCCTCGTATCGCGCCGGCTGGTACGCACCGGCGCGCCGTAGTCGCGCTACTTCCAGCCTACCCGGTCGAAAATCTTCTGCGCGAGCGGCTGGTTGCGTCCCAGCACCGCCACGTTGATCGGGTCGTACGAAAATTCGCCCAGCGAGTTGAGCACGGGATTGACGACGCGGGCGGAGCTGACTACCGGCCACTCGTTGTTTCCGTCGGCGAAATAGCGCTGCGCCTCATCGCTCGCCAGGTATTCAAGGAACGCCACCGCAGCATCGCGATGCGGCGCATGCTTGAGCACCCCGGCGCCGGAGATGTTCACGTGGGTGCCGCTGCCCGCGAGCGTCGGCATGACGATGCCGATCTTCTCGGCCACGGCCTTCTCGTCCGGCTTGCTCGAGCGCGCCAGCCGGGCATAGTAGTAGTGGTTGCTGATGGCGATGTCGCATTCGCCGGCGGCGACGGCTTTCAGCTGGTCGGTGTCGCCGCCCTTCGGCGCGCGCGCCATGTTCTCCTGCACCGCGCGCGCCCATTCCTGCGCCTTGGCCTCGCCCAGGCGGTCGATGAGCGCGCCCATCAGCGACAGGTTGTAGATGTTGGTGGACGAGCGCACGCAGATGCGGTCGTTCCATTTGGGCTGCGCGAGCGCCTCGTAGCTTTTCACCTCGGCGGGCTCCACTTTCGCCTTGTTGTAGGCGATCACGCGCGCCCGCATGGAAAAGCCGAACCACTGGCCGCCGGGCTCGCGGAAGCTTTGCGGTATGCGCGATTCAAGGAGCGCGGATTTTACCGGCTGGAACAGTCCCATTTCCTGGGCGCGCCACAGCCGGCCGGCGTCCACCGTGATCAGCACGTCCGCCGGGCTGCGCGCGCCTTCGTTGCGGATGCGTTCCACCAGCGCGTCTTCGCCGGCCTCGATGCGGTTTACCTTGATGCCGGTTTTCTTGGTGAAGCCCGAATACAGCGCCTCGTCGGTCTGGTAATGCCGCGAGGAGTAGATGTTGACGACCTTGTCTTGCGCGGCCGCGCCACCGGCGAGCACCAGGCTGGCCAAGGCCATGGAGACACTGCAGAAAAGGATGCGCATGGGAGTCCCGAGCGGTTAGGATGGTAAAAGATAATGACTCTCATTGTTATTGTCAATGAGAGTCGTTATCATTTTCTGCATGGATGATCCGCAAGCCAGGGCGCTCCTGGCCGGGACCCTGGCGCTCATGACCCGATTCGCCGAATGCGGCTGCCCGTCGAGCGCGGATCGCATCCGGGAAAACCTGTTGCGGCTCTCGGCGATGCGGGAGCTGCCCTGGGAATTTCGCGCCGTGGTCGCCAAGCTCGGCGCGCGCTGGAGCCGGCTCGAGCCTAAATCGACGCTACATTAGTCCTTTGCGTAGACGCTGCGGCATCCCGCGCGTTGAATGCTGAACATGATGCGCTCCGGGCTTGCCGCCATCCTCGCCTGCTTTGCCGTTCACGCCGCCGGCCAGCACGCGCTCGAATTCCTTCCATTGCGCCATCGCACGGTGGAGCAGGTGTTGCCGGTCCTGCGGCCGCTGCTCGAGCCGGGGGCCACCCTCACCGGCCAGCGAGGCCAGCTCATCGTGCGCACCAGCCCCGAAAACCTGGCCGAGCTGAAGCAGGCGCTCGCCGGCATCGACCGGCCGCTGCGCCGCCTGCAGATCTCGGTGCGCTTCGACGATGCCGGGGCCGCCGAGAGCCGCGACCTGCGGGCCGGCGGCCGCATCGGCAACCGCGGCGCGCAGCTCGAGCTGCGCGGCGACGACCGGCAGCGCCGCAGCGATGAGCGCGTGGACCAGCGTATCCAGGTGCTCGAAGGCGGCCGCGCCTTCATCATGGCCGGACAGGCCATGCCGGTGCCCGGCGGGGTCTGGGAAACCGCGACCGGATTCGAGGCCGTGCCGCGGCTCTCCGGCGCCCACGTGCTGGTCGACATCGCGTCGCAGAAAGAATCCTTCGACCGGCAAAGCCGCATGGCGACGACCGTGAGCGCGCGGCTGGGGGAGTGGTTCGAGGTCGGCAGCGCACTGGCGAGCGCCGCCCGCGACGACCGCGGCCTTGCCTCCGGCAGCCGGTCGCGCTCTTACGAGGCACGCCGCGTTTGGCTGAAAATCGAGGAGCTGGCGCCTTGAAGGAGGCGCTCGAGCGCGCTTTCGCCGCCGCCGGGCCGCTCGCAGCCGCCGTCCCGGGATTCCGCCTGCGCGCGCAGCAGCTTGAAATGTCAGCCGCGATCGGCGCGGCCATCCAGGCGACCGGCGTGCTGGTCGCCGAAGCGGGCACCGGCACCGGCAAAACCTTCGCGTACCTCGTGCCGGCGCTGCTAGGCGGCGGCAAAGTGATCGTCTCCACCGGCACCAAGACGCTGCAGGACCAGCTTTTCGAGCGCGACCTGCCGGCGGTGCGAGGCGCGCTCGCCTCCGGCGCTTCGGCCGCGGTATTGAAGGGCCGGGCCAACTACGTGTGCCTGTACCGGCTGCGCCGTGCCGCCAGCGAGGCGCGCCTGGCAAGCCGCGAGGAAGCCGCACAGTTGCGCCGCATCGAGCGCTTCGCTGCGGTGAGCGCCACCGGCGATCGCGCCGACCTTGCCGATGTGCCCGAGGACGCGCCGGTGTGGATGCATGCCACCTCCACGCGCGACAACTGCCTGGGGCAGGGCTGTCCGGATTACCGCGACTGCTTCGTGATGCGCGCGCGCAAGAATGCGCTCGCCGCCGACGTGGTGGTGGTCAACCACCACCTGTTCTTCGCCGACCTCGTGCTGCGCGAGGAGGGCATCTCCGAGCTGCTGCCGGCGTGCAACACGGTGATCTTCGACGAGGCGCACCAGCTTCCCGAGACCGCGCGCATGTTCTTCGGCGAGACGCTGTCGAGCGCGCAGCTCGTCGAGCTCGCGCGCGACACGCGCGTGGAGCTGCGTGCCGCGGGCGGCGGCTCGCCCGAGCTCGACGGCCTCGCCGGCCGGCTGGAAAAGGCGGCGCGCGACCTGCGTCTTGCCTTCGGCGAGACGCCGGCGCGCTTTGCCTGGACCCAGGCGATGCGCCTGCCCGGGTTCGAGGCGGGCGTCGAGAAATTGAACGGCTGCCTGCACCAGATCGAGGAAGCGCTTGCGGCGCAGGCGGGGCGCTCGGAGGGCATCGATTCCTGCGCGCGCCGCGCGACGGCGGCGCTGCACACGCTCATCCGCCTGCGCGAAGGCGACGCGGCGAGCGAGGTGCGCTGGGCGGAGGTTTTCGCCCATGCGGTGCAGCTGCACGTGACCCCGCTTTCCTCGGCGGAGCTGTTCAAGAAGCAGATGAGCGATCACCCGCGCGCCTGGATCTTTACCTCCGCCACCCTGGCGGTGGGAGAGGATTTCGGCCATTTCACGCGCGAGCTCGGCGTGCCCCAGGCGCAGGCGCGTCGCTGGTCCAGCCCGTTCGATTTCCAGCAGCAGGCGCTGCTCTACCTGCCCAAGGGCCTGCCCCCCGATCCCAACGACGCAGGCTTCACCGAGGGGATGATCGAGGCCGTGCTCCCGGTGCTGCGCGCGAGCGGCGGCCGGGCGTTCCTGCTGTTCACCACGTTGCGCGCGCTGCGCCGCGCGCACGAGCTGCTGCACGGCCGGCTGCCGTTTCCGCTGCTCGCGCAGGGGACCGGCTCGCGCAGCGAGCTGCTGGCGCGCTTTCGCAGCCTGGGCAATGCCGTGCTCCTGGGCAGCCAGTCATTCTGGGAGGGCGTCGACGTGCGCGGCGAAGCGCTGTCGGTGGTGGTGATCGACAAGCTGCCGTTCGCGCCGCCCGACGACCCCGTGCTCGCCGCGCGCATCGAGGGCCTGCGCGCCCAGGGCGGCAACCCCTTCAACGACCTGCAGCTGCCGCAGGCGGTGCTGCAGCTCAAGCAGGGGGCGGGGCGCCTGATCCGCGACGAGACCGACCGCGGCGTGCTCGTGCTCTGCGACCCGCGCCTGCTGTCGAAACCTTACGGGCGCCGCATCCTGGCGAGCCTGCCGCGCATGAAGCTCACGCGCGAGCTGGCCGAGGTGGAGGGCTTTTTCGCGCCGCCTCCTCCTCGATGTGAATACGGATGATGTCCTCGAAGCTGGCGTCGGCGCGAAAGCCGAGCGACAGCGCGCGCCTGGCATCGAAGTTCTGCGGCCAGCCGGCGACGATGCGCGCGATCGTGGGGTCCGGCTCGCGGCGGATGAGCGCCGCGGTGCGCTCGCCGGCGATTTTCCTGAGCGCGGCGATCTGCTCGCCCACGTTCGCGCAAACGCCCGGCATGTTGAGGCTGCGCCGCGCGCCGAGCCGCTCTTCCGGCAGCGCGGCGGCGTGCAGCAGGAACCCGACCGCGGCGCGCGGCGAGGCGAACCAGTGGCGCACCGTCTCGGGCACCGGCAGCACGGCTTGCTCGCCGTTCAGCGGCTCGCGGATGATGCCGGAGAAGAATCCCGAGGCGGCCTGGTTCGGCCGGCCCGGACGCACGCAGATCGTGGGTAACCGGATGCCAATGCCGTCGACAAAGCTGCGCCGGCTGTAGTCCGCCAGCAGCAGCTCGCCGATCGCCTTTTGCGTGCCGTAGCTCGTGAGCGGCGCGCTCAGGAACTCATCATTTATGGCCTCGGGAAACGGCGCACCGAACACCGCGATCGACGAGGCGAAGACCAGCCGGGGCCGGTAGCCGCCGCCTGCCTGCCGGATGGCTTCGAGAAGACGCCGCGTGCCCTCCAGGTTGACGCGGTAGCCCTTGTCGAAGTCCGCCTCCGCCTCTCCCGAAACCACGGCTGCCAGGTGGAATATCAGCGCCGGGCGCTCGGCGATCAGCGCCTCCGCTACACCCGGGACGGATAGGTCCGAAACCACGGTCCTGGCCTCGGCCTGGAATTGCACCACGTCGTGCAGCGTAAGCTCGCCCTCGAGGCGCTGGACGAGCTTGCGGCCGATCATCCCGGCCGCGCCGGTGACCAGGATCTTCACCACTGCGGATCCCACAGCCGCCACCAGGGCACGTCGGGCTTGACGCCGCCCGGCTTGAGGTAGGGGCTGTCGGGAAAATTTTTCTGCATCACCCGATCGGCCGCGTCGCGCAGCTCCGGCATGCCGAGGGCGTCGTAGGCCTTCACCAGGATGAACACCGCTTCTTCCACCGCCGGCGCCTGCGGATAATGCTGGATGGCGTACTGCGCGCGGTTGGCGGCGGCTATGTACGCCGTGCGCTTCATGTAGTAGCGCGCCACGTGCACTTCGTGCGAGGCGAGGGCATTGACGAGATAGCGCATGCGCGCCGCCGCGTCCGCGGCGTACTTCGACTGCGGAAAGCGCGCCACCACTTCGCGGAACGCTTCGAACGCCTCGCGCGACGCTTTGGGGTCGCGGTCGCTCATGTCGGGCGAGGCAAGAAAGCCGAGCAGTCCCTGATCGTCGTTGAAGTTGATCAGGCCCTTGAGGTAGTACGCGTAGTCGAGGTGCTGATGGTTGGGATAAAGCTTGATGAAGCGGTCGGCGGCAGCGAGCGCTGCGCCGCGCTCGTCGGCCTTCCAGTGGCAATAGGCCGCCTCGAGCTGGGCCTGCTGCGCGAAGCGTCCGTAGGGAAAGCGCGCCTCCAGCTTCTCGAAATACTTGATCGCCTGGTCCCACTGCTTCGACGCCATGCTGTCCTTCGCCTCGCCGTACAGGCGCTGCGCCGACCAGCCGATGGTTTCGTCGGGGTCCTGACCGGAGAAGATGCCGCAGCCCGCGACGACCAGCGCGGCGAGCACAGCAAGTAGACTTGAGCGCATGGGAAGCAAAAATTATAGCGACTCGGACTGGGAGGAGGGCTTTGCCGCCGCCATGACGGCGACCGTGCCCGCCGCGCTCGGCGGCCTGCGTTTCGACCAGGCGCTCGCGCGCGTGTTCCCGCAATACTCGCGCAACCGGCTGCAGGCCTGGCTGAAGGCCGGGCATATTACGCTCGACGGCCGGCACGCGGGGGCGCGTGACGCCGTCATGGGCGGCGAGCGCATCGTGCTGGAGCCGCCGCCCGTGCCTGAGGCGGCGGCGCCCAAGGCGCAGCGCATGCCGCTCAAGATCGTGCACGAGGATGCCGACCTCATCGTCATCGACAAGCCGGCCGGGCTGGTGGTGCACCCCGGCGCCGGTCAGCCCGACCGCACGCTGCTCAACGCGCTGCTCGCGCACGCGCCGCGCCTGGCCGGCGTGCCGCGCGCCGGCATCGTGCACCGCCTGGACAAGGACACCAGCGGACTGCTGGTGGTGGCGAAAACCGTCGAGGCGCAGGCCGAGCTCGCGCGCCAGCTCGCCGAGCGCAGCGTGCGGCGCATCTACCTCGCGCTGGTGCAGGGGGACCCGCCGGCGAGCGGCACGGTCGACGCGGCCATCGGCCGCGATGTGCGCTCGCGCGTGCGCATGGCGGTGTCCCAGCGCGGCAAGCCGGCGCGCACTGCGTATCGCGTGGTCGAGCGCTTCGGCCACGCGGCGCTGATCGAATGCCGCCTGGAGACCGGGCGCACGCACCAGATTCGCGTGCACCTGCAGCACATTCGCCATCCCCTGGTAGGCGACACGGTGTACCGGCGCGGCACGCGCCACGGGCTGTCGTTTCCGCGGCAGGCACTGCACGCCGCCGAGCTCAGCTTGACGCACCCGCGCACGCGGCAAGTGATGACCTGGCGCTCGCCGTTGCCTCGCGACATGAAGCGCCTGCTCGACACCCTGAGGAGCGAGGCTTGATCGTTCCGCAATGGCCCGCACCGCTGCGGGTGCGCGCGGTGATGACGCTGCGGACCACGCGCGAGGATGAGCTGCGCGCCCTCATGCCGCGCGAGCCGAGCTGGCTGCGGCAGGTTCACGGAACAACCGTCATCGACCTCGATTCCTCTTCTTCAATGGAACGCGAAGGCGATGCGTCCGTCACCCGCGTCCCCGGAACCGTGTGCGCCATCAAGGCGGCCGACTGCATGCCCGTGCTGCTCGCCGACGAGGCGGGCACCGTGGTGGGCGGCGCGCACGCCGGATGGCGCGGGCTCGCGGCGGGCGTGATCGAGGCGACGATCGAGGCCATGGGGGTACCGGGCAGGCGCCTGATCGCCTGGATGGGGCCCGCCATCGGGCCGGGCGTCTACGAGGTCGGCGACGAGGTGCGCGCCGTCTTCGAGGAGAAAGACGCATTTTCGCCGGCGCGGCCGGGCCACTGGCTGCTCGACCTGTACGCGGTGGCGCGCCATCGCCTGAAGCGCGAGGGCGTGCAAAGCGTGTTTGGCGGCGGCTTCTGCACTTTCTCGGAGCCGCAACGGTTCTACTCGTATCGCCGCGACGGCAGCACCGGCCGCATGGCCGCGCTCATCTGGCTCACGTAGAATCCTCACCCCCATGACGCTCGGATGGATCCTGGCCGCCAGCCTGGCCGGCGGCACGCTGTCGGCCGGCCTGGCCGCGCTCTCGCTCAAGCTGCGCGCGAGCTGGGTGCCGATGCTGGTGTCCTTCGCGATCGGCGCACTGCTGGGGGCGGCGTTCCTCGAAGTCATCCCGCACGCCTTCGAGCGCGGCGACCCGCACGAGGCCGCCACCGCCATCCTGGGCGGCATCTTCGCTTTCTTCGTGATGGAAAAGCTGCTGCTGTGGCGCCACTGCCATACGGAAAACTGCGAGGTGCACGACCCGCACCAGCCGGGCCCGCGCGCCGGCGCGAACGACCATGGCCGCAGCGGCCTGCTCATCGTGGTCGGCGATACGGTGCACAACTTCGTCGACGGACTGCTCATCGCCGCGGCGTTCCTGCAAAGCACCGAGCTCGGCATCATCGCCGCCGCGGCCATCATCGCGCACGAGATTCCGCAGGAAGTGGGCGACTTCCTGATCCTGCTGCACTCGGGCTACAGCCGTGCCCGCGCGCTCGCGATGAACCTGCTGTCGTCGGCGGCCACGGTGGTCGGCGGGGTGCTCGGCTATTTCTCGCTGCAGCTGGTGGCGCAATGGGAGGCGACCTTGCTGGGGATCGTCGCCGCGAGCATGATTTACGTCGCGGTCGCCGACCTGATCCCGGGCTTGCACCGGCAGCCGGAGCTGCGCGACACGGCCTCGCAGGCCCTGCTGATCGCGCTGGGCATTGCAGCAATCGCCGGCGTTCGTGCCTGGGTGGCGCACTGAGCACCATGGGCAAAAAGGACTAGTTTTCAGCCACTTGATAATCATTTGACGAGGCGTCTTGTGCGGCGCAGAATCGCCCGCGCATGCAACACGGCTCCCCCGACGCCCTGCTGGCCGCAATCTCGCAGTCGAGCAACGAGCTGACCCAGGGGTGGATGCGGGTGCTGGCCTCAGCGCCCGGCGCCATGGCCATGCCTTGGCTATCCGCCAACAGCGCTTTGCAGTCCGCGTATCTGGAAAAGCAGGCCGGGCTATGGAACGCGATGCTGTCGGGGCGCAGCAGCGAGCCGCCGGCCGCGACGGCGCCCGCAGATCGCAGATTCGCGCATCCCGCCTGGCGCGACAACCCGTACTACGACTACCTGAAGCAGTCCTATCTGCTGGCCGCGCGGTATCTCGAGGAGGTCGTGGAGCACGCGGCGCTCGACCCCGCGGCCCGCGAGCGCGCGCGTTTCGCGGTGAGACAGTGGAACGATGCCATGTGCCCTGCCAATTTTGCCGCGACCAATCCGGCCGCGCTCGAGCAGGCCCGCGCCACCAACGGCGAAAGCCTGGCGCGCGGCCTCGCCAACCTGATGGGCGACGTGCAAAGGGGCCGCATCGCCCAGACCGACGAGGCGGCGTTCGAGGTCGGCCGCAACCTCGGCTTGACGCCGGGGAGCGTCGTCTTCGAGAACGAGCTGATCCAGCTCATCCAGTACGCGCCGAAGACCGCCCAGGTCGCGCAACGCCCGCTCGTCATGGTGCCGCCGTGCATCAACAAGTTCTACATCCTGGACCTGCAGCCGGAAAATTCCTTCGTCGCGCACGCCGTGGCCAGCGGCCAGACCGTGTTCATGGTGTCGTGGCGCAATGTCGGGCCCGAGCAGGGCCATCTCTCGTGGGACGACTATCTGCAGATGGGCGTGTTCAGCGCCTTCAGGGTCGCCCGGGAAATCGCGGGAAGCGACAAGGTCAACGCGCTGGGCTTCTGCGTCGGTGGCACGCTGCTGGGCGCGGCTCTCGCGGTACTGTCCGAAAAACGGGAAGAGCTCGTGGCGAGCGCCACCTTCCTCGCGGCCATGCTCGACTTCGCCGAGCCGGGCCCGATCGGCCTGTTCGTGGACGAGGCGAGCGTAGCGGCGCGCGAAGCCACCATCGGACGGCGCGGTATCCTGCCCGGGTCGGATCTCGCCTTCGTTTTTTCCAGCCTGCGCGCCAACGACCTCGTGTGGCCGTACGTGGTCAGCAACTACCTGCTCGGCGAGACGCCGGCGGCGTTCGACCTGCTGTACTGGAACGCCGACAGCACCAACCTGCCGGGACCGATGTACTGCTATTACCTGCGCAACATGTACCTGGAGAACCGGCTGCGCGAGCCGGGCGCGCTCGCCAACTGCGGCGTGCCGGTCGACCTCGGAAAGATCGAGCTGCCCATCTTTGTCCTCGCCACGCGGGAAGACCACATCGTGCCGTGGCGCTCCGCCTACCGCACGCTCGGCCTGCTCGGCGGCGCGGACAAGACCTTCGTGCTGGGCGCGAGCGGCCACATCGCCGGCGTGGTCAATCCGCCTTCGAAGAAGCGCCGCAGCTACTGGAGCGGGGAGCTTCCGCCGCAAGACCCCGATGAATTCCTGACATCTTCAAAAGAGCGCCGCGGCAGCTGGTGGCCGGTCTGGTCGGATTGGCTTTCGCGGCACGGCGGCGCAGTGCGCGAGGCACCTTCGGCGCCGGGAAATGTCCAATATCGACCCATCGAGGCGGCGCCCGGCCGCTATGTGAAGCAGCGCATCCACTAGGAGACACCCCATGGAAGACATCTTCATCGTCGGCGCAGCGCGTACCCCGATCGGCAAGTTCGGCGGCAGCCTGGCGAAGACGCCGGCCTCGGAGCTGGGCGCGCTCGTGATCCGCACGGTGCTGGAGCGCGCCGGCGTGGCGCCCGAGCAGGTGTCCGAGGTGATCCTGGGCCAGGTGCTGACCGCGGGCGTGGGACAGAATCCGGCGCGCCAGGCCGCCATGCGCGCCGGCCTGCCGCACATGATTCCTTCGATGACCATAAACAAGGTGTGCGGCTCCGGGCTCAAGGCGGCAATGCTGGGCGCGCAGGCCATCGCGCACGGCGACTCGGATATCGTGGTGGCCGGCGGACAGGAATCGATGAGCCTGTCGCCGCACGCGATGATGGGCTCGCGCGACGGCTTTCGCATGGGTGACGCCAAGATGGTCGACACCATGATCGTCGACGGCCTGTGGGACGTATACAACCAGTATCACATGGGCGTGACCGCCGAGAACGTCGCCAAGGAGTACGCGGTAACGCGCGAGGAGCAGGACGAGTTCGCCGTCGCGAGCCAGAACAAGACCGAAGCGGCGCAAAAGGGCGGCCGCTTCAAGGACGAGATCATCGCGGTCGAGATCCCCACGAGAAAGGGCCCCACGGTGTTCGCCGACGACGAGTATCCGCGGCACGGCGCCACGCTCGAGGCGATGAAGGCCCTGAAGCCCGCGTTCGACATGGGCGGCACGGTGACGGCGGGCAATGCCTCGGGCATCAACGACGGCGCTGCAGCGGTGCTCCTCGCTTCTTCGAAAAAAGTGAAAGAGCTGGGGCTCAAGCCGCTTGCGCGCATCCGGGCTTTTGCCTCGGCCGGCGTGGACCCGAAGTACATGGGCATGGGTCCGGTGCCGGCTTCCAAGCGCTGCCTCGCGCGCGCCGGCTGGGAGCCGAAGGACCTTGATCTCATGGAGATCAACGAGGCATTCGCCGCCCAGGCCATCGCCGTGAACCGCCAGATGGGCTGGGACACGAAGAAGGTGAACGTGAACGGCGGCGCCATCGCGCTCGGCCACCCGATCGGCGCCTCGGGCGCACGCGTGCTGGTGACGCTGCTACATGAAATGCAAAAGCGGGACGCAAAGCGCGGCCTCGCTTCGCTGTGCATCGGCGGGGGCATGGGGGTTGCCCTCGCCGTGGAACGCTAGAAAGGAAGAAATGAAAATCGACGTAATGGAAGCATCGCAGGAAGAAAGCTGGCGCATCCAGAGCCGGCCGGTCATTCAGCGCATCGCGTTCGTCTCGGGCGGCATGGGGGGCATCGGCAGCGCCATCTGCCGGCGCTTCGCGCAGTCCGGGCACACGGTGGTGGCCGGCTGCCTGCCGGGCTACGAGAAGAAGCAGGAATGGCTCGGCGCCATGCGCGCCGAGGGATTCAAGGTGCACGCGGCCGAAGGCGACGTGGCCGACTTCGACTCGACCGCGGAAATGTTCTACAACATCCGCTCGGTGGTCGGCCCGGTCGACATCCTGGTGAACAACGCCGGCATCACCCGCGACTCGGTGTTCAAGCGCATGACCGAGCAGGACTGGATGGCGGTGATCAACACCAACCTGAACAGCGTGTTCAACGTCACCCGCCAGGTGATCGACGGCATGAGCGAGCGCGGCTGGGGGCGCATCATCAACATCTCCTCGGTGAACGCCATCAAGGGGCAGTTCGGCCAGACCAACTATTCGGCGGCCAAGGCGGGCATGGCGGGCTTCGCCAAGGCGCTGGCGCAGGAGGTTGTCAAGAAAGGCGTGACAGTGAATACCGTGTCGCCGGGGTACGTCGAGACCGACATGGTGAAGGCCATCAAGCAGGAGATCCGCGACCAGATCATCGCCACCATTCCGATGGGCCGCCTCGCGCAGCCCGAGGAGATCGCCGCGGTGGTCGCCTTCCTCGCCTCGGAAGAGGCGGGCTACATCACCGGCGCCAACATCTCGGTGAACGGCGGAATGCATATGATGTAAAAGTCGATGTAGACTCCCCCTTCCCCAGGAGGAGCGTATGGCAAAGCAAAGGATCGCGGTCGTAACCGGAGGCATGGGCGGCCTCGGCGAGACGATCTCGACCAAGATGGCCGACGCCGGCTATCGCGTCGTGGTGACGTATTCGCCGGCCAACACCAAGTACAAGGCATGGCTCGAGGAGATGAAGGGCCGCGGCTACGCCTTCGCCGCGTTTCCCGTCGACGTCATGGACTACGACGACTGCGCGCGCAAGATGGGCAGCATCCAGTCCGAGTGCGGGGCGATCGACATCCTGGTGAACAACGCCGGCATCACGCGCGACATGACCTTCAAGCGCATGACCAAGGCCGACTGGGACGCGGTGATGCGCACCAACCTGGACTCCTGCTTCAACATGACCAAGCAGGTGATGGACGGCATGGTGGACCGCAGCTGGGGGCGCGTCATCAACGTCTCCTCGGTGAACGGCCAGAAGGGCGCGTTCGGGCAGACCAACTACTCCGCCGCCAAGGCCGGCATCCACGGCTTCACCAAGGCGCTGGCGCTGGAGGTGGCGCGCAAGGGCGTCACGGTGAACACCATATCGCCGGGCTATATCGGCACGAAGATGGTGACCGCCATCCCCAAGGACATCCTCGACTCCAAGATCCTGCCGCAGATCCCGATCGGGCGCCTGGGCAAGCCCGACGAGGTGGCCGGTCTCATCATCTACCTGTGCTCGGAGGAGGCCGCCTTCGTCACCGGCGCCAACATCTCCATCAACGGCGGCCAGCACATGTATTAAGGAGTACCATGGGCGCGATGGAAAGCCAGTTGCGGCTGATCAAGAAGTACCCCAATCGCCGGCTCTACGACACCAAGACGTCGAGCTACATCACGCTTGCCGACGTCAAGCAGATGGTGCTCAAGCAGGAGGAATTCCAGGTGGTCGACGCCAAGAGCGGCGACGACCTCACGCGCCAGATCCTGCTGCAGATCATCCTCGAGGAGGAGTCGGGCGGCATGCCGATGTTCTCGTCCCACTTGCTGTCCCAGCTCATCCGCTCCTACGGCAACGCCATGCAGGGCATGATGGGCAGCTACCTCGAGCGCAACCTGCGCGCCTTCCAGGACATCCAGAAGGCCATGCAGGAGCAGTCCCAGCGCATGTACGGCGACAACTCGCGCGCCTCGCAGGAGCTGTGGGCGCAGTTCATGAACCTGCAGGGCCCGGCGATGCAGAGCCTGATGCAGGCCTACATGGAGCAGAGCCAGAAGGTGTTCGCGCAGTTCCAGGAGCAGATGCAGAGCCAGGCGCGCAACATGTTCACCGGCATGCCGTTCCCCGGCTTTCCCGCCTCCCAGCAGAAGAACGACCCCGACAAGCAGTAAGTGCCGAAGATAGGTTTCGTCTCGCTGGGCTGTCCCAAGGCCCTGGTGGATTCCGAGCGCATCCTCACCCAGCTGCGCGCCGAGGGCTACGCCACCTCGCCGAGCTACGCCGGCGCCGACCTGGTGATCGTCAATACCTGCGGCTTCATCGACGCGGCGGTCGAGGAGTCGCTCGAGGCCATCGGCGAGGCGCTGTCCGAGAACGGCAAAGTGGTTGTGACAGGGTGCTTAGGGGCGAAAGAAGGCGTAGTTCAAAAAGCGCATCCCTCGGTTCTTGCCGTGACCGCGCCGCACGACACCGCGGCGGTGATGCACGCGGTGCACGCGCACCTGCCCAAGCCCCACGACCCATACGTCGACCTGGTGCCTGCGCAGGGCGTGAGGCTCACCCCGAGGCATTACGCTTACCTGAAGATCTCCGAAGGCTGCAACCACCGCTGCACTTTCTGCATCATCCCCTCGATGCGCGGCGACCTGGTGTCGCGGCCGCTCGGGGAAGTGATGCAGGAGGCGGAAAACCTGGTGAAGGCGGGCGTCCGGGAGCTGCTCGTCATCTCGCAGGACACCAGCGCCTACGGTGTTGACGTGAAATACAGAACCGGCTTCTGGCGCGGGAAACCGGTGAAAAGCAATCTTTTCCATCTCGTGAAATCTCTCGGCGAGCTCGGCGTGTGGGTCAGGCTGCACTACGTCTACCCGTATCCGCATGTCGACGAAGTGATTCCGCTGATGGCCGAAGGAAAGATCCTGCCGTACCTCGACATCCCGTTCCAGCACGCCGCGCCGAGGATCCTCAAGCTGATGTACCGCCCGGCGAGCGCGGAGAAGGTGCTGGAGCGCGTGCTCCGCTGGTGCGAGGCCTGTTCGGACCTCACCATCCGCAGCACTTTCATCGCCGGCTTCCCCGGCGAGACCGAGGCCGAGTTCTCGGAGCTGCTCGAGTTCCTGAAGGAAGCCCAGCTCGATCGCGTCGGCTGCTTTGCGTACTCGCCGGTCGAGGGCGCGGCGGCCAATGCGCTTCCCGACCCGGTGCCCGACGCGGTGAGGGAGGAGCGCCGCGCCCGCCTGATGTCCGTACAACAAGACATCAGCCAGGCGCGCCTGAAGCGCAACCTGGGCAAAACCATCGACGTCATCGTCGACCAGCCGGGTGTCGGCCGCAGCAAGGGCGATGCGCCCGAGATCGACGGCGTGGTGCGCTTCAAGGGCGCAAAGAGCGGAGAATTCGCGAAGGTCAGGATCGATCGCGCGGACGAGCACGATCTCTACGGGAAACTCCAATGAGCACAGGAAGAAATTGCTCTGACCCCTTTTCCAGACGGAGACTGCAATGAGCAATCGCGAAGTGGTGGTGGTATCGGGCGTGCGCACGGCGATCGGCGACTACGGGGGCTCGCTCAAGGAAATGCCGGCCACCAAGCTCGGCGCCGTCGCCATCCGGGAAGCGCTGGCGCGCGCCAAGGTGGATCCGGCCGGCGTGGGCCACGTGGTGATGGGCAGCGTCATCCACGGCGAGGCGAGGGACATGTATCTGTCGCGGGTGGCCGCCGTGGACGCGGGGGTGCCGGTGGGTACGCCCTGCCTGACGGTGAACCGGCTGTGCGGCTCGGGCCTGCAGGCCATCGTATCGGCGGCGCAGCACCTGATGCTCGGGGACTGCGACATCGCGGTCGCCGGCGGCGCCGAGAGCATGAGCCGCGCCGCGTACTTCCTGCCCGCCGGCCGCTGGGGCCAGCGCATGGGCGACGCGGCGGTGGTCGACGCCATGACCGGCGCGCTGCACGATCCTTTCGGCCACGGCCACATGGGCGTCACCGCGGAGAACATCGCCGCCAAGTACGGCTTCACGCGCGAGCAGCAGGACGAGTTCGCGGTGGAATCCCACGCCAGGGCGGCGCGCGCGCTCGATGCCGGCCATTTCAAGAGCCAGATCGTCCCCGTCGAGCTCAAGACCCGCAAGGGCGTCGAGCAGTTCACGGCCGACGAGCATGTGCGCAAGGGCGCGAAGATGGAGGACCTCGCCAAGCTGAAGGCGGTGTTCAAGAAGGACGGCAGCGTGACCGCGGGCAACGCATCGGGATTGAACGACGCCGGCGCCGCCGTGGTTCTCATGGAAGCTCAGACCGCGAAGCGGTCGAATGCCAAAGTAATGGCCAGGCTCGTCGCCTATGCGCACGCCGGCGTCGAGCCGCAGCTCATGGGCCTCGGGCCGATTCCCGCGGTGCGCCGCGTCTTCGAGAAGTCCGGCCTCAAGCCGGCCGACATGGACATCGTCGAGTCCAACGAGGCGTTCGCCGCGCAGGCAATGGCGGTGAGCCGCGACCTCGGCCTCGACCCGGCGAAGGTCAACCCCAACGGGGGCGCCGTGGCCCTCGGCCACCCCATCGGCGCCACCGGCAGCATCCTCACCGTCAAGGCGCTCTACGAGCTCGAGCGCACGCAGAAGCGCTATGCCCTGGTGACCATGTGCATCGGCGGCGGCCAGGGCATTGCCGCGATCTTTGAGCGCGCATAGCGCTTAAACTTGCGGCGAAATGCGCCGCAAACCCCGCATCGGTCTCGCCCTGGGCGCCGGCAGCGCGCGCGGCTGGGCGCACATCGGCGCCATTCGCGCGCTCGAGGAACGCGGCATCAAGCCCGACCTGGTGTGCGGCACCTCGATCGGGGCGCTGGTGGGCGCGGCCTACGCGGCGGGCGATCTGGACCGTCTGGAGCAGTGGGTCGGCGGCCTTGCCTGGACCACGGTGGTGCGGCTCATGGACCTCACCTGGCGCGGCGGCCTGATCCGCGGCCAGCGTCTGTTCACGCTGTTTCGCACGATGTTCGAAGAGCGCAACATCGACGACCTGCCGATCCCGTTCGGGGCGGTGGCCACCGAGCTCTACTCGGGGCGCGAGCTTTGGCTGCGCCACGGCAACCTGATGGATGCGGTGCGCGCCTCGTGCGCGATGCCCGGCCTTTTCACGCCGGTGGTGCGCGACAACGTGCTGGTGGTCGATGGCGGCCTGGTCAATCCGGTCCCGGTGTCGATGTGCCGCGCGCTCGGCGCGGAGCTGGTGATCGCCATCGACCTGAGCTGGGGCAAGCTGGGCGCCTACCGCGAGCGCGGCCGAGCGGTGGCGCCGCGCGAAGTCCCCGGGTGGCTGGCGCGGCTGCGCCCGGGGTGGGCCGAAAAGAAGGGAGCGGTCGAGGAGACGCCGGCCATTCCATCGATCTTCGAGGTATTCGCCACGTCGCTCGACGTGGTCGAGATCCGCGTCGCGCGCAGCCGGCTCTCGGGTGACCCGGCGGACGTCCTGATCACGCCGCTGCTGCCCGACTTCGCCACCATGGATTACCACCGGGCCAAGGAAGCCATCGAAGAAGGGCGCATCGCGGTGGAGCGCATGGCGCCTTTGCTAGAGCAGGTCATCGGCTAGGCCGGCATGGAGCTCACGCTCCCGGTAACCGCAGCGGTGCTGGGCGCCGCACTGCTGCACGCCGCCTGGAATGCGCTGGTGAAGGGCAGCGAGGACAAGCAGCTCGACGTGTACGCGGTCGCCGCGGGCTCGGGGCTGCTCGCGCTGCTCGCCGCGCCGTTCCTGCCGCCGCCGGCGGCCGCCGCCTGGCCGTGGCTGGCGGGCTCGGCGGCGGTGCACATCCTGTATTTCGTGTTCCTCGCGGGCGCCTACCGCTGGGGCGAGCTTTCGTACGTGTACCCGGTGATGCGCGGCGGCGGTCCCATGATCGTTGCGGTCACCGGGGTATTGGTTTTTGGGGAAGTCCTTCAGGCGAGCGAGTGGCTCGGCGCGGCGCTCATCTGCGCCGGCATCATCGCCTTCGCCTCGGGCGCCCACCACCGCCGCGCCACGCTGTTCGCCCTGGGTAACGCCGTCATCATCGGCGCCTACACGCTCATCGATGCCGCGGGGGCGCGCACCTCCGGAGCGCCGGTGAGCTACACGTTCTGGTTCTTCGTCCTGAACGGCGCGGTGATCTTCGCCCTCGGCGTCTCGCAGCGCGGCAGTGCGCTGCCGGCCTACTTTCGCCGGCACTGGCTGCGCGCATTTGCCGGCGGCGCCTGCGCGCTGGGCGCCTACAGCATCGCCCTCTGGGCGATGACGCGCGCGCCGGTCGCGCTGGTGGCGGTGCTGCGCGAGACCTCCGTGATCTTCGCCGCGGTCATCGGCGCAGTCGCTTTCAAGGAAAAGCTGACGCGCCGGCGGCTGCTCGCCACCGGCGCGGTCCTTGCCGGCTTGATTGCCCTGCGCATCTAGGCGGGCTGCAGCCGGCCGTCGATTACGCGCACCCGGGAGCCCGCGCCATAAGGCGGCGCCACGTCGCTCAGCACGGTCTCCTGCAGGCCGTTATCGTGGCGCACGTCGATTTCCCAGCGAGTGGTCGCCCGCGCCTGCTTCTCGATGTGCTTGCCGGCCATCGCGCCGCCGAGCGCGCCGAGCACCGTCATCACTTTCTTGCCGTTGCCGCCGCCGATCTGGCTGCCGATGACCGCCCCCGCCACGCCGCCCGCGATCGGTCCGACCGCCGTGTGCTCGCCCGGCTGCTTCACCTCGCGCACCGCCTGAACCGTACCGACATTTCCGATCTCCACCGCCGGCTTGGGTGCTTCAACGACCTGCGCTGCCGGCGTGGCGGCAGGTGCGGCTTTCGCGACGGGTTTTTTCTTCGGGAGAGGGGTCGGCGGCACCATGGTGGGTTCGACGACCTTCGCGGTGTCTTGTGGAATCTCCAACTGGATAGCTTCGTTCTGCGCGCCCATGGAGGGCGGCAGCAGGCCGGTCAGCGAGGCGACGCCGACGGCCGAGAACACGGTGATGGAGATGGCCGCCGCAGTGAGCAGCGGGTGAAGGCGGGTGTTGGTGTTTTCCATGGCGTTGTGCTCCTTTCGCATTGCCACAACGCCGAGGTTAGGCAGCCCGCGTGCGGGCTGCCGTAACCGGTTGTAACGGCCTGTTACTTGGGGGCCTCCTGCAGCAGGTTGCGGTCGATCAGGGTGATCTCGATGCGCCGGTTCTTCTGGCGGCCTTCCGGCGTATCGTTCGGCGCGACCGGCGCGTACTCGGCGCGGCCGGTGGCAAGCAGGCGTTCGGGCTCGATCCCGGCGTCCTGCAGGAAGCGCACCACGGTGGTGGCGCGCGCCACCGATAGCTCCCAGTTGGACGGGAACACCTTCTGCAGTCCCTTGGTGATCGGCACGTTGTCGGTATGGCCGACCACGCGGATCGCCTTATCGTCATAGGACTTCATGGCGTCGGCGACCTTCTTCAGCACCTCCTTGCCGGTCTCCTTGAGCGCCGCCCGGCCGGAATCGAAGAACAGCTGCTCGGCAACGTCGACCGTCAGCATGTCCTTGTAGCGCCGTACCTGCAGTTGGCCCTTCTGTACCTCCTGGTTGAGGTCGCCGACCAGCTTGTCGTACTGCGATTGCGACTGCTTGCTCGCGCTGAGCAGCTGCTGCTTCTGTTGCTCGAGCGCCTCGTTCTGCGCACGCAGCTGCGCCTGCTGGCGCTCGAGCGCGGCCCGGTCGCTTTCGAGGGAAGTCTTGTGCTGCTCCAGCGCAGTCTTCTGCTGCTCGAGCGCCGTCTTCTGCCGCTCCAATTCCTGGAGTTGCCGCTCCAGCGCCGCACGCTCGCTCTGCAGTGCGCTGATTTCCTGCGCCTTCTCTCCTTGGGCTTTCTCGAAGGTTTCCTGCGATACGCAGCCGCCGAGGACGAGCGCCGCTGCCACTGCCACACTACCAATGTAGTTGTTGCGAATCATTATTGACCTCCACTGCGTGTTGCCCCTACAGCAGCAAGAATAACTTACTGTCCTTCGGGCCGCATGTGCGGGAAGAGAATTACGTCACGGATGCTCGGGCTGTCGGTCAGGAGCATCACCAGGCGGTCGACGCCCAGGCCGGCCCCGGCGGTGGGTGGCAGGCCGTATTCGAGCGCGCGGATGTAGTCGGCGTCGTAGTACATCGCTTCCTGGTCGCCGGCTTCCTTGGCTTTCGCCTGGTCGAGGAAGCGCGCGGCCTGGTCCTCGGGGTCGTTCAGCTCGGAAAAGCCGTTGGCGACCTCCTTCGCGTCGATGAACAGCTCGAAGCGGTCGGTGAGCTCGGGATCCGCATCGCGGCGCCGGGCGAGCGGCGACACTTCCGCCGGGAAGTCGGTGACGAAGGTCGGCTGGACCAGGTGCTTTTCCGCGAGCGCCTCGAACAGCATGAGCTGCAGCGCGCCCCAGCCCTGGTGCTTGCCATGCTCCACCTTCAGGCGGTCCAGCTCCTTCGAGAGGAACGCGCGCTCGCGCAGGTCGCCCTGGATGCCCTGCTGCCGGATGGCGTCCGGGATGGCGAGGCGCGCGAACGGCTTGCCGAGCTCGATCCTGCGCCCCTGGTACTGGACCTCGTCGACGCCGGCCGCCGCGCGCACCAGCTTCTCGGTGAGATCCATCATGTATTGCCAGTCCTGGTAGGCGCAGTACCACTCGAGCATGGTGAACTCGGGATTGTGCCGCGTGGAGATGCCCTCGTTCCTGAAGTTGCGGTTGATCTCGAACACGCGCTCGATGCCGCCCACCACCAGGCGCTTGAGATAAAGCTCGGGCGCGATGCGCAGGTACAGCTCCATGTCGAGCGCGTTGTGGTGCGTCTTGAAAGGCCGGGCCGCTGCGCCGCCGGGGATCGGCTGCATCATCGGCGTCTCCACCTCCAGGTAGCCCTCGGCGCGCAGCAGGGTTCTCAAGGAGTCGATGATCTGCGAGCGCCGCAGGAACACGTCGCGGACCTGGGGATTGACGATCAGGTCGACGTAGCGCTGGCGGTAGCGCTGCTCATGGTCGGTGAGGCCATGGAACTTCTCCGGCAGCGGGCGCAGCGCCTTGGCCAGCAGGCGGATGGCGCTCGCGTGCACCGTGAGCTCGCCTTTCATCGTCTTGAAGACATGGCCCTCGACGCCCACGATGTCGCCCAGGTCCCAGTGCTTGAAGTCCTCGTAGCCCGGCAGGTCGCTGGTGATATAGACCTGGATGCGGCCGCTGCCGTCCTGCAGGGTCGCGAAGCTCGCCTTGCCCATCACGCGCTTGAGCACCATGCGGCCGGCGATGCTGGCGGGCGCTTTCGCGCCTTCCAGCTCCTCTTTCGTCTTCCCGGAGAACGAATCCTGCAAAGAAGCCGCGAGGACCTTCCTGCGGAAATCGTTCGGGTAGGCCCCGCCCGCCGCGCGCAGCGCCTTCAGCTTCTCGCGGCGCTCCTCGACCAGCTTGTTGTCTTCTTCCACTTAGACTCCCTGCTTGAGGCTGGCGCTGATGAAATCGTCGAGATCGCCGTCCAGCACTTTCTGCGTGTTGCCGATCTCCACGCCGGTGCGCAGGTCCTTGATGCGCGACTGGTCGAGCACGTACGAGCGGATCTGGTGGCCCCAGCCGATGTCGGTCTTGGCGGCCTCCAGCTTGTTCTGCTCTGCCAGGCGCTTGCGCACCTCGAGCTCGTAGAGCTTCGCCTTCAGCATCGACAGGCACTCGGCGCGATTGCGGTGCTGCGAGCGGTCGTTCTGGCTCTGCACCACGATGCCGCTGGGCAGGTGGGTGATGCGCACCGCCGACTCGGTCTTGTTGACGTGCTGGCCGCCGGCGCCCGAGGCGCGGTACACGTCGATGCGCAGGTCCGCGGGATTGATGTCCTCCTCGATGGTGTCGTCGATCTCCGGGTAGACGAACACGCTGGCGAACGACGTGTGGCGCCGGGCATTCGAGTCGAACGGGCTCTTGCGCACCAGGCGGTGCACGCCCACCTCGGTGCGCAGGTGGCCGTAGGCGTACTCGCCGGTGACTTTCAGCGTGGCGCTCTTGATCCCGGCCACCTCGCCCGGGGTGTGCTCGAGCACCTCGGCGGAAAAGCCCTTGCGGTCGCAGTACCTGAGGTACATGCGCTCGAGCATCGCGGCCCAGTCCTGCGCCTCGGTGCCGCCCGAGCCGGCCTGGACGTCGACGAAGCAGTTGTTGGGGTCCAGCGGATTGGAGAACATGCGGCGGAACTCCAGGCCCGCCACTTCCTTTTCCAGCTTTTCCAGGTCGGAGGCCACGCCGAGCACGGTGGCGTCGTCGGCCTCGGCGCGCGCCAGCTCGAACAGCTCCTGGGCGTCGGTCAGCCCGCCGCCGACGCGTCCGAGCGTGCCGACCACGGCTTCGAGCGCCTTTTTTTCCTTGCCCAGCTCCTGCGCGCGCTGCGGGTCGCTCCAGACCTGCGGGTCGCCGAGGAGCTGCTCTACCTGCGCCAGGCGCTGCTGCTTGCCGGCGAGGTCAAAGATACCTCCGCAGCTCGGCCGACCGGTGGTGCAGGTCGGCAAGCGAAGAGGCGATCTGGTTGATGCGTTCGGCTTCCATTACGGGCTCTCGATCCGTTCGCCCCAGTAGCGCACTTCGTGGCGAAAGCGCAGCTCCGCGTCCAGGCGGTCCAGCGGCATCACCAGGTTGCGGCTGGGGATGGAGACGAACGCTTTCTTCAGCCCCTCGCGCACCGAGGAGAGATAGAAGTAAACCTGGTCGTCCGGGCGCTGCACCATGAAAAGGATGAAGTCACGCTTGTCGTTCGCCGAAATCTGCGCGATGCGCAGCACCTCTTCGGTCTTGAAGCCGCGCTGGCGCGCCTCCAGCAAGTCCTCGCTTTGCTCGCGCGGGATGCCCATGGTGTCGGCGACGTCCGCGCCGACGAAGCCTTCCTTGCCGCTTTGCCTGAGCCAGCCCGCGATGCTGCGCAGGCTACCCGCTTCGGCGCTGGTGAGCTGCTCCAGCGCCGGCGCCGGCGCGGCGGCATGCGCGAGGCCCGCCTGCAGCACGAGCAGGAGGACGAGGACGATACAACGCCGCAGCATGCGGCCTCCCTTGATGCGTTATTGGCCGCTAGTTTACCGCCATCAAACGCGCTTCGCGGAGTATTCCTCGGCGATTTTGTCGTCGAAGAACGTCGTCGGATTCGGCGCCGCCATGAAGCGGCGATATACCTCCGGATAGACGCCCCCGTACTGGAACACCTGGCCGTTGGACATCTCCACCTCGAGGGTGCGGCTCTTCTCGTCGTAGCCGACCGAGCGCAGCTTGGAGGAGTTGACGCGCTTTCTGTCCATCACGGCTCCACGACGGCGAGCTTCATCCGCCCAGCGTGGCGCTCCAGGGCTCGCGGGTGCGCCCGCTCACCACTTCCCCCTCGATGCTCTTGCCGCGCACCTGTCCGGTGAACTCGCCGCGCCGCCCCGAAAGCCGGAAGCTGATCTTGTCGCCGCGCAGCTTGAATTCCTCCAGGGGCACGTCCTTGCCGTCCAGGCGCACGCTGCCGGACACGCGGGTGAGCTCTTGGCGCAGCTGCAGGGTGGCCGGCTGGCGGCTCACCGCGGGCGGCATCTTCGCGCTCCAGCGGCCCTCGACCCTGGCCGGCACCACATAGAGGTAGATCAGCGTGGTGGTCACGCCGCTGATCTGCACCTTGTCCTCGAGGTCCATCTGCAGATACTTCTCCGGGATCCAGCCGGTCAGAGGGTAGTCGTGCGACACGATGCGCGTGCCGGGGCGCAGCTCCCGCAGGAACTTGTCCTTGAGCAGGTTCACCGTATCGGGCAGGAGGTACATCGTGATCACCGTGGCCTGCGACACGTCGGTCTTGAAGAGATCCTGCTTCAGGAACTTCGCGCGGTCGGCGACGCCTTCCTTCTGCGCCGCCTCGTTGGCCTGCTTCACCAGTTGATCCTTGATCTCGACGCCGAAGCCGCGGGCGCCGAACACCTTGGCCGCCGTCAGCACGATGCGCCCGTCGCCCGAGCCCAGGTCGATGAGGAAGTCGTCCGGCCCCACGTCGGCGTAGCGCAGCATGTCGGCGACCACGCTCTGCGGGGAAGGGACATAGGGCCCGGCGTCCTTGGTGGGCTGCAGGTCTTGCGCGCCGGGCGAAAGGGGCACGAAGCACAACAAGAGAAAAGCGAATACCCGGGTCATTCAAAGTGCTCCACGGTGAGCTGCACGTTCTTCAGGCCATTGAACTCGTTCACGGCCAGGCGGTAGGCGGCGCGCACCTTGGCGGGCAGCGGTTCCAGCGCGCCGAAGCGCATCGCGTCGTAGCGCCGCCCCTCCTTTACCAGCCGCAGCTTGAGGTGGCGCTCGCCGACCACGCGCTGGCTTTCCACCGCGAAATTATCGCAGAACACCGGCTGCGGAAAGCCCTGTCCCCAGATCTCGCCGTCGAGCATGCGCGCGACTTCCAGCGTGCAATGCGCGTGATCGAGCGCGCCGTCGGTTTCCACCGTGCGCAGCCGCGCCTCCGCCGGCAGCAGCTCGTCCACCGCGGCATCGAAGGCTTCGCAGAAGCGCGCGTAGTCGGCCTGGGCGATAGTGAGGCCGGCGGCCATGGCATGCCCGCCGAAGCGCGCGATCAGGCCCGGAGCACGCTTGGACACGAGGTCGAGGCAGTCGCGCAGGTGCAGCCCGGGAATCGAGCGGCCCGAGCCGCGCAATACCGGGCGGGCGCCTTCTTCGCCGCGTGCGAAGCAGATCACCGGGCGGTGCACGCGGTCCTTGACGCGCGAGGCGAGGATGCCGACCACGCCCTGGTGCCAGCCCGGGTCGAAGAACGTGCAATGGCCGGCAGGAAGGTCTTTCAGAATGTCGAGCGCCTGCTGCAGCATCGCCGCTTCGATGCCGCGGCGCTCGGCATTGAGGCGGTCGAGCTGCTGGGCGAGGTTGGCGGCGCGCGCCTCCTCGTCGGTGATCAGGCACTCGATGCCCACGCTCATGTCGGCAAGGCGGCCGGCCGCGTTGAGGCGTGGTCCGGCGACGAAGCCCAGATCGAAGCTCGATGCTTCGTCGAGGCGCCGCCCCGCGGCGCGCAGCAGCGCCATGACCCCCGGCTGTCCGCGCCCGGCGCGCAGGCGCTTGAGCCCCTGCGACACCAGGTTGCGGTTGTTCGCGTCGAGCGGCACGACGTCGGCGATGGTGCCCAGCGCCACCAGGTCCGTCAGGGAGCCAAGATTGGGTTCTTTCTCTCCCAAAAGCCTTCTTCCCCGCAGCTCGCTGCGCAAGGCCAGCATCACATAGAACATGACCCCGACGCCGGCGAGCGCCTTGGAGGGAAACGCGCATCCCGGCTGGTTCGGATTGACGATGCACGCCGCGGCCGGCAGCTCATCGCCGGGCAGGTGGTGGTCGGTGATGAGCGTGGCGATGCCCAGCGCATTGGCGCGCGCGACGCCTTCCACGCTGGCGATGCCGTTGTCCACCGTGATGATCAGGTCGGGCTTTTTCTGCGCGGCAAGCTCGACCAGCTCCGGCGACAGGCCGTAGCCGAGCTTGAAGCGGTCGGGCACCAGGTAATCCACGATGGCGCCGAACTTGCGCAGGGCGCGCACCCCCACGGCGCACGCCGTGGCGCCGTCGGCGTCGTAGTCGGCGACGATCAGCAGGCGCTTCTTGCGCTCGATCGCGTCCGCCAGCAGCCTTGCGGCCTCGTCAACATTCTTCAGGAGCTGCGGCGGCACCAGGCTCGCGCTCTCGTACGCCAGCTCCACCGCCGAGCGGATGCGCCGCGCCGCATAGATGCGCGCGAGCACCGGATGCAGGCCCGCTTCCATCAGCGTGCGGCGGTCGGCTTCCGCGTAGGCGCGCTCGATGATTTTCACGCGTAGCGCTCCAGGGGCCGGCGGCGGCGCCAGAAGCGCCGCAGATCGCCGCGGACCGCCTCGAACGAAGCCCCGGCATCCGGCACGTGCACCGTGAGCATCCCGGCGCGACCGGCGCGCAGGGCGGCGAGCAGCGGCGCGAACCAGCGCTTTTCCAGCAGGTCGATGCATTCCCGGTACTCGGCCTCCTGGCCCAGGGCGAGCGGCGCGCGCAGCGCCTCGAGCACCACGAGATGCCGGCCCTCCTGCGGCGCGCGCGCCAGCCACTCCTGCGCGGAAAGCGGCAGCGCGCGCGGCTGGGCGCCGGCGGCCCTGGCGAGGCCCAGGGGCAGCGGGCCGGCC
>CBDDSA010000091.1:0-26739 GCA_965233185.1 uncultured bacterium
TGAGCGGCGCATTGAAGAACAAGGAAGATCAGGTGTTCTTCGATGCCGCCTCCACGCAGCTGCGCCCCAGGCTGCTGAAGCGCGCGATCGCCGCAGGCAAGCACATCTACTGCGAAAAGCCGGTGTCCACCACCCTGGCCGGGGCGCGCGACCTGTACGCCGCCGCCAGGAAAGCGCGCATCAAGCACGGCGTGGTGCAGGACAAGCTGTGGCTGCCGGGGCTGCTCAAGCTGCAGAAGCTGCGCGACGAGGGATTCTTCGGGCGCATGCTCTCGGTGCGCGGCGAGTTCGGCTACTGGGTCTTTGAAGGCGATCGCCAACCGGCGCAGCGCCCCTCGTGGAATTACCGCAGGCAGGACGGCGGCGGCATCATTCTCGACATGCTGTGCCACTGGCGCTACGTGCTGGACAACCTGTTCGGCGAAGTGAAGGCGGTGAGCTGCCTGGGCGCGACGCATATCCCGTTTCGCTGGGATGAAAGCGGCCGCAAATACAAGGCGACCGCCGACGACGCGGCGTACGCCACCTTCCAGCTGGCGGGCGGCGTGGTGGCGCATTTCAATTCATCGTGGACCGTGCGCGTGCGCCGCGACGACCTGCTCACGCTGCAGGTGGACGGCACCAAGGGCAGCGCGGTCGCCGGCCTGCGCGGCTGCCGCGTGCAGAGCTACGACAAGACGCCCAAGCCGGTGTGGAACCCCGACATCCCGCAGCCGATCGATTTCTTCGCCGGCTGGGAAGAGGTCCCCGACGAGAGCTACGACAACGCCTTCAAGGCGCAGTGGGAGCTTTTCCTGAAGCATGTCGCGGGGGAGGGCGGCTTTCGCTGGAACCTGCTGGAAGCGGTCAAGGGCGTGCAGCTCGCCGAGCTCGGCCTGAAGAGCTGGAAGCAGAGGAAGTGGCTGGATGTGCCGAAGCTCAAGCCATGAAGCGCGATCCCATCCTCACGATCAAGCCCGCTGTCGCCGAAGGACCCATGGCTGGAAGCGGCCATCGACTGGGACGCAACGCTCGCCTACCGGCGCCACCTGTGGTCGTGGGGCTTCGGCGTGGCCGAAGCCATGGACACCGCGCAGCGCGGCATGGGCCTGGACTGGCCGGGCTCGCTCGAGCTCATCCGGCGATCCGTGCAGGAAGCGAAGGGCGTGGAAGGCGCGTTCGTCGCCTCGGGCGCCGGCACGGACCACCTTCCTTCCCAAAGATCCTTTTCCGTTGGCGAGATCATCGCCGCATTCGAGGAGCAGTGCGCGGCGATCGAGAAGCTCGGCGGGCGCATCATCCTCATGGCGAGCCGGGCGCTCGCGGCGAGCGCCCGCTCGCCCGACGACTATGCCAAGGTCTACGACCGCGTCCTGTCGCAGGTAAGGGAGCCGGTGATCATCCACTGGCTGGGCGAGATGTTCGATCCGGCGCTCGCCGGCTACAGGCCGCCCCGGGGGGTGCGCATGTATACCGGCACGACTTCAACTTTGCCGAGCTGATCGAAGGCGACGCCGAGGGCTATTCGGATGCGCTGCTCGGGATTTTCGACGCCATTAGCCGCTACGGCGTGTCGAAGGTATTCGGCGAGGCGCTGGGCAGCCTGTACGCCGACAAGTACGGCATGGAGGTGTTCATGATGCGCATCGGCAACGTGAACGCGAGGCCGATCGACAAGCGGCGCCTGTCGATCTGGTTCAGCCCGCGCGACCTGGCGCAGCTCGTGTCGATCGGCATCGAGCGCCCGGACATCAAGTTCGAGATCGTCTACGGCATCTCGGGCAACCAGCGCGCGTGGTACGACAACGCCAATGCCGAGCGCCTGGGCTATCGCCCGCAGGACGATTCGGAGGCCTACGCCGACGAGGTGCTGGCGAAGGAGACGCCCGGCGACCCGCGCGCCGAGCTGTACCAGGGCGGCGTGTTCGTGGTGGAGGAGGATATTCCGAACCCGGCGGCGCCGAAGAGGACATCGAAGAAGGCGAAGATGAAGGCGAAGAAGCCACGCGCGCGATGAATATCCGCCAGATGCACCTATGGCACCAGGAAGTCAGCGAGCTCGTGCGCAAAATTCGCTCAGCAGGCGGCTGAGCCGGTCCGGGACCTCCAGCTGCGGGAAGTGGCCGACGCTGCCCAGGATCTCGACTTTCAGATCTTTCACGCGGGCCTTGAGAAGCTCCAGCCAGGGCGTGGTGTCGCCCGGCTGGATCGGCACGCGCTTTCGCTCGGTGTTCACGTACGTGCATTGCACTGCAAGCACCGGGACTCGCACGGCCTGCACCGCGGCGTCCATGCTGCCCGCATCCCAGCGCGCCATGCGCGGGAAAAGCGCCGACCCGACGTCCGAGGGAAGCTGCAGCGCGCGCTCGACGACGGCTTCGGATTGCGCGGACTTTCGCAGGAACATGGCTTCGAAAAACGGCCGCATGAAGGCCGCGTAGCCCTTCTCCTCGAGCGCCGCGCGCGCGTTGCGCTCGGCCGCTTCGGGGTCGCCCATGCCCTGGCGGCTGCCGTCGATCAGCACCATGCCCGCAATGCGCTCGGGATCCAGCCGCGCAGCCTCCAGCACCACGCGGCATCCCATGCTGTGCCCGACGAGAACGACCTGGCCAAGGTCCAGATTGCCCAGCAGCGCGGCCACGTCGCCGCCATAGTGCTCGATCGAGCACTCCTGCGGCCGCCCCGGCGTCGCGCCGTGCCCGCGGAGGTCGCACGCCACGACCTCGCGCGTTTTCTCGAAGGCCTTTATTTGTAGAGTCCAGTCCTCGTGACTGCAGGCGAAGCCGTGAACGAAGAGCAGCGCGGGGCTGCCTTGCCCGAGGCGGACGAAGTGCATGGCCCGGATTGCTAGTCTTCGGACTGCAGCGGCCGGTGGGCGGCGACCAGCTTCTGCTGAAGCTGCGGCGGGGCGGCCTCGTAGTGGCTGAATTCCATGCTGTAGGAGCCGTGGCCCGCGGTGAGCGACTTGAGGCGCGCGGGAAAGTGCTCGAGCTCGGAAAGCGGCGCCTGCGCGGAGATCTGCACGGTGCCGGGGCGCGGGGTGTCGGAGCCCTTGATGTGGCCGCGATGGCCGGAAAGCTCGCCCGCCACGTCGCCCATCTTGGCTTCCGGCGCGGTGATCTCGACGTTGACGATGGGCTCGAGCAGGACCGGACGCGCCTTGCCCAGGGCGTCGAGGAACGCCTTGCGCCCAGCGGACACGAACGCCACCTCCTTGGAATCCACCGGATGGCTCTTGCCGTCGTACACGATGACGCGCACATCCTGCAGCGGATAGCCGGCGAGGTACCCGGCTTCCAGCACCCCGCGCACGCCTTTCTCGACGGCGGGGATGAACTGGTTGGGGATCGCGCCGCCCTTCACGCTGTCGACGAACTCGAAGCCGGTGCCGCGCGGCAGCGGCTCGACCTTCAGATACACCTCGCCGAACTGGCCGGCGCCGCCGGTCTGCTTCTTGTGCCGGTTATGCCCCTCGGCGCGGGCCGCGATGGTCTCGCGGAACGGGATCGACGGCGGGCGCGTGTCGAGCTCGAGCTTGTACTGCGAGGACATTTTCTCGAGCACCGTCTTCAGATGCATCTCGCCCAGGCCGCGCATCACCGTCTCGTTCGCCTGCGCGTTGTGCTCGATGCGAAAGCACGGGTCTTCGGCGACGATCTTGTGCAGCACGTCGGACACCTTCTGCTCGTCGCCGCGCTTTTTCGGCTGCACCGCCAGCCCGAACACCGAGGCGGGAAGCTCCAGCGGCCGGGCATGGACGTGCGCGTCCTCCGGCGAGTCGTGCAGCACCTGGTCGAACTGGATCTCGTCGATCTTGGCGATGGCGCAGATGTCGCCCGGCAGCGCCTCGCTCACCTCGGTCTGCGTCTTGCCGCGCAGCCGGTAGAGGTGCCCGGGCTTAATCGGCTTGCGGCCCTCGCCGACGAAAAGCTGGCCGCCCGGGGTGAGCCGTCCCTGGTGGACGCGGAACACCGCCAGGCGCCCGATGTACGGATCGATCTCGATCTTGAACACGTGCGCCAGCGCGTGCTGCCCGGGGTCGGGCGCCGCCTGCAGGTCCTGTGTTTCGCCGTCGGGCGTGGTCTTCACGTACACCGGCGGGTTGCCCTCGGCGGGATTGGGCAGCAGCTGCACGATGACGTCGAGCAGCTCGCGCACCCCCGCGCCGGTTTTTGCCGAGGTGAACACCACGGGAATGAGGTGACCCTCGCGCAGCGCGCGCTCCAGCGGCCCGTGCAGCTCGGCAGGGGTCACCTCGCCCTTCTCCAGGTAGGACTCCATCAGCTTCTCGTCCACTTCGACGACCTGGTCGACGAGGCGGCGGTGCGCCTCCTCCACGGAGGAGAAATCCGACTCGCCGGAGGGGGCGAAGAAGCAGTCCGATACCTTGCTGCGCCCGGCCGCCGGCAGGTTGAGCGGCAGGCATTCCTTGCCGAACGCCTGCTGGATGCGCTCGAGGAGCTCGCGCAGATCGATGTTGTCGGCGTCGATCTTGTTCACCACCACCAGGCGGTCCAGGCGCCGCTTCGCGGCCCATTGCATGAAGCGCCCGGTCATCATCTCGATGCCGTTCTGCGCGTTGATCACGATCGCCGCAGTCTCCACTGCGGCCAGCGCGGGCAGGGCCTGGCCCAGGAAGTCCGCGTAGCCGGGCGTGTCGAGCATATGGATGCGGGCGTCTTTTGCTTCAAAGCTCGCGACCGCGAGCTTGAGGGAGTGTTGCAGCTGCTTTTCGAGCGGGGTGTAATCGCACACGGTGGTGCCGCGCTCGACGCTGCCGGCCGCCGGGATCGCCCCCGCCTCGGCAAGCAGCGCCTCGGCCAGGGACGTCTTTCCCGCTCCCGACTGGCCGACAAGCGCGATCGTCCTTATACGCTCAATCGAATTTGGCACGGGCCATCCTCCTCGCCCGTGAAGTTATAGAGCAACGACCGGCGGCTGGAAAGGGCCCGGCCGGCGGCGGCGGGGGCCGGATCCAGAAATCCCCGAAGAAACAGCGCTGTCGCCATCCGCCGGGCGGACTAGGCGGGCCTTCGGACTAGGCGGGCCTTACTTCTTGGCGTCGTCCTTCTGTTCGAGCAGCTCCGGGCGCTTCTTCAGGGTGTCCTCGAGCTTTGCCTTCGGGATGAGCAGGACGTAGTCGGTAAGGAACTTCCGCGGATCGCCGGAGGAGGTGTAGGTCACGTAGTAGTTGTCGCCTTCGAGCTTGCCGACCTTGATCGAATAGGCAAGGCCCTCCAGCGTGGTGGCCTCGATCAGCACCGGCTGGTCCAGCCCGGTGTCCTTGACGTCCTTCGGCGCGACGTCCGCGAGCTCGAGCAGGCTGAGCGAGTAGGAAGCGGCATTGGCCCTGGGCACGTCGAGCTTCTCGCCCGGCCGCTGGCCGGCGAGGCGCCAGTCGGCGTTGTCGCCGTCGCGCTCGATGCGCCAGCCGCCGCCGTCCGGATAGCGTACCTCGAGGCTTTTCACCTTCTCGACCTTGAACGAGGTGCGGTCGATCCAGTCCGCGCTGCGCGCGGTAGCCTGCGCGAGCGGGTCGGAGACGATGTACACGGTCTTCGGGTCTGCAGGCCGCGCCACGAAGCGGCCATCGGCGCGCGCCTTGTCCGGGTTCTCCACCTCGCGCTTGAAGTACTTCTTGCCCACGATGAGCGTAGCGAGCGCCTTGCCCTCGGCATCGGCGAATTCCACCCGGGTGCCCGAGTCGTCCAGGTTGAGCCGCGCGCGGTCTTTCTCGCCGATCGGCTCGCTTTGCCCCACCTTGAGCGACAGCGCCTGCAGCACGAACTCGCGCACTTTGCCCACGTCGGCCGGGAAGGCATCGCGCTCGGCGAGTACCCAGCGCTCGTCCTGGCGCTGGACGGTAAGCGCCGACTTCGGCTCCTGAATGCGAATTTGCGCCACCTGCGCAGCCGGCAGATCCTTGAGTACGGGTTGGCCGAGGGTGCCGACATTGCCCGCCTGGCGCCCGCGCTCCTGCTGGTAGTAGACGATCGCTGCGCCGCCCAGCACCACCAGCAGCGCCACGAGAATGAGCGCGATGCGCGCGTTCATGCGACCCGCCGCCTGCGGATGAGCGCGACCATCAGCCCGACGAGCGCGACAAGCAGGGGCATGAGGGCGATGTTGGCGACCTTGGTCCAGAACACGAGGCTCTCGGCGTCCTGGCGCAGGTTCTTGCGTACTTCCTTGAGCGCGAGGCGCCGCTCGGCCACCGTCTTGCGAAAGCGCTCGAGCTCGGCCTGCTGCTCCGGGCTGAGGAGCTGCCCGCCCTTGCCGGCGGCGCCGCCCTGCTTCTGCAGCTCCTGCAGGCGCTCGGTGGTTTTCTGCAGGTCCTCCTCGAGCGCCTGGATCTCGCCGAAATACTGCTTCTGCGCCTCGGCTTCGAGCTCGCGCACCACCGTCAGCGGCCGGAACGAGGCGGCGCGGCTGCGCAGCGAGATGAGATCGTCGCCGGCCGAGAGCTGCTCCACCATGCCGATGGCGAAGGCGAGGTTGCCGTTCGAGGGCACCACCACCTTGCGTCCGAACACGTCCTGGATGTCCACCGCCGCGCCGTCGGCCAGCAGGTCGACGTCGGCCACCAGGATGACCGAGTTCTCGCCGGTGGATTCGCGCAGCTGGGGCGTATTGGGCACCGGCTGCTTGTCGCCCTCCTTTACGCCCTCCTTCACGCCTTCCGGAAAGGCGGTCTTGAACTTCCCGGTCAGGCGCAAAGCGAGCGGCATGGCGTTGCCCGAGGGCTTGAAGGCGCGCGTGGCCTCGTCCCCGGCCTTGGTGGCGTTGGCGTTGTCCACGAGCATGGAGTCCGGCGAGCTTTTCACCAGCTCGGTGACCCGCAGGTCGGTTTTCACCTCGAAGGCCCCGCCGAAAGCGTACAGCAGCGTCTCGATCTGGCTGGTGACGATGTCGTCGCGGTTGAACGCGGTGCGGTTGAGCGAGAGCACCGTGGGCGTGTAGCGCTGGCCGCCGCCGGAGCCGAACACCACGTCGGCGATGACCTTGTCGGGGCTCATGGCGACTCCCCAGGCCTTGAGCAGCGTGGGCAGCGTGGAGCTCGACGGCTGCGGCGGCATGCCGGGCATCATGGGCTGCTGCTGGTCGAAGTACATGTACGGGTCGACGAAGGCGATGAGCTTGCCGCCGCGCAGCACGAACTGGTCGAGCGCGTACTCGGTCTGCGGCTGGATGTCGCGCGGATGGATGAGCAGCAGGACATTGATGTCCTTGTCGATCTCCTTCGCGCTCATCGGCACTTCCTTCACCTCGAAATCGCGCCTGAGCTCGTTGGCCAGCACCCACGGCTCGGAGCTCTGGCGCGTGAACGGGTTGAACTTCTCCCCCATCACCGGGACTCCGGCCATCAGGCCGAGCTTCGGCCGCTCGGGGTTGCCGACGCGCGCGATGGCGCGGATCAGGTCGTACTCGAGCAGGCGCTCGCGCTGCGGCGAGACCGCGGGGATGGCCTGCTTGCGGTCGAGCTGGCTGACCGCGATGCCGAGGTAGAACTGCTCGCCCGACATGAGCTGCTGCGGCTCCATGCCGTCGAGCTGGGCGGCGTCCTCCTCCTCGGAGTCCGGCCGCGGATGGTAGCGCTCCACGATCAGGTTCGACCCGGCCGCCTGCTTGAACTCGTCCACCACGTCTTCCACGCGCTGCGCGAAGCTGCGCAGCGGCACCGGCACGCTCTCTCCCTGGGAGACGTACAGCTTGACCTTCACCGGCGAGGGCAGCTCGCGCAGGATCTTGCGCGTGCCCTCCGAGAGCGTATAGATGTCGCCTTCGGTGAGGTCGACGCGCGCCGGGACGCGCGTGGCGAGGAAATTCACGGCCACCAGGATCAGCAGCAGCGCCGCGAGGCCGACTGCCGAATAGACAAGATGCTCGTATTTCTTCATTAGCCTGCTCTATGCCCGCGGATGATCACGCCGGTGGCGAACAGCGCGAAGCCGATGATGGAGAGGAAAAACACCAGGTCGCGGCTGTCGATGACGCCGCGCTGGAAGCCGTCGAAGTGCGTCACCACCGAGAAGGCGGCGATGGTATCGACTACCGCGGGGCTCGCCCAGCGCACCATCAGGTCGGTGACCGGGTTGAACCCGGCGAGGATCAGGAACAGGCAGATGACCACCGCGAGGATGAAGGCGACCACCTGGTTGCGCGTCATGGCGGAGGTCATGCAGGCGATGGCGAGGTAGGCCCCGGCGAGCAGCAGGCTGCCCAGGTAGCCCGCCGCGATCACGCCGTTGTCCGGATCGCCGAGCAGGTTCACTGTCAACACCGTGGGAAAGGTGAGCGCCAGCGCCAGCGCGGGGAACAGCCACGAGGCGAGGAACTTGGCGAGGATCGCCTGCCACGGGGCCACCGGCATGGTGAGCAGGAGCTCCATGGTGCCGGAGCGGCGCTCCTCCGCCCACAGGCGCATCCCCACGGCGGGGACCAGCACCAGGTACACCCAGGGATGCCAGCCGAAGAACGCCGCCAGGCTCGCTTCGCCGCGCTCGAAGAAATTGCCCGCGGTGAAGGTGAAAAAGCCGGTCATCAGCAGGAAGATGACCAGGAACACGTACGCCACCGGCGAGTTGAAGTAGCTCGCCAGCTCGCGCTTCACAATGGTGCGGATGGCTCTCATTTTCTCGCCGTGTCGGGAAGCGTGATGCGGCGGAACACTTCGTCGAGCTCGCCGCGCTCCATGAACATGCCTTCGACCTTCCAGCTGCGGCGGTTCACGAGGTCGACGATCTGCTGCGCGAGCTCGGAGGACCTTGCCTTGTCGTGCGGGTAGATGCGAAAGGCGCCGTTCAGCTTCTCCACGCGCCCGAGCTTGGCGAGGTCCTCCTCATCGGCGCCGCGCGCCGAAAGCGTCACCGCGCCCGCGAGGTCGGACATGCCGCGCAGCTCGGCCGGCGTGCCGTTCGCCACGATGCGGCCGCGGTCGATGATGATGGCGCGCGTGCAGGCCGCGTCCACCTCTTCCAGGATGTGGGTGGAGAACACGATCGCCTTGTTGCGGCCCAGGTCGCGGATGAGGTTGCGCACCTCGTGCTTCTGGTTGGGGTCCAGGCCATCGGTGGGCTCGTCCATGATGAGCACCTCCGGGTCGTGGATCAGCGCCTGGGCGAGGCAGGTGCGATGCTTGTAGCCCTTGGACAGCGTGTCGATGGACTGGTGCAGCACCGCCTGCAGGAAGCACAGCTCGACCACCCGGCCCACCGCCTTGTTGCGCGCCGCACCGCTCAGCCCGCGCAGCTCGGCCGCGAAGCGCAGGAATCCCTGCACCGTCATGTCGGGGTAGGAAGCGGCGTTCTCCGGCAGGTAGCCGATCAGGCGCTTCGCCGGCAGCGGCGCGTCGACCACGTCGTGGCCGCCGACGCTGACGCGCCCGGCCGAAGGCGGCATGAAGCCGGTGATCATGCGCATGGTGGTGGACTTGCCGGCGCCGTTGGGGCCGAGAAAGCCCAGCACCTCGCCGCGCTCCACCGTGAACGAAACGTCGTCGACCGCGCGCTTCGCGCCGAACGTCTTGACCAGATTTTCGATTTTGATCATGGCTTTGAGGGGCGGCATTATAAGCGGGCGAAAACCCGCCCGAGCTGCAAGGGGATTAGAATTCTCCCCCCTCCCCAACTCACGCCGGTACAGACATGAGAGCTGCCCTGTTAGTTTCCGCATTGCTGGCTTCGTTCGCCGCCTTCGGCCAGCCCACGCTGAAAATGATGATTCCGGCGAACCCCGGCGGGGGCTGGGACCAGACCGGGCACAGCCTCGCGGCGGCCATGCAGAGCGCGAAACTGGTGTCGTCCGTGCAGTTCGACAACAAGGGCGGCGCCGCGGGCACCATCGGCCTCGCGCAGTTCGTCAACGGGTCGAAAGGCGACCCCAACGCCGTCCTGATCGGCGGCATGGTGATGGTCGGGGGCATCATCCTGAGCAAGTCGCCCGTGAACCTGACGCAGGTCACCCCGGTCGCGCGCCTGACGAGCGAGTGGGAAGTCATCGTGGTGCCCGCCCAATCGCCGCACAAGACGCTGGCGCAGCTTCTCTCGTCCTTCAAGGAGAGCCCGGGGAAAGTGTCGTGGGGCGGAGGTTCCGCGGGCGGCACGGACCATATCCTGATCGGCCTGGTGGCGAAGGCGATCGGCGCGGATCCGAAAAAGATCAACTATGTGGCGTTCAAGGGCGGCGGCGAGGCGGTCGCCGCCATCCTGGGCGGGCATGTCACCGCCGGCGTGTCGGGCCTGGGCGAGTTCGCCGAGCACATCAAGTCCGGCAAGATGCGCGCGCTTGCGGTGTCCGCGCCGGCCAAAGTCGATGGCATTGCATCGCTCAAGGAGCAGGGCGTCGATGTCGAGCTGGGCAACTGGCGCGGCATTTTCGGCGCACCGGGCATCACGACCCAGCAGCGCGATGCGCTGGTGAAGCTGGTCAAGACGGCGGTGGAAACGCCGGCGTGGAAGGACACTGCAAGCAAGCTGGGATGGAGCACCGAGTTCCTCGGCGGCGACGACTACCGCAAGTTCCTCGAAGAAGATACGCAGCGTGTCGCCGCCATCCTCGACTCGATCGGCCTCAAGAAATAGCGAGGCCTGGCTCTCGCTGGGCGTGCTCGCGCTCGGCGCGGGCGCGGCGCTGATCACGGCATCGCTGCCCTCGGAAGGCGGCTATGCCCGCATCGGGCCGAATTTCATGCCCGCGGTGGTCGCCGGCGGGCTCGTCCTTCTGGGCGCGTGGCTGCTTTTCGAGGCGCTCACCGGCGGCTGGCGCCGCCGCGCCGCGCCGCCGGAGAAGCTGCAGGCGAGGCCCTTTCTCTGGATATCGGCCGGGCTGTTCGCGCAGATGGCGCTGATCGGCGCCGCGGGCTTCGTGGTTTCGGCCGCCGTGCTTTTCACCTGCGTCGCGCGCGGCTTCGGCAGCCGGCGCTTCCTGCGCGATCTCGCGGTCGGCGTGGCGCTCGCCCTGGCGGTCTACCTCTTTTTCACGCAGGTGCTGACGGTCAACCTGCCGGCCGGATGGATGCTCTCCAAGGCCTGATCGACGGCTTCGGCGTCGCGCTGCAGCCGGTCAACCTGCTTTGGGGCTTCATCGGCGTGACGCTCGGCACGCTGGTGGGCGTGCTGCCCGGCGTGGGACCGGCGCTGACCGTCGCCATGCTGCTGCCGCTTACCGTGAGGCTGGATCCGACCGGCGCGCTCATCATGTTCGCGGGCATCTACTACGGCGCCATGTTCGGCGGCTCGACCACCAGCATCCTGCTCAACACGCCGGGGGAGTCGGCATCCATCGCCACGGCGCTCGAAGGCAATCGCATGGCCAAGGCCGGGCGCGCCGGGCCGGCGCTCGCCACCTCGGCTATCGGCTCCTTCGTCGCCGGCACGCTGGCCACCCTCGCGCTCACCCTGGTCGCGCCGTACATCGTCGACGCGGCGCTCAGCTTCGGGCCCGCCGAGTACTTCGCCCTCATGGTCTTCGCCTTTACCACCGTCGCCGCGGTACTCGGGTCGTCCACGGTGCGCGGGCTGACCAGCCTGTTCCTCGGACTGCTCCTCGGGCTGGCGGGGATCGACGGCCAGACCGGCCAGGCGCGCTTCACCTTCGGCGTCCCCGAGCTGCTCGACGGCATCGATGTCGTGGTGCTCGCCGTCGGGCTGTTCGCGGTCGGCGAGGCGCTTTATGCCGCTTCGCATCCCGCGGGCAGCCAGAGCGTCGAGAGCGTGTCCGGGTCCGTCTGGATGTCGCGCGAGGATTGGAAACGATCCCTGCCGGCATGGCTGCGAGGCACCGTCATAGGCTTTCCCTTCGGCACGATCCCGGCCGGCGGCTCGGAAATCCCGACTTTCCTTTCCTATTCGGTGGAGAAGAAGCTGGGCAAGGAGTCCGAGCTCGGCTCCATCGAGCGCGTCGCCGGGCCCGAAGCCGCGAACAACGCCGCCGCCACCGGCGTGCTCGTGCCGCTGCTCACGCTCGGCATTCCCACCTCGGCGACCGCGGCCATCCTGCTCGGCGCATTCCAGAACTACGGCCTGCAGCCCGGGCCGCTGCTGTTCCAGTCCCAGTCCTCGCTGGTGTGGGGGCTGGTGGCGAGCCTGTACGTCGGCAACGTCATGCTGCTGGTGCTGAACCTGCCGCTGATCGGCATCTGGGTGCGGGTGCTGGCGATTCCGCGGGATCTCCTCTACGCCGGGGTGCTGGTGTTCGCGACGCTGGGGGCCTACAGCCTGCACCAGTCGTGGGTCGATCTGGCGATGCTCTACGCCTTCGGGCTGCTCGGGCTGGCGATGCGCCGCTGGGACATACCGGTCGGGCCGGCGGTGATCGGGCTGATCCTGGGTCCGCTCGCCGAAACGCAGTTCCGACGCGCCCTGGCGATCAGCGAAGGCGAGCTCGGCGTATTCGTGACCCAGCCCATTTCCGCCACCCTGCTGGGGCTCACCGTCGCCGCGGCGCTGCTGCCCTGGCTATTTCGTCAGAAGCGGCGCACCGCCGACAGGTGAGCCTGCCAGTAGCGCGCGTCCAGCCGGTCGATGCGCACCTGCTTGCCGGACGAGGGCGCGTGGACGAAGCGGCCGTCGCCCAGGTAGATGCCGACGTGCGAATGCTTCTTGCCTTCCTGGTCGAAGAACACCAGGTCGCCGCGGCGCAGCTGCGAGCGCCCGACGGCCTTGGAATGGCGCAGCTGCAGCTCGGTGCTGCGCGGCACGCTGAGCCCCGCCTGGCGGTAGCTGAAGTGGATCAGCCCGCTGCAGTCGAAGCCGCGCTCGGGCGCCGCGCCGCCGTAGCGGTAAGGCTTGCCCACCATCTTTGCCGCGACGCTCGCGGCTTGCGCCGAAGAACCGGGCGAGGCATCGACCCGGGCGACCGGCGCGCTCGAGCACGCGGCCAGGAGCAGCGCGATCAGCGGCGGGAAGATGCGCATCAGCGACATATCCGGCAAGGATAACGGCTTGCGGTGAAACCCGTTCGTGACCTAATTGTCATCGGCGCTGGCGCAGCCGGACTAGCGGCCGCCGAAGTGGTGTCACGCGCGGGCCGCTCCGTGCTGGTGCTCGAGGCGCGCGATCGCATCGGCGGCAGGGTCTGGACGCGCCGCATGCCCGGGCTGTCCATTCCCGTGGAGCTCGGCGGCGAATTCGTGCACGGCGAGGCCGCCGTCACGCACGACCTGCTGCGCAAAGCCGGCATGAGGACCCTGGCGTCGGGGCGCGTCCAGCGCTACGCCGAGCGCGGGCGCCTGCGCCCGATCGATTCATTCAAGCAGGCGCAGCTCGCCATGCGCGAGCGCTCGGCGCTGCGCGAGCGCGACCTTTCATTCGAGCAATTCCTGCGCGGCACGCGCCTCGCCCCGCTGACGCGCACTTTCGCGCGGCTGATGGTGGAGGGCTTCGACGCCGCGGATCCGGCGCGCGCCAGCGCCCGCGCGATCGCGCAGGAATGGGGCGGCGGCCAGATGGACGGCGCGCAACCCCGGCTGCGCGAAGGCTACGGGCCGCTGCTCGACTGGCTCGCCGCGCGCATCGTCGAGCGCGGCGGGCGGCTGCGCATGCAATCGGTCGTGCGGGAGGTGCGCTGGCGGCCGGGACGCGTCGAGGTCAGCGGCGAGGGCTTTCACCACGCGGGGCATGCCGCCATCGTCACCTTGCCGCTGGGTGTGCTGCAGGCGGGCGCCGTACGTTTCCTGCCTTCTTTCGGCAAGCGGGATGCGTTGAAGCGCCTCGCCTCAGGCCCGGTCATCAAGGCGGCGCTGCGCTTTGCGCACCCGTTCTGGGAAAAGCGCCATCGCGGCGTGGCGTTCTTCCATGCGCCGCGCGCGCCGTTTCCCACCTTCTGGACGCCTTTGCCGGTGCGGGCGCCCTTGCTCATCGCGTGGTCGGGCGGGCCCAAGGCGCGCGATCCGTCCCGGGAAGCCATTCTCGCCAGCTTGGCGCGTATCTTCGGCAGGGTGGAAGAGCCTGACGAAATCATGATCCACGATTGGGCCAAGGACCCGTTCGCGCGCGGGGCGCTCGCGGCGCCCCTAGCGCGCCGCGCGAGAATTCCTCGACTAAGCTGCCGCGCGATCGGCCCGCTTGCGTTCGCTTTCCTTGAGGAAGCGCTTGCGCAGGCGGATCGACTTCGGCGTGATCTCCACCAGCTCGTCGTCGCCGATGAATTCCACCGCGTACTCCAGCGTGAGGCCGATGGGCGGGGTGAGCAGGATGGCCTCGTCCTTGCCGCTGGCGCGGATGTTGGTGAGCTGCTTGGTCTTGATCGGGTTCACCACCAGGTCGTTGTCGCGGCTATGGATGCCGATGATCATGCCTTCGTACACCGGGTCGCCGGGGCTCACGAACATGCGGCCGCGCTCCTGCAGCTTCCATAGCGCGTAGGCCACCGCCTCGCCGTCGTCCTGCGACACGAGCACGCCGTTACGCCGCTCGTCGATGTCGCCCTTGACCGGCGCGTACTCGTCGAACACATGGCTCATGACGCCGGTGCCGCGCGTCAGGGTCATGAATTCGCCCTGGAAGCCGATCAGGCCGCGCGCCGGAATGCGGTAGTCCAGGCGCACGCGGCCCTTGCCGTCGGGCAGCATGTCGAGCAGCTCGCCGCGCCGGCGGCCGAGCTGCTCCATGACGGCGCCCTGGTTCGCGTCTTCCACGTCCACGGTGAGCACTTCATAGGGCTCGCAGCGCGCCCCGTCGATGTCCTTGTAGACCACGCGCGGGCGCGACACGGCCATCTCGTAGCCCTCGCGCCGCATGTTCTCGAGCAGGATGGTGAGGTGCAGCTCGCCGCGCCCGGAGACGATGAAGGTGTCCGTGTCGGCGGGGTAGTCGACGCGCAGCGCGACGTTGCTCTTGGTCTCGCGCTCCAGGCGCTCGCGCAGCTGCCGGCTGGTGACGTACTTGCCTTCGCGCCCGGCCAGCGGCGAGGCGTTCACCAGGAAGTTCATGGTGAGGGTCGGCTCGTCCACCTTGAGCAGGGGCAGCGGATCCGGATAGTCCGGCGGGCAAATGGTGGCGCCGATGCCCACCTCGTCGATGCCGTTGATGAGCACGATATCGCCCGCCTCGGCCTCCTCGACCGTCTTGCGCTCCAGCCCCTCGAACTTGAGGACCTGGTTGATCTTCGCCTTGATGGATCTCTCGGCTTCGAGCACCAGGACTTCCTGCATCGGCTTCAACCGCCCGCGGCGGATGCGCCCGATGCCGATCTTGCCCACGTAGCTCGAGTAGTCGAGCGAGCAGATCTGCAGCTGCAGCGGCGCGTCGGGGTCTTCGTCGCGCACCGGGACGTATTCGAGGACCGCCTCGAACAGCGGCGCCATGTCAGTGCCCACTTCCCCGGCCGTGCGCGTGGCCCAGCCCAGCAGGGCCGAGGCGTACACCACCGGGAAATCGAGCTGGTCCTCGGTCGCGCCGAGCTTGTCGAACAAGTCAAAGGTCTGGTTCACCACCCAGTCGGGCCGGGCGCCGGGACGGTCGACCTTGTTCACCACCACGATGGGCTTCAGGCCCAGGGCGAGCGCCTTGCGCGTGACGAAGCGCGTCTGCGGCATGGGCCCTTCCACCGCGTCCACGAGCAGCAGCACGCCGTCGACCATGGACAGGACCCGCTCCACCTCGCCGCCGAAGTCGGCATGGCCCGGGGTGTCCACGATATTCACGTGCGTGCCGCGGTAGCGCACCGCGCAGTTCTTGGCGAGGATGGTGATGCCGCGCTCGCGCTCCAGGTCGTTGGAGTCCATGACCCGCTCCTCGACGTGCTGGTGCGCGGCGAAGGTGCCCGATTGCTGCAGCAGCTTGTCGACCAGCGTGGTCTTGCCGTGGTCGACGTGGGCGATGATGGCGATATTCCGCCGGGCGGTGGCCATGAATCTGATTCCAAAATGAAAAAGGCCCGGCATTGTACGCGAGTAATTGGTTAAAATCCCGCGTTGCGGCATCCCGCCCGCATCCCGTACACCACCAGCTTATTTCTTCGGACATGGATAAGACACTTCTTTCCAAGACCGCGGCCGCCATGGTCGCCAGAGGCAAAGGCGTTCTCGCCGCCGACGAATCGAGCGGCACCTGCGAAAAGCGCTTCAAATCGGTAGGCGTGGAAAGCACGGAGGACAACCGCCGCGCCTACCGCAACCTGCTGTTCAGCACGCCCGGCGTGGAGCAGTACCTGTCGGGCGTGATCCTGTTCGACGAGACCGCGCGACAGAAGGCAAACGACGGCTCGCTGATCCCCGAGTACCTGGCGGGCAAGGGAATCATTCCCGGCATCAAGGTCGACAAAGGCACCATCGACCTGCCGTTCACCAACGCAGAGAAGGTCACGGAAGGCCTGGACGGGCTGGATAAGCGTCTGCAGGAGTACTTCAAGATGGGCTGCCGCTTCGCCAAGTGGCGCGCGGTGATCACCATCGGCGAGCACATGCCTTCGCACGCCTGCATCTACGCCAACGCGCATGTCCTCGCGCGCTACGCCGCGGCCTGCCAGGCGGCCTCCATCGTGCCGATGATCGAGCCCGAAGTGCTGCTCGACGGCAGCCACAGCGCCGAGCGCTCGGAGGAGGTGCACGAGGCCACGCTGCGCGCGACCTACGCTGCCATCGCGGCCTACAACGTCTCGGTTGAGCACCTCATCCTCAAGACCAGCATGGTGGTCTCGGGCAAGGACCATCCGCGCCAGGCCGGCGTCGACGAAGTCGCCGAGCGCACGGTGCGCGTGCTCAAGCGCACGGTGCCGGCGGCGCAGCCGGGCATCGTGTTCCTTTCGGGCGGCCAGTCCGACGAGGCCGCCACCGCCCACCTCAACGCCATGGCGGCGACGAAAAACCTGCCCTGGCCGCTCACCTTTTCATACTCGCGCGCGCTGCAGAACACCGCGCTCAAGACCTGGCGCGGCCAGAGCGGCAACCTGGCGGCGGCGCAGAAGGCCTTTCATCACCGCGCGCAGATGAACGGCCTTGCCGCGCAAGGCAAGTGGAAGGCCGAGCTCGAGAAGCAGGCGGCCTGATGGCCCTCTACGAGTCGCAGATCAGGAGCCTGCCGCGCATCGGCAAGGGCAAGGTGCGCGACATCTACGCCGTGGGCGCGGACAAGATGCTGATCGTGACCAGCGACCGGCTGTCCGCGTTCGACGTGGTGCTCTCGGACCCGATTCCCGACAAGGGCCGCGTGCTGAACGAGATGGCAAACTTCTGGTTCGAGCGCCTAGGCCACATCGTGCCCAACCAGCTCACCGGCATCGACCCCGAGTCGGTGGTGGCCGAGGAGGAAAAGCCGCAGGTGCGCGGCCGCGCGGTGGTGGTGCACAAGCTCAAGCCGCTGCCCATCGAGGCGGTGGTGCGCGGCTACATCATCGGCTCGGGATGGAAGGACTACCAGCGCAGCGGCAGGATCTGCGGCATCGAGCTGCCCAAGGGCCTGCAGCAGGCGCAGAAGCTTCCGGAGCCGATCTTCACGCCGGCCACCAAGGCCGAGAGCGGCCATGACGAGAACATCAGCTTCGCCGAGGTCGAGAAGCTGATCGGAAGCGAGCTTGCCGCGCGGGTGCGCGACATCAGCATCCGGCTCTACCGGGAGGCGGCGGACTACGCCGCGGCCAAGGGCATCATCATCGCCGATACCAAGTTCGAATTCGGCCTGACCAAGGACAACCAGCTGGTATTGATCGATGAGGTGCTCACCGCAGACTCGTCGCGCTTCTGGCCCAAGGACTCCTACCGGGTCGGCATCTCGCCGCCGTCCTACGACAAGCAGTTCGTGCGCGACTACCTTGAGACGCTGGACTGGAACAAGGAGCCGCCGGCGCCCCGCCTGCCGGCCGACGTGATCGCGCGCACCGCCGAGAAATACCGCGAGGCGCTGCAGCGGCTCACCGGGAGAACGCTTTCATGATCGGCATCGTGATGGGATCGACCTCCGACTGGGAGACGATGAAGGCCGCGGCCCGGGTGCTCGAGGACTTCGGCGTGGCCTACGAGGCGAAAGCGATGTCCGCGCACCGCACGCCGCACGCGGTGGCGCAGTGGGCCACGAAGGCTGCCGAAGGCGGGATGAAGGCCATCATCGCCGCCGCGGGCGGGGCGGCGCACCTCGCCGGCGTGGTCGCTGCGCACACCACGCTGCCGGTGCTCGGCGTGCCGATGCCCTCGAAGCACCTGCAGGGCCTGGACTCCCTGCTCTCCACGGTGCAGATGCCCAAGGGCATCCCGGTCGCCACCTTCGCCATCGGCGAGGCGGGCGCGGCCAATGCGGCGCTTTTTGCCGTTGCACTTCTGGCAATCAGTGATAAGGGGCTGGCGGCGAAGCTTTCCGATTTCCGTCGCAAGCAGACCGAGGCGGTTCTCAAGTCGGAGGCGCTGAAGCTCTGACAGCGCGGTGGTGCTACCATGGTAGTACCATGGCTGCTACCACCCTCAAGCTTCCGCCGGAGCTGAAGGATCGCGTCAAGGCCGTAACCGAGGGTACGGGCAAGAGCCCGCATGCCTTCATGGTTGAGGCGATCGAGCAGCAAACCCGCCTGGCCGAGTTGCGCAAGGGATTCGTTGCCGACGCGCTAAAGGCGCGGGCTCACGCGCTGCGCACCGGTAAGGCTTATACGCTCGAGGACATAAAGAGCTATTACGCTGCCCGCGCGGCCGGAATGCCGGCCAAGCGGCCGCGCCTCAAGCGGTGGCGCGGCTAGATTTCGCGGCACGCGCCGAGGCGGATCTCGATCGCAAATTCCAGTTCGTCGCTGCCGAAGATCCAAGCGCGGCCGGGCCAGTGGTCGCGTTGATCATCGACGCACTGGAAATGCTGCAGCGCCATCCGCTCATTGGACGGCCGACCGAGGAAGGCCCGCGCGAGCTGGTCATTTCCCGTGCAAAGTCCGGTTACATGGCGCTGTACGATTATTTCGAGGCTGAAGACACCGTGATGGTGCTGGCATTGCGGCACCAGCGGGAAGCGGGATATCCGGGATAGGCATGAGCGCCGAGCTTCGCAGTGCCGTCGAGGCGCTCAGGCAGGGCAGGCTGGTCGCCTTTCCGACCGAAACCGTCTATGGTCTGGGGGTGGATGCGTCCAATGGGCAGGCGGTGGCGCGCCTTTATGCGGCCAAGCGCCGGCCTGCGGATCACCCGGTCATCGTGCACTTTGCCTGCGCCGCCGACGCGTTCACCTGGGCGCGCGATGTCCCCGATCAAGCGAGACTCCTTGCGAAGCAGTTCTGGCCGGGGCCGCTCACGCTGGTGCTGAAGCGCTCGGCCAAGGCGCAGGACTTCGTTACCGGCGGCCAAGACAGCGTCGGGCTGCGCGTGCCGTCGCACCCGGTGGCGCACGAGCTCCTGACCCTGTTCAAAGGCGCCGTCGCGGCGCCTTCGGCCAACCGCTTCGGCCGCGTCTCGCCCACCACGGCGGCGCATGTGCGCGCCGACCTGGGCGCCGACGTCGACCTCGTGCTGGAAGGCGGCCCGAGCGAAGTCGGCATCGAATCCACCATCGTGGACTTGTCCGGGAGCGCGCCGGTATTGCTGCGACCGGGGCGCATCTCCAGGCACGATGTGGAACAAGTTATCGGCGCAGTGGTAGGGGAAAAAAGCGAAAGCTCGCCGCGCCATTCCGGCGGGCTCGAGCGCCACTACGCGCCGCGCACGCCGGCGCGCCTCGTGCCGACCTACGACCTCGACAAGGAGATCGCGCGCCTGAAGGAGAAGGTGGCCGTGCTCGCGTTCTCGCGCCCCGACGAGCGGGTGGACTATTGGCTGCGCATGCCGCGCGATCCGCACGCTTACGCACAGAAGCTCTATGGCGCGCTGCGCGAGCTGGACGCTGCAGGCTGTGAGGAAATCCTGGTGGAAATGCCGCCCGCGGCGCCGGAATGGGCCGCGGTGCGCGACCGCCTGCAGCGCGCCTGCAGCTAGAATCCAGCCATGAGGCTGGCTGCGCTTTTCCTCGCCGTGTCGATGATGGCTGGATGCGCCCACACGCATACCACCGGTACCGCGCATGCCACCGGTACCACGACCGTGGGCGGCTCGGTCAGTGTCCATGGACACAGCAACTCGCTCGCCGCGCTGATTTTCGCCGGCATGTTCCTCGCCGCCGCCATGACCTACCGCGAGCCGCCGGCCTCTACGCCCGAGCTCGACGCGAGCCGGCGCATCAACGAGCAGGACTGCACCCGGCCGATCGACGAATCGGCCGGCAACCTCAGGTGCCGCTAGCCTTGATCGGGCCGGGCCGGCCGTTCTCGACCACGTAGGTGGCGAGCGTGCTGCAGGCGGCCTCGCGCGTTTTCACCGTGTCGACGATGCGCAGGTCCGCGAGCCAGCGCTGCGGGGTGAGCTCCACGCGCGTATAGCCGCGATGGCGGCTGTCGTTCAGCAGGACGTGCGGATTGTCCGGAAGAAATTTCGCGACGCGCTCCTGCGGCCAGCCCTGCGAGGTGATCGAGGTGCCGATGAACTCGCTCGCCACGCTCGGCGAATCCGGGTCGTCGAAGTTTTCCCTGAGCTGCGCGACCATGAAGGCATGGATGTCGCCGCCGATGACCACGGGGTTCGCCACCTTCTTTTCCGCGAACGCCTTGAAAAGCCGCCGGCGCGCCTCGGGGTAGCCGTCCCAGGCGTCGGTCCAGGCGCGCCGGCCCGGCCCGGGCTTCTGGTCGAACTGCGCCATGCGCGTGGTCTGCGCGAGCACGTTCCAGCCGGCTTGCGAGTCGCCCAGCGCGCCCTCGAGCCAGCGCTCCTGGGCGCGGCCCAGCACGGAGCGTCCCGGCGCGTCGAGGCGCGCGCACTTCTCGAGGTCCACGGTGTTCGAGCCGCCGCGGTTGGGGCGCGGGCAGGCCTGCCAGGAGCGGTACTGGCGCGTATCCAGCAGGTAGATGCGCGCCAGGCTTCCCCAGCCGATGTGGGTATGCAGGCGCAGGTCGGGACCTTTGGGGCGCATGCGCTCGGGCAGCGGCATGTGCTCGTAGTACGCCCGGTAGGCGGCGGCGCGGCGCAGGAGGAACTCGGCGCGCGCGGTTCCGTCCTCCGGGCGGTCGTCGGCGTAGTCGTTGTCGACTTCGTGGTCGTCCCAGATCGCGAGCCACGGGCACGCGGCGTGCGCGGCCTGCAGGTCCGGGTCGCTGCGGTACAGCGCGTAGCGCGCCCGGTAGTCCTCGAGCGAATACGGCTCGAGCGCGCCGTGGCTGCGCACGTGGTCCTTGCCCCAGCTCGACTCGTAGATGTAATCGCCCAGGAAGGCGACAAAGTCGGGCTGGTCCGCCGCGATGTGCCGGTAGGCGCCGTAGAACCCCTGCTCATACTGCTGGCACGAGGCGAAGGCGAAGCGCAGGCGCTCGACCGGGGCGTGGGCGGCGGGGGCGGTGCGCGTGCGCCCGATCGCGCTTTGCGCGCCCTGCGCCGTAAAGCGATACGAGTACCAGCGGTTGGGCTGCAGGCCTTGCACGTCGACGTGCACCGAGTGCGCCCATTCGGGACTCGCGAGCTGCTCGCCGGAACGCACCACGCTGCGCATCGAGTCGTCGGTCGCGACCTCCCATTTCACGCTGACCGGCGCCTGCGAGGCGGATACCTGGGTCCACAGCGTGATGCCGCCGGGCGACGGATAGCCCGACGCGATGCCGAGGGGGAACGGAGAGCTTTCTGCGCGCGCTGCAGGAGGAAAGGCGCTCGAAACAGCGAGTGCGCCCAGGCCCTGCAGGAAGCGGCGGCGGGTGGACATCGGACTAGAATACCGGCTTCGCGTCGGGAGCCCGCAATGATCCATTTCGTAGTGCACGAGGAAGGCGACGGTGTCGGCGTCGTCGTCGTCGAGGGGGTAAAGGCCGGCCAGTCGCTCAACGGCTGGATCATGGAAGACGACAAGGACATCGAGGTCGGCGCGAAAAGCGACATCCCGATCGGTCACAAGGTGGCGCTGCGCGATTACAAGCCCGGCGACACCGTCATCAAGTACGGCGTGGACATCGGCAAGGTGGTGGCCCCCATCCGCAAGGGCGAGCATCTGCACGTACATAACGTCAAAACCAAGCGCTGGTAGGCAAGGGATGAAAATGCAGGATCTCTCGAAAGCTTCGTTTTTCGGTTTCAAAAGACAAAATGGCAGGGTGGGCGTGCGCAATCACGTCGTCATCCTGCCGGTGGACGACCTGTCCAACGCCGCCTGCCAGGCGGTGGAGCACAACATCAAGGGCACGATGGCGCTGCCGCATCCCTACGGGCGGCTGCAGTTCGGCGCCGACCTGGACCTGCACTTCCGCACCCTGATCGGCGCCGGCGCCAACCCGAACGTCGCCGCCGTGGTGGTGATCGGCATCGAGGACGGCTGGGCGAAGAAGGTGGCCGACGGCATCGCCGCCACCGGCAAGCCGGTGTCCTTCTTCGGCATCGAGCAGCACGGCGACCACGACACCATCATGCGCGCTTCAAAGCAGGCGAAGGAGTACGTGCAGTGGGCCTCCGAGCTGCGCCGCGAGGAGCGGCCGCTCAAGGACCTGTGGGTGTCCACCAAGTGCGGCGAATCGGACACCACCTCGGGCTGCGGCGCCAACCCCACCGTGGGCAATGCCTTCGACAAGCTCTATCCGCACGGCGTGACGCTGGTGTTCGGCGAGACCACCGAGCCCACCGGCGGCGAGCACCTGGTGGCGGCGCGCTGCCGCAACGACGAAGTGCGCAGGAAGTTCCAGTTCATGTTCGACCGCTACCAGGAAGTCATCAACCGGCACAAGACCAGCGACCTGTCCGATTCGCAGCCCACCAAGGGCAACATCGCCGGCGGCCTCACCACCATCGAGGAGAAGGCCCTCGGCAACATCCAGAAAATCGGCCGCAAGTGCATGATCGACGGCGTGCTGGACAAAGCCGAGGCGCCGACCGGTCCGGGGCTGTGGTTCATGGATTCGTCCTCGGCCGCGGCCGAAATGGTGACGCTGGTCGCGGCGGCCGGCTACGTGGTGCATTTTTTCCCCACCGGCCAGGGAAACGTCATCGGCAATCCGATCCTGCCGGTGATCAAGCTGTGCGCCAATCCGCGCACGGTGCGCACCATGTCCGAGCATATCGACGTGGATGTCTCCGGCCTGCTGCGCAAGGAGATGACGCCGGACCAGGCGGGCGACGCGCTGCTCGAGTGCATGTTCCGCACCGCCAACGGCCGCATGACCGCCGCCGAGGCGCTCGGGCATCGCGAGTTCGTGCTGACGCGTTTGTACGAGTCGGCTTGAAAGTCTCTGTCTGGAAAGGCGGCGTCGACGGTCGATTCCAGGAATTCGACGTCCCGCGCCAGCCCAGCCAGACGGTCCTCGACGTCGTCACCTACATCCAGCGCACGCTGGACGCGACGCTCGCCTACCGCTACGCCTGCCGCGTCGGCATGTGCGGCTCGTGCGCGATGACGGTGAACGGCGTGCCGCGCTGGACCTGCCGGACTCACATAGACAAGGTGGTGCGGCACGACCGCGTCGAGATCGGACCCTTGAAGAACCTGCCGGTCATCCGGGACCTGGTGACGGACATGCGCGAGCTCTTCGACAAGTGGGCGCGCGCCAAAGGGCAGTTCGCGCCCACCCGCACCCGGCGCGATGACTTCGCCCGGGTCGACCCGCAATCGCCCGAGCGCAAGGCGGTGGATGCCGCCATCGAATGCATCGGCTGCGGCGTGTGCTACAGCGCGTGCGACGTGGTGGCCTGGAATCCCGACTATCTCGGGCCGGCGGCGCTCAACCGCGCGTGGACCCTGGCGCAGGACGAGCGCGATGCCGGCAAGCACGAGCGCCTGCGCGCGGTGGCCGGCGACGCCGGCTGCCACAGCTGCCACAGCCACATGAGCTGCACCGAGCGCTGCCCCAAGCACCTGTCGCCGACCGCGGGGATCGCCGGGCTCAAGCGAGAAGTGTTCAAGCTCGCGCTGCGGGGCGAGCTTTGAGCGCCCGCATGCAATCGCTGCTGTGGATCGCGCAGCGGGCGAGCGCGGCGGTGCTCGCGTTTTGCGTGGTGGTGCACCTCGGCACCATCATCTACGCAGTGCAGGGTGGGCTGAGCGCCGGCGAAATCCTGGGCCGCACGCGCGGCAACGCCGCCTGGCTCGCGTTCTACGCCTTGTTCGTCGCCGCGGTGGCGGTGCATGCGCCGATCGGCCTGCGCGCGGTATTCACCGAATGGCTGAAATGGCGCGGACTCTCGCGCGAGCTGTTCCTGCTGGCTTTTGCGGCGCTGCTCGCATGGATGGGCGGCCGCGCCGTGCTGGCCGTATTCACATGAGGACCGAAGCCTCCTATTGGATGGCAATCGTGCACCGCCTGTCCGGCGTCGCGCTGGCGGCATTCCTGCCCCTGCATTTCTGGGCGCTGTCGGGCGCGCTTCACGGGGAAACGCGGCTCGAGGCATTCCTCGCCTGGACCGAGCACCCGCTGGTGAAGCTCTCGGAATGGGGTATCGTGTTGGCGCTGGCCGCGCATCTGGCCGGCGGCTTGAGGGTGCTGGCGCTCGAGTTCCTGCCATGGACTGCGCGGCAGAAAACGCTGACCGCGGGCGCGGCGGCCGTGACCCTGGCTGCCGGCCTGGCGTTCGCGTTGGCCCTGTAAAATTCCAACGAGGAGGATGTTGATGATGAAAAAAGCATTATTGCTGGTGCTCGGCATGCTGATGGCCGCGGGCGCGGCCGCACAATCCTGGCCGCAGAAGCCGGTCAAGTTCATCGTGCCCTTTCCGCCCGGCGGCGCGACCGACATCTCGGCGCGGCTGCTCGGCGAACGGCTGTCGCAGATCTGGGGGCAGCAGGTGGTCATCGAGAACCGCGGCGGCGCCGGCGGCGGCGTGGGCGCGGCCGAGGCGGCGCGCGCGGAGCCCGACGGCTACACGCTGTTCTTTCCTTCCGGCTCGGTCATGACGGCCAACCAGCACATCTACGCGAAGATGGGCTACGACCCGGAGAAGGATTTCGTTCCGGTCACGAACGTGGTCTCGGGTCCGCAGGTGCTGATCGTGCCGGCGAGCTCGCGCTTCAAGACGGTCAAGGACCTGGTCGACTTCGCCAAGGCCAATCCGGGCAAGCTGAATTTCGGCCACGCGGGCATCGGCTCGCAGACCCACCTTGCGGCGGAGAACTTCGTCTACCAGGCGAAGATCCAGGCGCAGGCGGTGCCGTACAAGGGCGAGGGCCCGGGCATCGCCGCGCTGGTCGGCGGCGAAACCGACTTTTTCCTCGGCAACATGGCTGCCGCCATCGGGCACATCAACGGCGGGCGCCTGCGCGCCCTCGGCGTGACGAGCAAGGCGGAGGCGCCGCAGCTGCCCGGCGTGCCGCCGATCGCGAAGACCGTCCCCGGCTTCGAGAATGCCGGCTGGTTCGGCATCGTCGCCCCCACGGGCACGCCGAAAGAGGTCATCCAGAAGGTGTATCGCGACACGAAAAAGGCGCTGGAGGACACGACCATGAAGGCGCGCTTTTTCGCGCAGGGGCTCGCGCCGGTGGGCAACTCGCCCGAAGAAATGGCGAAGGCGCTGAAGGAGGAGACGGCGCTGTGGGCCAACGTGGTGCGGGAACGCAAGATCTCGGTGAAGTGAACGTCGATCCCGGGCAGGTCGAAGAGGCCGCGAAGGAGCTTTACATCCGGGCGCTGAAGCTGCTGCCCCCGGATGTGAAGCAGGGCTTCGACGCGCTCGCCCGGGGCGAGACCGACGCAGGCGCAAAGCGCATGCTCGGCACCATGATCCGCAACATCGCGGTGGCCGAGTCCACCGACAACCTGCTGTGCCAGGACACCGGCATCCCGATCTACAACGTGCGCATCGGCCGCGGCGTGCAGGTCGATGGGATGGCGCTGAAGGCGGCGATCCGCCGAGGCTGCGAGCGCGCCACGCGCGAGCATCCGCTGCGCTCGTCCGTGGTGCATCCCATTACGAGGATCAATCAGCACACCTCCAGCGGCCGCGGCGTCCCGGTGGTCAACATCGACTTCGGCGAAGGCGAAGGCCTGGAGATCGAGATGATCCCGAAGGGCTCGGGCTCGGAGAACAACTCCTGGCTGAAGATGGCGGTGCCGGCCGAGGGCGTCGATGCCATCAAGACGTTCGTCATCGACTGCGTGCTCGAGGCCGGCGGCAAGACCTGCCCGCCCACCATCGTGGGCGTGGGCGTGGGCGGCACCGCGGATCTGTGCGTGCATCTTGCCAAGCTCGCGGCGACGCGGCCGCTGGGCTCGCGCTGCGAGGATCCGGAAGGCGCCCGGCTCGAAGCCGAGCTCACGCAGGCGGTCAACCTGCTGGGCGTCGGGCCGCAGGGCCTGGGCGGCGACTCCACGGCGTTCGCCGTGCACGTGGAAACCGCGGCCACTCACATCACCATGAATCCGGTGGCCGTGAACATGCAGTGCCATTCGGCGCGCCGGGCGCGGGCGACGTTCCAGCCGGGAGGCGTGGAATATGGCTTTTAGGCTGTTGCTGCTCCTCGTTCTCGCCTTGCCGCTGCAGGCCGCGGAAGTGGCAGGCGTGAAATTCGACGACAAGGCGAAAGTCGAGAACGCCGAGCTTGCGCTCGCCAGCGCAGGCCTGCGCAAGCGGCTGTTCTTCCAGGTCTACGCGATCGGACTCTACGTGCGGGATCCGAAGGCCGACCCGATCGCGCAGGGAGGGCCGAAGCGCGTGCGCATCCGCATGCTGCGCGACGTCGGCGCCCAGCAGTTCACCGAGGCGCTCGCCGAGGGCATCAAGGCGAACCACGGCGAAGCGCAGGCGAAAGCGCTGGAGCCGCGCGTGGCGCAGCTCGGCGCGATCATGGCCCGGGTCGGCGAGGC
>CBDDSA010000092.1:0-68768 GCA_965233185.1 uncultured bacterium
CCGCGGCACAGGCGTTAAATGAGGCCATGAAAGCGCTCCTCGCTGCCCTGCTCCTCGTCGTAGCGGCCACTGCCCAGGCGCAGCCGCGCGTCTACGCGCAGGCGGAGCTCGAAGCGCTGCTCGCGCCCATCGCGCTGTACCCGGACCCGCTCAACTCGCAGGTCCTGGTCGCCGCCACCTACCCGGAAGACGTGCGCGAGGCGGCGGCGTGGTTGCGCGCGAACCCGCAGCTGAAAGGCGACGAGGCGTTGCGCGCCGCCGAGCCGACGCCCTGGGATCCGAGCCTGAAGGCGCTGCTGGCGTATCCCGAGCTGCTGGCGCGCATGGATGAGAGCCCGCAATGGACCGCGGACCTCGGGGAGGCGTTTCTTGCGCAGGAGCCGCAGGTGATGGAGACCATCCAGGCGCTGCGCCGGCGCGCGCAGGCTTCCGGATTCCTGCAGTCCGACGGCTACCAGTCGGTGCACGAGCAGGACAGCTACGTCGTCGTGCAGCCAGTGCATTCGCAGGTGGTTTACGTCCCCTGGTACAACCCGCTGGTCGTCTACGGGCCCTGGTGGTGGCATTCCCACCGCCCGATCGCCTGGCGGCCGTGGCATCCGCGCCCGGCGGCCTTCGTGTCCTTCCACGTGCACCGCCCGGTCGTGGACTGGCACCGCCAACGCGTCCATCGGCCGGTGCGCGTGCATCGTCCGACCCATGTCCATCGCCCGGTGCACGTTCATCGCCCCGTGCAGGTCCACCGGCCGAGGAAGGTGGAGCGCCCGGCGCATATCCATAACCACGTGCACCAGGCGCAAACCGCCCGGCCGATCGTCCAGGGCGCCCAGTTGCAGCCAAGATTCCGGGCCCATGAAGGCCGCTCCGAAGTTCGCAGGGAGCATCGTTCGGAACATCGCTCGGCCGACCGCGGCGGCTTTCGGCAGGGAAATCGCGGTGGAGGCGGTCGCGGCAACCACGGCGGCGGAAATCGCGGCGGCGGTCGCGGCAGGAACTAGGATCTGACCCCGATTTTGCTAGACTTTCCTCGTCCAGAGGAGAGCCTGATGATCATCGAAACGCAGGAGGATGTAACCCGCGCTGTGCTGCACGGGATGGAGCGCACCCCGGACCCGCGCACCAAGGAATTGCTGTCTTCGCTGGTGAAGCACCTGCATGCCTTCGTGCGCGAAACGCATATGACGGAGAAGGAGTTCCAGGCGGCGATCGGTTACATCAACGCCATTGGCCAGCGGACCACACCGAGCCATAACGAGGCCATGCTGATTGCCGGGGCGCTCGGCGTGTCGAATTTGATCTGCCTGCTCAACAACGGCCTGAAAGGCACACGCCCGACCCAGGCGAATAATCTGGGCCCGTTCTTCCGCGAAGGCGCGCCGCAACTGCAGAATGGCGCCTCGCTGCTGCGTTCGCCAACTCCCGGTCCCAAACTGGCGTTCAGAGGCTACGTCAAGGACGTAGACGGTCAGGCGGTGGAAGGCGCCCTGGTGGACGTGTGGCATTCGTCGCCCGTCGGCCTTTACGAGAACCAAGATCCGACGCAGGCGGAGATGAACCTGCGGGGCAAGTTCACTACCGGCGCGGATGGCTCATTCAGCTTCACGACGGTTAAGCCGGCTGGCTACCCGGTGCCCATCGAGGGACCCAATGGAGCGCTGCTTAGCGCGCAAAAGCGTCATCATATGCGGCCCGCGCATTTGCACTTCCTCGTCTACAAGACTGGCTATAAGACCATTGCCTCCCAGGTCTACGATCCGGAAGACCCGCATCTCGAGACCGACAGCCAGTTCGGCGTGACCCGGGCCCTGATCGGCGATTACCGCAAGCAGCCCGACTCGAGCTATGCGCTGGAATTCACCTTCGTGATCGAGCCGGGCGATAGCTCGCGCCCGAGGGCACCGATCACCCACAAAGTCGCCGCGGCCGCCTAGTGCCGCGCCTGGTGCGCGTCGCGCTGGTGTCGCTGCGCGACCTCGCGGCGACCGCGGGCCCGTTCCTCCTCGTCGCGCTGGGGCTGCTGATCGCCGCGTACTTCGTGCTCGACCCCGCGCCGCCGCGCCGCGTGGTGCTCGCCACGGGGCCGGAAGGCACCGCTTATGCGGAGTTCGGTAAGCGCTACGCCGCCGAGCTCGCGCGCTACGGCATCGAGGTGGCGCTGCGCCCAAGCATGGGCGCGCGCGACAACCTGCGCCTGCTGCGCGAGGCGAAGGAGGAAGTGGACCTGGGCTTCGTGCAGGGCGGCGCGGGCGAGGAGGACGCCGCGCCGTCCATCGAGCTGGTATCGCTGGGCAGCGTGAACTACGAGCCGGTGTGGATCTTCCGCCGCGGCCAGCCGCTCGAGCGCCTGGGCGACCTGCGCGGCCTGCGCGTCAACACCGGCGTGCGCGGCAGCGGCACGCCAGGCATCACGCGCCGGCTGCTGGAAGCGAACTTCGTCGAGCGCGACGAGCTCAAGCGCGAAAGCCTGGCGGAGACCCCGGCCGTCATGGCCTTGCTCGAAGGGCGGCTGGACGCGGCGGTGCTGGTCTCGCCGCCCGAGTCGCCGATGGTGCAGATGCTCCTGCAGACGCCGGGGCTGCACCTTTACGAGTACGCCCATGCCGAAGCCTACTCGCGGCGCTTTCCCTACCTGGTGCCGGTGGTGCTGCCGCGCGGCGTGGTCGACCTGTCGCGCGACGTGCCGCGCGAGGACATCACGCTCGTCGCCACCACCACCGCGCTGGTTTCGCGCGCCGACACGCATCCCGCGCTGATGCAGCTTTTCGTGCAGGCCGCCGCGCGCATCCACGGCGGGCCCGGGTGGATCGCGCGCGCCGGCGAGTTTCCCAATGCCCGGGCGGGCGAGCTGCCCCTCGCCAAGGAGGCGCAGCGCTACTACCAGAGCGGCGGCCCGCCGCTGCTGCAGCGCTACCTGCCGTTCTGGCTCGCCAACCTGGTGGACCGCATGTGGGTGGCGCTGTTCTCCATCGTCGCGGTGCTGATCCCGCTGTCGCGGCTGCTGCCGCCGCTCTACGAGTTTCGCGTGCGCTCGCGCATTTTCCGCTGGTACCGCAACCTGCGCCAGATCGAAAGCGACCTCGACGCCAGCCAAGCGAGCCGCGAGGAGCTGCTGGCCGCGCTCGAGCGGCTCGAGCGGCGCGCCTTTGCCGTCACCGTGCCCCTGTCCTACGCCGACGAGCTCTACGCGCTGCGCCAGCACATCGGGCTCGTTCGCAGCCGCCTCGAGAAAAGCTAAACTAGATCGATGGATTGGCAAGACGTGGGTGCGGTAGACGAGGTGACCGAGGACCTGCCGCTGTCGGCAACGGTGGGCGACAAGCGCATCGGGGTGTACCTCGTCAACGGCCGGTACTACGCGCTCGAGGATGTCTGCCCGCACGCCGAGGCGCTGCTGTCGGAGGGCTTCGTCGAAGGCGAGGAGATCGAGTGCCCGCTGCACGGCGCGCGCTTTCACATTCCGAGCGGCAAGTGCACCCGCGAGCCGGGCGGCCGGGACCTCGCCTGCTACAAGGCGAAGCGCGAAGGCAGCCGCATCCTGGTGCGGCTCGGGTAATGGATCACAACCCGTTCCTCGCCAGGCGCCTGGGCGCCGCACGCGGCGCCCTCGAGCAGCCGCAGAACCTCGAGTGGCAGACGCGCGCCGCACCGCCGACCGAGTTCGAGAACCGCCTGGGCGATGCGCTCGAGCGGGTGTTCGACGACGGCGCCGAAACGCCGGCGCAGGTGGTGGCGCGGCTCAACGCCATGGCGTTTCCCGATGCCGAGGGCCGGCCCTGGACCGAGGCGTCGTTCCGCGAGGCGATGGCGCGCCTGGGCGCATGAACGCGGCGCAGCTTCTCGATACCGGCCTGCGCAACCTCTGGTATCCGGTGCTGCCGGCCTGGCGCCTGCACGAGGCGCCGCTCGGCATCACCCGGCTGGGGGAAAACCTGGTGCTGTGGCGCGACCCGCAGGGCGGCGTGCACGCGCTGGAAGACCGCTGCCCGCACCGCGGCGCGCGGCTCTCGCTCGGCTGGAACCTGGGCGAGCGCCTGGCGTGCTGGTACCACGGTGTGGAGGTCACCGGCGAGGGCGTGGTGGCCGCGGTCCCTGCCATCGAGAAAAGCCCCCTGGTGGGCAAATGCGCAGTCAGGCGCTATCCCGCGCGCGAGCTGCACGGCGCGGTCTTCGTCTACTTCGGCGACGCGCTGCATCCCGAGCCGCCGCCGCTCTCGCTCCCCGAGCAGCTCGGCTCGCCGGAGTGGTCGCATTTCCTGTGCACGGCCACCTGGGCATGCAACTACCGCTACGCCGTCGACAACGTGATGGACCCGATGCACGGCACTTACCTGCACGCGCAATCGCATTCGATGGCGCAGGGCGACCGGACGGCCGAATTTCGCGTGCGCAATACCGACACCGGGCTGGTGTTCGAGAAGACCAGCCAGCAGGGCCTCAACTTCGACTGGGTGGAATGGGGCGAGTCGGGCGCGCACTGGATGCGCCTTTCCATTCCCTACCAGAAGAAGTTCGGGCCCGGCGGGCCGTTCTACATCGTCGGTTTCGCCACGCCGATCGACGCGCAGCGCACCCAGGTGTTTTTCTGGCGCTGCCGCAAAGTCCAGGGCTGGCAGCGCGAGGTGTGGCGCTTCCTGTACCGCAACCGGCTCGAAGGCCTGCACTGGGCGGTGCTCGAGCAGGACCACGAGCTGCTCGAGAACATGGCGCCCGAGGCGCGCAGCCGCGAGTTCCTCTACCAGCACGACGTCGGCATGGCGCGCGTGCGCCGCATGCTCGAGATGCAGGCGCGCGAGCAGGCGCGCGCCCTCGATGAATCTCGCTGAGCGCCACATCCTGATCACCGGCGGCGCGCGCGGCCTGGGACGCGCCTTCGCCCAGGCCGCCGTGCGCGCCGGCGCCCGCGTCACCATCGCCGACATCCTCATGTCGGGGCCGGCCGTCGCCGACAGCATCGGCGCGCAGTTCATGCACCTCGACCTCGCCTCGCCGGCTTCCATCGAAAGCGCCTTATCGGCGCTGCAGGCGCTCGACGGCCTGGTCAACAACGCGGCGATCACCGACTCGGGCGGCCGCTCGCTGGAGGAGCTGGACGTGGAGACCTGGGACCGCGTCATGGCGGTCAACGTGCGAGGCACCTGGCTCATGACCCGTGCCTGCCTGCCGCTGCTGCGCGCAAGCCGCGGCAAGGTGGTGAACGTGGCCTCGGACACGGTGCAGTGGGGCGCGCCCAGGCTGCTCGCCTATCTATCCAGCAAGGGCGCGGTCGTGGCGATGACGCGCGGCATGGCGCGCGAGCTGGGACCGCAGGGCATCACCGTGAACGCCCTCGCCCCCGGCCTGACCGAAGTGGAGGCCACCGCCTACGTGCCCGCGGAGCGCCACCGCCTGTACCGCGAAGGCCGCGCCATTCCGCGCTCCCAGCTGCCGCACGACGTGTGCGGCGCGCTGCTTTTCCTCCTGTCGGACGACGCCGCCTTCATGACCGGCCAGGTGCTGCCGGTGAACGGCGGCTTCGTGATGAATTGAGCGCGATCGAGGCACGCATCGCCGCGTTTGCGCCGCGGCGCATCTCGGTGGACGGAAGGACGCTCGCCTATCGCGAGGCGGGCAAGGGCGCGCCCCTCGTGCTGCTGCACGGCATCGGCTCGTCATCCGCGTCGTGGCTCTTCCAGCTCGAATCCCTGTCGGCGCAGTACCGCGTGATCGCCTGGGACGCCCCAGGCTACGGCGACTCGGATGCCTTCTCCCTCGAGGCGCCGGCGCCCCCGGATTACGCGCGCGCGCTGGCCGTCCTGCTGAGCGCGCTGCAGGCGACATCGTGCGTGCTGGTCGCGCAATCGCTGGGATGCCTGATCGCGGGGTCGTACGCGCGCAACTTCCCGCTGGAAAAAATGCTGCTCATCAGCCCGGCGGGCGGCTACGCCGGCGAGCGCGCCAGGATCGCCGATCGGCTGCGCCAGCTCGAGGCGCTCGGGCCCGAGGGCCTCGCCGAGCAGCGTGCCGCCGGCATGCTCTCGCCCAGCCCGCCCGCGGCGGCGCTGGAGCTGGTGCGCTGGAGCTACCGGCGCATCCGCCCGGAAGGCTACCGCCAGGCCGCGCACTGCCTGGCGAGCGGCAACCTGCGCGCCGATGCGCCTTTCTTCAAGGGCCGCGTGCTGGTGGCCTGCGGCAGCGAGGACCGCGTGACGCCCGAGGCCGGCTGCCGGGAAATCGCCGCCGCGTTCGCGAACGCGGCCTACCGCAGCCTGCCCGGCCTGGGCCACGCCTCGCAGGCCGAGGATCCCGAGGCGGTAAACGCTATGATCCGGGGATTCGCATGATCTCGCACCGCAGCTATCTCGCCCTTCTGGGCGCGCTGTTCGCCGCGCTGTGGATCGTGCTCGCCCTGGAGCCGCGCTACCGCGACGACTGGATGCTCGAGAACGTGCTGGTGGCGGTGCTGGTCATCGGCATCGCCGCCTCGCACCGCAGGTTCCTGCTCTCGCGCGTGTCCTACACCCTGCTGTTCCTGTTTCTGTGCCTGCACGAGGTGGGAGCGCATTACACCTACTCCGAGGTGCCCTACGACGCCTGGATCCGGGCGCTCACCGGCCATTCGCTGGACGAGGCCATGGGCTGGGAGCGCAACCATTTCGACCGCCTGGCGCACTTCTGCTACGGGCTGCTCATGGCCTATCCGCTGCGCGAGTTCTTCCTGCGGGTGGCGGACGTGCGCGGCTTCTGGGGCTACTTCCTGCCGCTCGACTTCGCGCTGTCCACTTCCGCGCTGTACGAGCTGTTCGAGTGGGGCGCGGCGGAGCTCTTCGGCGGGGAGCTGGGCGCGGCCTACCTGGGCGCCCAGGGCGACGTGTGGGACGCGCACAAGGACATGGCGCTCGCCGGCCTGGGCGCGCTCATCGCGATGCTCGCCACCGCGGCGCTGAACGCCTACCTGCAGCACGATTTCGCGCGCGAGCTGCAGGAGAGCCTGCGCGTCAAGGCGCGCACGCCGCTGGGCGAGGACGAGATCGAGCGGCTGCGCCGCACCAAGCGCCTGCTCGGCTAGCGTGGCAATCGACGAGGTGACCCGATGGACCATGGATTGACCCTGAAGCAGCTTATGGAGTCGCGCACCGCGCGGCACGCCACGCGGCGCTACGACTGGGACGCGCTCAAGTTCCAGGCCGACTTCGACCCGCGCTACCGCCGCGCGCAGATGCGCTACGTCGGCACCGGCGGCACCGGCGTGCAGGCCGACGCCGGCGTGGTGCCGGCCGAGCACTTCACCTTCTCCACCATGCTGCTGCCGGCGGGCGCCGAGGGCCCGCCGCACGTGCACGACGACGTGGAAGAGATTTTTTTCGTGATGCGCGGGAAAGTGAAGGTGACGTGCGAGAAGGACGGCGAGAAATGGGAGACCGTGCTGGGCGAGCGCGACCTGGTCTCCATCCCGCCGGGCGTGTATCGCGGCGAAATCAACATCGGCGAGGAGGACGCGCTGATGTGCGTGATGCTGGGCGCCGCGCGCCCGCATACCCCGACGTACCCGCCCGAGCACCCGCTCGCCAAGATCAAGCGTCCGTGAGCACGGTAGGCGAAGCGGTGGTCGCCTGCCTGGAAAGGCTGCAGGTTTCCGCCGCCTTCGGCGTGGTGTCCATCCACAACATGCCGATCCTGGACGCCCTCCACCGCCGCGGCCGGCTGCGCTTCGTGCCGGCGCGCGGCGAAGCCGGCGCCCTCAGCATGGCCGACGCCTATGCGCGCGCCCGCGGCGGCCTGGGCGTGGCGATCACCAGCACCGGCACCGCGGCGGGCAACGCCGCCGGCGGCCTGGTGGAGGCGCTCGCCGCGGGCACGCCGCTGCTGCACCTCACCGGCCAGATCGATTCGCCCTACCTCGACCGCGACCTGGGCTTCCTGCACGAGGCGCGCGACCAGCTCGGCATGCTGAAGGCGGTATCCAAGGCCGCCTTCCGCCTGCAGTCAGCCGAGGAAACTTACGAGGTGCTCGACAGGGCGGTCAAGGCGGCGCTCACGCCGCCCACCGGCCCGGTTTCGGTCGAAATACCGATCGACGTGCAGCAGGCGCAGGCGCCGCCGCCCACGGCCCCGGGTTTGGTGCCGGGGATCGCAACTCCATCCGTGGACGCGCTGGCGGAGCGGCTGAGCGGCGCGCGGCGGCCGCTGCTGTGGCTGGGCGGAGGCGCGCGGCACGCGGGCCAAGCCGTGCGCAAGCTGCTCGACCTGGGGTTTGCCGCCGTTACCAGCGTGCAGGGCCGCGGCGTGATGCCCGAGGACGATCCGCGCTGCCTGGGCGCCTTCGCCCTCGCCTGCGAAGACTTCCTGCAAAGCTGCGACGCGCTGCTCGTGGCCGGCTCGCGCCTGCGCAGCAACGAGACGCTCGCCTACCGCCTGAAGCTGCCGCGCCCGCTCTATCGCATCGACGCCGAGGCATCGCGCGCCGAGCATCCCTACCCCGCCGACCTGTTCCTCGCCGGCGAGGCGGGCGCGGCGCTGGAGGCGCTGGCGCAGCGCCTTTCCGGGCTGCGTGTCGACCCGGCGTTCGCCGGCGACGTGCGTGCGGCGCGCGCCGCCGCCGAGGCGCAGGCGCGCGCGGCGCTCGGCCCGTACGCAGCGCTGGTGGACGAGCTGCAGCGCCTTGCGGGACACGATTTCATCTGGGTGCGCGACGTCACCCTATCCAACAGCATGTGGGGCAACCGCCTGCTGCGCCTGCGCGGCCCGCGCGATGGCGTGCACGCGGTCGGCGGCGGCATAGGACTGGGCTTGCCCATGGCCATCGGCGCATCGATAGGTTCCGGAAGAAAGACCGTCTGCCTCGCCGGCGACGGCGGCCTGCAGCTCAGCCTGGGCGAGCTCGCCACGCTGGTGCAGGAAAAGGCCGACGTGCTGCTTGTCCTCATGAACGACCGCGGCTATGGCGTGATCCGCAACGTCTGGGATGCGCAGTACGGCGGCCGGCGCGCCTATACCGACCTGCACACGCCGGATTTTGCGCGGCTCGCCGGCGCCTTGGGCCTGGAGCATCGCCGCGTGCAGAAGGCCGGCGAGTTCGCCCCGGTGCTGCGGGAGGCGTTCGCGCGGCGCGGCCCGATCATGGTCGAGGTCGACATGCTCGCGGTCGGGCCCTATGCCGCCGCCTTTGCCGGCCCGCCGGTGCGAAAGGAAACGGCATGAGCATCACCGGCATCGACGCCATCACCTACGGCGTCGAGGACCTCGAGCTGTGCCGCCGCTTTTTCGCCGATTGGGGCCTCAGGGAAACGGCCCCGGGCGAGTTCGAGACCCTCAACGGCTGCGAGGTGAAGCTGCGCCCCAAGGACGATCCGCGGCTGCCCCGGCCGATGGAGCCGGGCTCGACGCTGCGCGAGGTGGTCTGGGCCACCGACGGCCCGCCGCCCGCGCCGTGCACCGACCCCAACGGGCTTTCGCTCGCGTTCCGGAAAAGCCGCAAGCGCAGCCTCGAGGTCCAGGGCGTCCCCGCCAATGCCTGGGGGCGCAACGCGCGCATCGACCGGCCGAGCCCGGTGTACGAGCGCGCCGAGCCGGTGGAGGTGGGCCACCTGGTGCTGTTCACCGACCGCCTGGCGCAGATGGAGCGGTTCTACGTCGAGCAGCTCGGGTTTCTCGTGTCTGACCGCTATCCCGGCCGCGGCGTGTTCCTGCGCTGCACGCCCGAGGGCGGGCACCACGACCTTTTCGTGCTGCAGACACCAGCTTCGAAGCCCGGCGTCAATCACGTGGCTTTCGCGGTGCGCGACATCTATGAGGTGTTCGGCGGCGGCCTGCATGTCGGGCGCAAAGGCTGGACTACCGAGATCGGGCCCGGACGCCATCCGGTCTCCTCGGCCTTCTTCTGGTACGTGAAGTGTCCTGCCGGCGGCCTCGCCGAGTACTACGCGGACGAGGACTACGTGACCCCGGCATGGCAGCCGCGCGAGCTCACCCCCAGCCCGGCGAATTTCGCCGAGTGGGCCGTCACCGGCGGCATCGACGGCCATACCCGCCGGCAGGCAAGCGGCCCCGCGCCGGAAACCGGGACCGCCGGCCGGGCTGCACGCACGTAGCTTGCTAGAGGGACCTCACCATGAGACTCCTCACCCTTCTTGCCATCGCCACCGTCGCCGCAGGCGCCTACCATTTCCGCAGCCGCCACCGCGTACAGGTCGACACGACCTCGAGCCTCGCCCGCCGCGTGCGCGCCGCGATCGAGGCCTCCGTGGCCAACCCGGGCGGGGTGGATGTGCGCGTGCACCGCGATACCGTGACGCTGCGCGGCCGGGTGCGGCGCGAAGAGCGCGACTTCGTGCTGGCCGCAGCACTGGGGGCGCCCGGGGTGACCCAGGTGCGCAACTTCCTGGAAGTGGACGAGCAGCCCGGCGAGCTCGGCACGATGCAAAGCGGGCTCGCCACCGGCGTCTAGCGCGCACGCGGCCCGCCCGGGGTCGGTGCTAGCATCCGCCCATGGACCTCACGGCGCAGCAGCTCGAGAAGTTCGAGCGCGACGGGTATCTCGTGTTTCCCGGGCTGTTCTCGCAGGCTGAAGTGGACGTGCTGCGGGCCGAGACAGCGCGCCTCGCGCAGGTCGAGGCCGAGACCGTGATCCGCGAGCGCACCGGCGGCGTGCGCTCCATCTTCCGGGTGCACGAGGCCGACGGCGCAACGCGCTCGGCGGCTTTTCGCGCGCTGGTGCGCTCTCCGCGCGTGCTGCGCCCCACCCTGCAGGCGCTGCGCACCGACGGCGTTTACGTGTACCACACCAAGATCAACACCAAGCCGGCGATCGAGGGCACGGTGTGGATGTGGCACCAGGACTACGGCTCGTGGCAGCGCGACGGCTGCCCGCGGCCCGACATGGCGACCTTCGCCGTGATGATGACCGACTCGGTGGAGATGAACGGTGCGCTCTACGTGCTGCCCGGGAGCCACCGGCGGGGACGCATCGAGCCCTACTACGACGACAGCACCTCCTACAAGTTCTGGGCCATCCCGAAATCGCAGATGATCTCGATCCTGAGGGAATCGGAGAGCCCCGTTCCGATCGTCGGCCCGGCCGGGAGCGCGGTGCTTTTTCACTGCAACCTGCTGCACGCCTCGGGCCACAACCTTACGGCCGAGGACCGCTGGCACATTTACATCTCGTTCAACTGCTGCGCCAACGCGCCCCCCCTCGGGCCGGATGCGCGCCCGGACTGGGTCGTATCTCGCAACACGCAGCCGCTGCCGCTCGAGGCCGACGCCATGGTCTGACCGGACTATCCGCCTGGTCCGATACGACTCCATGTCACGGGCAGGTGCTAGCTTCGGCCGGATGGAATCCCTGCTGCCTGCCTTGCGCGCCGCCTTCGAGGCGAGCGTGGTCATCAACGCCACTGTCCTCCTGGTGCTGCTCGCGGGCCTTGCCGTCGCGATCGCGCAGGCCTTTGCGCTGCGCCCGGTGCGCCACTGGGTGGACCAGGCGAGCCGCGGCTTCTCGATGAAGGACCCGCCGGCGCTCGTCGCGCCGGTGGCGCGCGTGCTCGCCGGCAAGGAGCGCGAGGGCTTCGTGCTGTCGCTCTCCGCGATGGGGGCGCTGCTCGACGGCGTGCGCCGGCGCCTGGACGAGCCGCGCCAGGTCGCCGGCCTGCTGCTGGCGGCGCTCGCGTTCCTCACGCTGATCGGCGCCTTCTGGAGCGCCGCGCAGATCGGCGCCGCCGCGCTGGTGGTGCTCGGCCTCGCCCAGCTCGGCGTGCGGCGCGCGCAGAACCGCGCCCTCGCCCAAGTAGAAGACTTTCTCGCCCAGCGCGCCGAGCTGCCGAGCAGCCTGCTCGGCGGCGAGTCCGCGCTGCCCGCCTACCTGGAGGCGCTGCTCAAGCAGACCGCTGAAAGCCTGTCGGAGATCCAGCGCATGATGGTGCGCACCGAGGAGGAGCGCCGCGCCACGCAGGGCGCGCTCGCCTCGCTCACCGAGACGCTGGGCGCCGTGTCGGACCAGCTGCGCGCGCAGCAGAAAGTCATCCTCACGCTGTCCAAGAACCACTACGACCTGCAGCCTGCGATCGCCGACCTCGCCACCCAGGTGGCCGGCGCGCTCGCCGGGAGCGAGGAAATGCGCAGCCACCTGCGCAACCTCGATCTGTCGGTAGCGCGGCTGGTCGACGAAGTCTCCGCGGCGCGCACGCAAACGCCCGATGCCATGCGCCAGGAGATCAAGGTGCTCGCGCAAACCCTGCGCAACGGCGCCCGAAACGGGGACAGACCCCATTTCTGAGCGCTAGCTCCGCTCATCCGCGCACGGGTTGCATTTATTTTTTTCTATGCTATGGTCGGCCGCATGATGACGCACCGCTCAATTCTCTCCACCGGCCTTCTCCTGGCCGGCGCGGTCGCGCGCATCGTACGCATTCCGGGCACGCTGGCCTGTCCTGGCCAGGCCCGGTAACCGCCACCCGCACACGCCGCTAGCCGCGGCGCGCCGAGGGTGGCCGGATACCGGGGCCTTTCCCTGAAAACTCTTTTCCTCTTTTCAAGGATGGATGCGCTATGGCTTATGCCCAAGAACTGCTTCTCGTCTCGGCGCGCGACGCCGAAACGCTCGCCTCGGTGCTCGGCGAACGCGGACGCATGTCCGCGGACGCGGACGCCGCCAACGCCCTGGCCGACCTGCTGATGGAAGCGCAGCTCGTGCCCCACGAGCGGCTGCCGCAGGACCGCGTCGCCATGAATTCGCGCGTGACCTACGTGGAGGAGCCGGGCGGCGCGCGGCGCACCATCGTCCTGGTGCACCCGGCGCAGGCCGACGCCGCCGCCGGGCGCATTTCCGTGCTTTCACCGATCGGGCGCGCGCTCATCGGGCGGCAGCCCGGCGCCACCATCGACGCCGGCGGCCCGCTCGGCCGCAAGCTGCGCATCCGGGTGCTTTCGGCCGAGAGCGCGGCCGAGGAGGCGCCTCATGCATCCTGACCTGCCGATCGAGCAGCTGGTGCGGCGCAAGGACACGCGCTTCCAGCTCGGCTTCGCCGCCGAGGCGCGCGAGCTGGTGCCCGAGCGGGACGAGTTCGTACTTTCCGGCTCCCGCCGCGGTCTGCACGTGCTCGCCCGCAACGAGGACAGCCTTGCGACCCCGGTGGAAGTGCTGCGCGAAGTCTACGGGCCGAAGCTCGAGGTGCAGCCGCCGCACGTGCGCCTCATCGAGGGCGTGCAGGTGCAGGAGCCGATCATGCACGTGCGCATCAGCCTGCAGACGCGCTTCCGCGAGGCGGCGAGGCAGGCGCTCGCCGCACGCAGCGCCACGCTGATGGAGGAGTACGCGCGCTCTTCGTATTGCGTGCTGCGCTACGAAGCGCCGCTCGCCGACCTGCTCGGCCTGCCGGCCGAGCTCGCCAAGCTCACGCAGGGTGCTGCCAGGCACTGGATCGTGCTCAGCCACTATGCGCTGGTCACCCGGGATCCCGGCGGCACGGCCGCATGAGCGGGCAAGGACTTGGAGACGAGAATCATGCAACTTGAGCTTCCACTGGAGCAGCTGGTGCGCCGCCACGGCGGCGCGTGCCAGCTCACCTTCGCCACCGAGGCCATGGACCGGGTTCCGCGGCGCGTCGAATACGCGCTCGCCCCCTCGCCGCTCGGCCTGCACCTGCTCGCGCGCGACGAGGATGCCCTGGAGGCGCCGCTCGGCGCGCTGCGCAAGAAGTACGGGCCCAGGCTGGACGTGGCGGCCCCGCGCGTACGGCTCATCGAAGGGGTGGGCACCGAGGAGCCGGTGATGCACGTCGAGATCTCGGTGGAGCGGCGTCACGAGGCAAAGGTGCGCCAGGCCATGGCGCGGCGCGGCGCCAGGCCGTGCGCGGATTTCGAGCGGCTGTTCTCGGTCATGCGCTACGAGGCGCGGCTGGCCGACCTGCTGGGCCTGCGCGAAGAGCTGGCGAGGCTGACCCGCGGCGCCGCGCGCCACTGGATGGCGCTCAGCCACTACGCGCATGTCGAACCCGCAAAGGAGACGAAATGAGTTATCGAGAAGCCAGAAGAGGCGCCGCCATCGCCGGGACGGTGCTGTTCGCGCTGCCGGTCGTGGAGCTGATCTATGGCCTGGCGGCGCCCGGCCCCACGCACTTCGTGGTCGGGGTGTTCGGTCTTGCGCTCGTCGGCCTCGCAGGCCGCTTGCGATGACCGAGCGCCTGGTCCGTCGCAAGGACGTGCGCGGCCAGTTCCAATTCGCCAGCGTAGCGAAAGACATGCTCCCGGAGCGCGATGAGTACGTCCTTGCCAAGTCTCACCGGGGCTTGCATGTCCTTGCGCGCGACGAACCCAGCCTGGGCCTGCCGCTCGCAGTATTGCGCGCCGCATACGGCCCCATGCTCGATGTGCAGGAAGCGCGAGCGCGGCGAGCCGATCATGGACGTGCGCATCGGCCTGGAGTACGTGGGGGCGCAGATCGTGCTGAGCCGCTACGGTGGATGCATGCAGGAATCTGGACTGAAGCGCGAATAACTTTCGTTTTACTTCATCGAGCATCCGCCGGACCATTCCAGGGGCGCCATGATCAACACTGCCCTTACCCGGATGTTCGGCTTGCGCTACCCGATAGCGCTCGCGCCCATGGGAAGCATCGCCGGCGGCCGGCTGGCGGCGGCGGTGTCCGAAGCCGGGGGGCTGGGCCTGGTGGGCGGCGGCTACGGCGATGCCGCGTGGCTGCGCACCGAGCTCGCGCTCGTGAAACAGCACACGCAGCGGCCCTGGGGCGTCGGGTTGATCACCTGGTCGGTCGATCGCAGCGCGGTCGAGGTTGCGCTCGGCTTCCGGCCGCACGCTTTTGTGCTGTCGTTCGGCGACCCGAGGCCGTATGCGGAGCTGATCAAGTCGGCCGGCTGCAAGCTCATCTGCCAGGTGCAGGACCTCGAGGGCGCGCGGCTGGCGCAGGCAGCCTCGGCTGACCTCATCGTGGCGCAGGGCACGGAGGCCGGCGGCCACGGCGGCGCGAGAGCCACGCTGCCGCTGGTGCCGGCGGTGGTGGATGCGGTGCAGCCCACGCCGGTGGTGGCTGCCGGCGGCATAGCCGACGGCCGCGGGCTCGCCGCCGCGCTGATGCTGGGCGCCTGCGGCGCGCTTGTCGGCACGCGCTTCTATGCCACGCCTGAATCGCTTGCCGACCCTGCGGCGAAGCGGCGCATCGTCGAGGCGCAGGACCACGCCACGGCGCGTACCCGCATGTTCGACGTGGTGCGCGGCCTGGGCTGGCCGGCCGCGTATACCGGACGGGCGCTGCGCAACCCGTTCATGCGCCGCTGGGACGGCCGCGAGTCCGAGCTGGCGGCGGATCTGCAGCCGAACCTGTCCGCGTACCGAGAAATGAGCGCGCGATGAGTCGCGAAGCATACGCACGGCTGCTCAACCTGCTGCTGGAATGCGAGCGCGCCGGCGCCAAGCTGCTCGCCGCTTACTGCGACGAGCTGCCGCCGCGGTCAGACTCCTACGCCCGGCTCAGCATGATCCAGCGCGACGAGGCGCGCAACTGCTCGATCCTGATCCACCTGCTGCTCGACGAAGGCTTCGAGCCGAGCACCGCGGTGGGCACGTTCTACGAACGCGGCCTCGCGCTACGCGGCTGGCGCGAGCGCCTCGATTTCCTCAACCGCGGGCAGCAATGGGTGGCCGAACGCATTGCCGCGGCGCTGCCGGGACTGTCGGAATACGCAGGCAGGCGGGCCTTGCAGGCTATGTACGACTCGCACCTCGAGAACATCCGCGTGTGCGAAGAGCAGCTTTGCTGACATCGACCACCAGGCCCGGGTTGAACAGCGCATTCTCGTTCACGCCGTTCTTCGCGTAGCCGCGCGGGTTGCACACCACGCGCGTGCCATTCACGCGGTAGTCGAAGCTGTCGTGCGTATGCCCGTGCACCCAGAGCTGGCAGCGGCTGCCCTCGAGCAGGTGCTCGGCATCGGAAACGAAGCACGCGTTCAGCAGCGAGCCGGCGAACCGCGGATGGATGCTCCGCCGAGAGGGCGCATGGTGCGTGACCACCACGGTCGGCCCGGCGTGCGGCTCGGCGAGCTTGCGCTCGAGCCATGCGGCGTTCCGCGCAAATAGCGTGGCCGAATCCTCGGGCGTGAACGCCTCGATCCTGGCGAAGTCGCGAATCAAGCGCGAGGCTTCGCGCATCGCCTGCGCGCGCCCGGCGCCATCGCCGAGCAGCCGAAAGTCGCTCCACAGCGTGCTGCCCAGAAAGCGCACGCCGCCAAGGAGGAGCTCGTCGTTGTCGAGCACGTGCACCGGCGAGCCGGCGCACAGCCGCCTGAGCTCGCTCACGGTGCCGGCGAGGCTCCCGCCGTAGAACTCATGGTTGCCGGGAACATAGAGCACCGGCTTGCCGAAGCCCGCGGCCCAGGCGGCCGATGCCTCGGGGCGGGCAATGTCACCGGCCAGGATCACCGCATCGGCGTTCGCCGCCGGCACCTCGAGCCCCGCGACGCTCAGGTGCAGGTCCGACAGGATGTGCAGCCTTACGGCGCTTTCCTCATGCGCGCGGCGCCGGTGGGAATGGGTCCGCCGCGCGCGCTGCGCCGGCCGGACTTCACTTCCTCGTACCAGATGTCGTGGTGCTCGCGCGCCCACTCTTCGTCGGTCCAGCCGGTGCGCATGTTGCCGTAGGTGCCGGCGACGCCGATCGTGCCGAGATAGATATGCCCGAGCGATATGGCGATGTAGATCAGCGCGGCGATGGCATGCACCGCCCATGCGTCCTGCATCACGGCGCGCGTCTGGTCGAAGTTCGGGAACAAGAGCACGACGCCCGACCAGCTCACCGCGATCGACAATCCCACCACCCCGACCCAGAACCATACCTTCTCGCCGCCGTTGAAGCGCCCGGAAGGCACGTGCTTGCCGCGCGCCATGTAGGCCCAGGCGTTGGCGAGCCAGCGCAGGTCGTAGGCGCGCGGGAAGTTGTCCTTGACGTACACCAGGATCATCGCCAGCACCGAGACCATGAACAGCGGCGCGATGAAGTTGTGCAGGTTCTTGGCCGCGATGCTGAGCCAGGAAAACAGCGTATAGCCCATCACCGGCAGCAGCACATGCTTGCCGAACAGCATGATGAGGCCCGAGATGCCGAGCACGCAGAAGCTGATGGCGACCGTCCAGTGCACGATCATCTCGAGGGCCGTGAAGCGCCGCATGAGGCGGCCGCTGGGCGGATGCTTCAGCTTGAGCGAGCCTTTCCAGGCATAGAAGGCGAGGATGATGAGCGCCACGCCCACCACCAGCCAGCCGCCGTAGAAGGTCACCGGGCCGTTGCGGAACTGCCGCCAGGCTTCGCCGGCGGTGACGCTCACGTCCTGCCCGAGGAAGCGCGCCGGCGGCTGGATCAGCACCTCCATTTCGCGCCCCGGCAGGCTGGTGTAGTTCGGCGTGCCCCGCTGCACCTCGCGCCAGACCGGCGCATTGTTTCCCGGCTGCGTGACCTGGCGCTGCTGCTGCGCCTGCTCAGGAGTGGTGGGCGCGGCATTCTGCTGCGGCGCCTGCTGGGCCGCGGCCGCCCCGGCGAAGGCCAGCGCCAGCGCAACGAGGAACGTCTTCATTGGTAGATTCGCCTGTATTCGTGCTGCGTGAGCTGGCGGCGCTTGATCTGCTCTTCCCAGCTGCCCTGGTCACCCTGCTTCCATTGCGTGCCGCCGAGCTGCGCCGCCAGCGGCGCGTTGTCCCAGGGCTTGGTGTCGGCCTTGCCCTGGTAGCGCTTCTCGGACTGGGGCTGCACCACCTGCTCGCGCTCGCCGCACGCCGCGAGCCCGAGGAGCGCCGCGCAAAGGAGGGACACCGCTATGCGGCCGTAGTGGTGTTGGCGACAGTCGTCCACGCGCTGCTCCATGCAAAGCCCTGTGAACCCGGAGGCGCCCCGAAGTTCCTCGACTGCCGTCACGCAATTGCAGTTCAAGACTTGCCTGCGGCCGGCTGGGCGGGCTGCAGTGGTCCCGACCCCGCTCCAGGCCGGCCCGGCCCGTAGGCCGTGCCCCAGCCCCACACTTCGGAGCCCTTGCCGCGGCGCAGCACCCGCTCGCGGTAGATATCGGCGATCACGTCGCCGTCACCGCCCAGCAGCGCCTTGGTGGAGCACATCTCGGCGCACGCCGGCAGCTTGCCCTCGGCCAGGCGGTTGCGGCCGTATTTCTTGAACTCGGCGTCGCGGGCGGACGCGGCGCGGGGATGGCGAGCTGATAGAAGTGCAGCGCCGCGAGCTTGGATGTGACCACATCGGGCGTACCGCGCGTATCGAAAGAGCCGGTCTTCGCCGACACGGGAAATTGCTGCGCGTCAGCCAGGCGCGCGTCGAAGAAGGTGCCCGAGCCGTGCTGCTGCGTCACCGCGACATAGGCGTTCCAGTACGGCACCGACCCCGAGCCGGTCCAGGTGTGCAGGTTCACCCCGGCCAGGCCAAAGGCGGGCGGAATCAGCGTGCCTGCCTGGCCTCCATCCGGCCGGAAAGCCTTGCCGTCCTTGTCCAGCCAGGCGTCGTAGCGGCCCGGGCCCCAGCTCGCCAGCACTTTCCTCACCGTCGCCTCGTCGACCCCCAGCGCATCGGTGAACGGCTTGAGGTTCGGCGCGAGCGAGACGATGACGCCGACATTCAGATCGCGGTTGGCCCAGCCGTCCAGGCGCTTGCCTATGCCGGGCGCGAACGAGTCGTCCACGTTCGAATGGCACAGGGCGCATTGGGTGCCCAAAGACTTGATCCGGCCTGCCTCGTCGAACCGTCCCGTCAGTCCCACCACGGCGTTGAGCCTGAGCAGGGCGAGCGTCGTCGCCGGGTCGTCGAGATCCACTTTGCCGGCGCGGATGCGTGCTTTCAGCTCGGCCGGAAGCGCCTCCGCATCCACCTTGAGGCCGACCGCCAGCGCGGTCTTCGGGCTGACTCCCGCACCGACGCCGCCGTTTTGCGCACCGGCGATGGCCTTGTGCAACTGCAAGGCATCGCCGAAAAAGGCTTCCGAGCCATAGGTGTCGAAGCGGAAGATGTTTCTGCCCGCCTCGAGCAGCCGCTGCGCATGGCCGTTGATCTGCCGATCGTTTTTCGACAGCTCCTTCTTGTCCGTGGCGCCGACCACGCCCAGCATGGCAAGCACGACCAGTGATGCTGCGCCCGCACCCGCGGCGACCGCTCCAACTTTCATATGAACCTCCCTTTCTAGTAACCGTAGAACTGTTCGCTGCGCACGTCGTGGTCGCCGACGCCTGCGCCGCGCAGAAGGGTCTTCATCGCGCCCACCATGCCGGGGGGACCGGCGAGGTAGTAAAGCGGCGCGGCTGCGTCGGCGACGAAGCACTTCACCGTCTGCGCATCGACGAAGCCGTCGGCGTCGGTCATCCTGGCCAGCAGGCGGAAGCTGCCGTTTTGCTGCGCCAGGCGCTGCAGCTCGGCGAGGAATGCCGCATCCTGCGGCCGGCGGTTGGAGTAGAGCAGGTACAAGGGCCGGGCGAGCCCGTCATGCGCGGCCTGCCGCAGCATGCTCAGGAAAGGCGTGATGCCGATGCCGCCGGCGATGAATACCGCGGCCCGGGAAGCCTCCTCGTGCAGCGTCATCAGGCCGCGCGGCCCCTTGAGCCGGATGCGGGAACCGGCGGGCAGCGCCTTCAGCGCGCGCTTGAACGCGCTGCCTTCGCGCATGCGCGTGGCGATGAGGAGCTCGCCCTCGCAAGGGGCGCCCGCCAGCGAGAAGATGCGCTGCGCGCTGTTCGGCTCGGGCGGCGGCTCGAGCAGGGAAAGGGTCACCGATTGCCCGGCCTTGAAGTCGAAGCCCGCCGGCCTGGACAGGTGGAACGCCAGGGTGCCCGCGGCGACCTCTTCGGCGCCCCGGACGAGGACCTCGTGCGAGGTCAAAACGAGCGGATGCCGGGAAGCGCTTCCTTCAGCTCGTGGCGCTTTCCTTCTTCGTCATACCAGTAAAGCTTGCCGGGCTCCTCGCCGGCCGTGAGCTCATGGGAGCTGTCGCAGAACGGCTGGTTCTCCGACAGCCCGCACTTGCACAGCCACTGCTCCTTGCCGTCGATATTGAAGGGGTGGGTTCGGTTGCGGTGCGCTTTACGATGCGTGCCATGCCTGGCTCCTTGGAGGTTAGGCATTGGATGACGCGCGCCGCCGCCGCGTTCCGGAAGATGACTTCTTCACCGCGGCGGCCACGTGCCGCAGCCCGGCGAGCGCAGGCGTGATGATTTTCGGGTCCGCGCTTTCCGGATAGACCGCGTAGGCGGGAAACAGGAACTCGGGCGCGCCGCGGACGAGCTTCAGGCGGCCGCTGCGCAGGTGCGGCCCGACCGCCTGCGCGCGGAAGTAGCCCGAGCCCCCTGCCCGCAGGATGAACTGCAGCGCGAGCGGCCCCAGGTCGACGTAGGTGCCGGCATTGGAGAGCTGCGGATACGTGAGGTTGTGGTGCGCGGCGAAGTCCGGCCCCCAGTCGACGTAGACGTAGTCCTCGGGGTGCGGCGTGGCCGCCTTGCGCCGCGCGGTGGTCACCAGCACCAGCTTTTCCTTCATCAGCAGCTCGATCTTCAGGCCGGGACGGTATTGCGGCGCGTACATGACCGCGATGTCGATGACGCCCTCGGCGACCTGGCTCATCAGCTCCTGCGGCAGGCGCACCTGCGCGCGCACCGCGAGCTGGGTGGCGCTGCGGCGCATCCACACCAGCCAGTCCAGCAGGAACGGATTCCACAGGCTGAGCTCGCCGCCGACCGACACCACGGCGCGCAGGCCGGGCGGCACCGCCACCTGGTGGCGCGCGCGCTCCCACATCTGCACCAGCAGCGGCGCGTAGCGCATGAACTGCTCCCCCGCGGGGGTAAGCGAGGCGCCCGCCTTGTTGCGCACGAAGAGCTTCGCGCCCAGCAGCTCTTCGAGGGTCTGCACGCGCACGCTCACCGCCGTCTGCGTGACGTGCAGGCGCTCGGCCGCGCGCACGAAGTTGCCGCTGTGCACGATCTCGAGGAAGGTCCGCGCCAGTGCGATGTCCATTCCCAAGTATGCGCAAAGCTGGATTGAAAGGCCAATAAGTTTCGTTTTACTTGATCATGAAACCGGCCGAACATGCCTGCATGAGACGCAGGCGCATCAGGCTGAAGCGGGTCTACGACAGGCCCAGCCCCGACGACGGGCTGCGCGTGCTGGTCGACCGCCTGTGGCCGCGCGGCCTCAGCCGCCGCTCGGCGTGCGCCGACCTGTGGCTGAGGGACGCCGCGCCGAGCGCCGCGCTGCGCCGCTGGTTCGGCCACGATCCGCGCCGCTGGAAAGCCTTCCGCCGCAAGTACCGCGCGGAGCTCGCGCGGCGGCCCGACATCCTGCGGCTGCTCGAAGACCTGCGGCGGCGCACGCCGCTCACCCTGCTCTTCGGCGCGCGCGACCCGGCGCACAACAACGCCGTCGCATTGCTGGAGCTTTTGGACAAGCCAGGAGATAGACCATGAAAGCCAAGGACATCATGACCACGCCGGTCATCAGCGTGACGCCCGACACCACGGTGAGCGAGATCGCCGTCTTGCTGTTCGAGCGGCGCATCAGCGCCGTGCCGGTGGTCAAGGACGGCCGCCTGGTCGGCATCGTGAGCGAAGCCGACCTGCTGCATCGCCACGAGCTGGGCACCGATTGCATCGCGCAGTCGGGCTCGTGGTGGCTGCGCCTGTTCAGCGCCGACCGCTCCATCGAGGAATACATCAAGTCGCACGCGCGCCGGGCGCGCGACATCATGACGCGCGAGGTGGCGACGGTCGCGCCCGAGACGCCGGTGACCGAGGTCGCCACCGTGCTCGAGCGCCGCGGGGTCAAGCGCGTTCCGGTCGTGGAGGCCGGGCGGCTGGCCGGCATTGTCAGCCGGGCAAACCTGGTGCAGGCGCTGGCCCGCACGCCGCAACCCGCGGTCCGTGCAACGCGCCCCAGCGACGAGGCGATCCGCGCCCAGCTGCTGGCGGAGCTCGAGCGCCAGCCGTGGTGGCGGCGCGGGATGTCGAGCGTCTATGTCAGCGAGGGCGTGGTCATGTTCTCGGGCGCCATCGGCGAGGAGGAAGAGCGTCACGCGGCGCGGGTTGCCGCCGAGAACATCGCCGGCGTGCGGCGGATCGAACACAGCCGCCACATGTACCGCGACATGCCCTCGATGGTATGAATCCCGAGGCCTTCGCGCGGCTCATGCGGCGCCACAACCGGACGCTGTTCCGCACCGCGCGCGCCATCCTGCGCGACGGCGCCGCGGCGGAGGACGCGCTGCAGGAAGCGTGGCTGCGCGCCTACCATGCGATCGATACGTTTCGCGGCGAGGCAAAGCTCGGTACCTGGCTGGTGCGCATCGTCGTCAACGAGGCGCTGGCACGCCGCCGGAAGGACCAGCGCCATGTCCCGGTCGTGCAGGAAACCGAGCAAGCCATCCTCAAGCAGGACGAGCCCGAAGGCCTGGCGCAGCGCAGCGAGCTGCGGCGCCGGCTGGAAGCGAAGATTCGCCTCCTGCCGGATCCCTTCCGTGCGGTGTTCATGCTGCGCGCAGTGGAAGAGCTTTCGGTCCACGAGACCGCGGCCGCATTGCATATCCCTGAGTCGACGGTCCGAACCCGGTTTTTCCGCGCGCGCAGAGAGCTGCGCGCGCGGCTCTCCTGAGAAAGCCTCCCATGCCTTACTTCCTCGCCGCCATCCTTTCCCTGACGATGCTCACCGCTTGCAGTGAAAAACCGCCGCGGCTCGATCCCGAAAAGGTGCAGGCCTACAACGTAGAAAACGGGCCTGGCCGCCTTGTGGAGCGCACGCTGAACCAAGGCGAGTCGGAGCGGATAAGCCATTGATGCCCTGAAGGGGAGCGCAACTTGCTGGTAGCGGGGCTCTGGAAGCATGCCCCCGACCGTCTGGACCCTCGGCCATTCCACGCGCCCCATGGATGGCTTCCTCGACCTGCTCGCCGGCTACCGGCTGGAGGCGCTCGCCGATGTCCGGCGCTTCCCCGGCTCGCGGCGCCAGCCGCAGTTCGCCCAGGCGGCGCTGCGGGAATCGCTTGCCGGGCGCGGCATCGCGTATCGCTGGCTGCCGGCGCTGGGCGGCCGGCGCCGGCCGCGCCCGGATTCCCCGAACAGCGCCTGGCGAAACGCCTCGTTTCGCGGCTACGCCGATCACATCGGCACGGCTGAATTTTCCGGCGGACTGGACGAGCTGCTTGCACTCGCGGAGCAGCAGCGCACCGTGCTGACGTGCGCGGAAGCCGTGTGGTGGCGCTGCCACCGCGCGCTCATCGCGGATGTGCTTTGCGTCCGCGGGATCGAAGTGCTGCACATCCTCGACGCACGGCATTGCACCGTGCATCCCTACACCTCGGCTGCAAAGATCGTCGAAGGCCGGCTCAGCTATGCGCGATAGGCGGCAGCGCACCCGGCTGCTCGACTACCTGCTGGATCAGCCCATGCCGCTGGCCGGCACGCTGGCCGTCCTGGTCGCGGTGCTCGAAGCGGCGGTCGACTGGACGACCTGGGTGGAGCTCGACGTATCCGCGGTCTACGGCATCCCGCTGGTGCTCGCCGCCGTGGCGCGTAACCGGCGCCTCGTCTGGATCCTGACCGCCTGCCTGGTATTCATGACCTTTGCGGCTTATGCCGCGCAAATCGGCCCGGATGTGTTTTCCGTGGACGAGCCGTACTTCGTCAACCGCGTAATGTCCGCCGCCGCGCTGACCCTTAGCGCCGGCCTGTGCCATGTGTGGATCGTGGCCGCCAACCGGCTTGCTGCGCAACGACGCTCGCTCATCGAGCAGAACCAGGAGCTCGACCGCCTGCGCCGCGCCGCCGAGGAGGCGAGCGGCCGCAAGACGCAGCTGCTGGCGTCGGTGTCGCACGATATTCGCACGCCCCTGACCACCATCGATCTGATCGCGGATCTCGTCCCTGCATAGCGCCGGCGACCCGGCGCTCGCCGCGAAAGTGCCGGAGCTGGTGCAGCGACTGCGGCGCAACACGAGCTCGCTTGCCGACCTGGTTTCGGCGCTCGTGGACATCTCTTCCCTGGACGCCGGCCGCATCGGCGTTCGCAGCGGCGAATTTTCTCTGAATGAATTGCTGGTGGAGGAACGCGAGCGCCTCATGCCGCTTGCCCAGGCAAAGGGACTGCGGCTCACCACGAAGGCGCCCGACCCGCCGGTGCGGCTGCTGACCGACCGGGTGAAGCTCACCCGGGTCCTGAGCAATCTGGTCGGCAACGCGATCAAGTTCACGGCGCGCGGAGGAGTGAGCGTGAGCGCCACCGTAACGGCCGAGCGCTCGCTCCTGATACAGGTAAGCGACACCGGCGTCGGCATGGCCGGCGAGAGCTTGGAGCGGATCTTCGACGAGTACGGAAAGCTCGGCAGCTCCCAGCGCGACGCCAGCACAGGCTGGGGGTTGGGTCTCGCCATCTCGCGCCGCCTGGTCGGCGTCATGGGCGGCAGCATCACGGTCGAGAGCGAGCCGGGGCGCGGGACCGTCTTCAGCGTGCATCTGCCCGCGGCTTGCGTGGTGAAGTGAGCCGCCCGTCTCGGGACGGCGCTAGCCGCCGCTGCGGGCGGACAGCTCGTGCACGATTACGCCTTCCATACGATCGACCGGCGCCTGCCAGGGCGCGCGCTCGAGCATGCGCCGCGTATCCGCCAGGCCCGCCTCGCATCGAAAGCGAATGCCTGCGGCACTGAAGTCGAGGTCCTTCCAGTAGTCCTCGCCCTCGAGCGCCGGCGCGAGCAGGCGCACCACGTGCATCGTGGTGCCGCAGCCCCACGAGGCGAGCTCGCGGCACTTCGGCGCATTTCGTTTCTCGGGGGGAAGCTGCTTTGCGAGCTCGCGGATCACATGCCGCAGGCGGTGGATCTGCTTCTGGCGCGCGATGTGGCTGTCGTCGCGGCTGGCATAGCGGATATCCTTCTCGCGCGCCAGGACCTGCCAGATGGATTCGGGCTCGTGGCCGGTAGGCTGCCACACGTTCACGCCGAAAATCACCGAATCGCGTCGCGGATTGTCGTCGAGCACCGTCTCCAGCGGCGTGTTCGAGTAAAGGCCCCCGTCCCAGAACGCTTCGCCGTCGACCCGGATCGCCGGAAAGCCGGGAGGCAAAGCCGCCGAGGCCATTACCTCGTCAAGGCCGAGGGCCGCCTTGCGGCTGTCGAAGTAGCGCATTTCGCCGCTCTTGACGCTTACCGCGCCGACCGTCAGACGCGGATGCGCCGCGTGCAGAACCGCCAGGTCCACGAGCGAGCCGAGCGTCTCGCGCAGCGGCTCGGTGCGGTAATAGGAGGCAACATCCACGCCGACCTTCGCCTGGATGCCTCCCCAGGCCGGAAGGCGGGGCGAGAAGAATCCCGTAATGCCGTACATCAGGGTGGAGAGGTTGGCGAAGGGTTTCTCCTGCTCGAAGCGTCGCCAGAGCTCGCGCAGCCGCGGCAGCCGATCTGCCGCCGTGTTGCCGGCGATCACTGCCGCGTTGAGCGCGCCGGTCGAGGTGCCGATCACCCAGGCGGGCTCGATGCCCGCCTCGTGAAGCGCCTGATACACCCCGAGCTGATACGCCCCGAGCGCGCCTCCCCCCTGAAGCACCAGGACCACCTGACCTGGAAGCGCGGCACTCACTGCGCCGTCCAGCCGCCATCGATGGGCAGCACCGCGCCGGTGATCGACGCCGCGTGCGCCGTGCAAAGGTAGGCCGTAAGAGCTGCGATTTCCTCTACGCCGACGAACTTCTTGGTCGGTTGCGCCGCGAGCAGCACGTCGCGCTTCACCGCCTCCTCGCACAGGCCGCGCGCCTTGGCGGTGTCGGGGATCTGCTTCTCCACCAGCGGCGTAAGCACGTAGCCCGGGCACAGTGCATTGACGGTGATGGCGTGCTCCGCGACCTCCAGGGCAACGGTCTTGGTGAAGCCTGCGATGCCGTGCTTGGCGGCGACATACGCCGACTTGTACGGGCTCGCCACCAGCGCATGCGCCGACGCAATATTGACGACCCGGCCCCAGCCCCTCGACTTCATCGCTGGCAGCGCGGCGCGCACTGTATGGAATGACGAGGACAGGTTGATCGCGATGATGGCGTCCCACTTGTCGGGCGGGAACTCATCGACCGGCGCAACATGTTGAATGCCGGCGTTGTTGACGAGCACATCGACCGCGCCGAACTGCGCGATGGCCTGCTTCACCATGGCCGCAATCTCGGCGGGCCGGGTCATGTCGGCGGGGTCGTAGCTCACGCTTACCCGATAGACAGATCTGAGCTCGCTCGAGATGCGCTCGATTTCGCCCGCGTCTCCGAAGCCGTTCAGCACGATGTTGGCGCCTTCGGCCGCCAGGCGCGTCGCGATAGCGAGCCCGATGCCTGACGTGGAGCCGGTCACCAGCGCCGTTTTGCCTTTCATCGGCGCTTCGCTTCCGGCGGCGTATCGACCGCGACGCCGAGCTCGTACACCAGCTTGCCGCCGAGCCAGCCGGAAATGACGAGCAGGCCTATGCCAAGGGCCGACAGCCAGATGAGGCCGCCCGGGCCTTCGGCGGCATCCATGCGCAGCCAGAAGTTGACGACGTAGAGCGCCACTACCGTCAGGTTGATCGCCATGTGCACGAGCGCCGTCCTTTTCGGTCCCGGCGGCAGGGATAGCAGGTCGATCAGCCCGGGCACGGCGGCCAGTAGTGCGCCGACTATGCCGCCCCCCATGGTATAGAGCGCCACCGTGGTCCACGCCGGGTTGGTGCTGCCGCCGGCATGGATCAGATCGCAGACCAGCGAGAAGATCCACAAACCGATCGGGATGGGGACGAGCATGGGATGCATCGGATGCCCGGCGATGCTGGCTGGCGTGCGCATTCATGCCTCCTTCGGGGTGATTGGCCGGCGGGATATTGCGCTGCTCATGTGACGCACGCTAGCGCGTCGCACAGCTATTCGATGAGACCCGCCCTCCGCGCGTTCCGGGAACGCCCGAAGCGCCGCGGTCATCCACTTCGTATGGACCTCGCGGACCCGCCGAGTCAGGAAATGCAGCTACGCGACCAGGTCCGCCAGCTCATGCTGCGCAATGTCAAGAACGGCTATTCCAGCCTGCTGGGCCAGGACTACTGCTATGTCGCGCCGGCGCTGAAGCCCTACCCGTTCCAGTGGTTCTGGGACACCTGCTTTCACGTCGTGATCCTGGCGCGGCTGGGCGAACATGACCTCGCCAAGCGCAATCTGCGCAGCCTCTTTGCCATGCAAGCCGACAACGGCTTCGTCGGGCACATGATTTTCTGGAACCAGGTGCTGCCGAAGCGCCGCACCGACATCATGCAGGCGCGCCCAAGCTGGCAGTCGCTGCGCCCTCACATGAGCGCGCTGATACAGCCACCTTTCGCCGCTCAGGCGCTGCATGCCTTGTACGAAGCGTGCGGCGATCGGGTCTATCTCGGCGAAATGTACGCCCGAGTCCGGCGCCACCATGAATGGCTGGCGAAGAACCGCGACTTCGACGGCGACGGGCTCATGACGATCATCAGCCCCTTCGAGTCCGGCATGGACTGGAAGGCGTCCTATGACCCGGCGCTTGGCTACGCAAGGCGCACAACGCCGCGGCGCTTGTTGTATGGCTCGAAGCTTTACTGGAAGGCGGGGGGCGTCGACCTCGGCAATTTCCTGCTGGGCTACGACCTGCAGCGCATCAAGGCGCGCGGCAGGTTCCGGGTGAAGGACGCGGGCTTCAACGCAATTTACGCCGTCGACCTGCATTGCATGGAGAAGCTCGCAGTACTCGCCGGCGATGACCCCGAGATATTCGCCGAAAGGCGCCGCCGGCTCGTAAAAAGCATGGTGGAGCTGATGTACGACGCCGGGTCCGCGGCGTTCTACGACGTGCAGGAGCCGGGCTCAAAGCAAATCCGCGTGCTGACGCCGACCATCTTCTATCCGCTCGCCATCGAAGAGCTGGACCGCGACCTCGCGAAGCGGGTAGTCGATGCACATTTCGATAGCAAAAGCGAATTTGCGGCGCTGCTGCCCATGCCTTCGGTCGCGATGCGCGAGCCGGCGTTCTTCCCCGGCGAAACGCCGTTCATCTGGCGCGGACCGACATGGGCGCCCGCCAACTGGTTCCTTTACCACGCCCTGAAGAAGCGGGGCTTCGACGGGAACGCCGAGCGGCTGCGCGGCTCGTTAAGCGCCCTGGTCGAAAAGAGCGGCTTCCGCGAATACTACGACCCGTCCAGCGGCGAGGGGCACGGCGCGCGCGAGTTCACTTGGTCGGGTCTCCTCGTGGACATGCGCTGAAGCCAGCTCAGGCGGCTTGCTGGATGCGCACGCCCATGGCCGCGTTTCAAGGCGCAAACCGCCGGAACGGGAACGGCAAAGCGCGCATCCAATGGCCATGAAAACCGCCATTCGCGAGGAAGCCGCCGAGCGGCTGACCGACACGGAGCTCATCCACCGGACCCAGGCGGGCGACATGCGGGCCCTGGAGGCCCTGATGCGCCGCCATAACCGCACGCTTTACCGGACGGCGCGAGCCATCCTGCGGGACGACGCCGAGGCCGAGGATGTCGTCCAGGAAGCCTATCTCAAGGCCTACAAGGCGCTCGGATCGTTCCGCGCCGAGTCCAAGCTGTCCACCTGGCTGGTGCGCATCGCCGCCAACAAGGCGCTCATGCGCCGCCGCAAGAACGCCCGCACCGCGGCCGTGGTGCCGATGGATGCGGCTGCCGCGGGCGCGCAATGGGAAGAACCTATGTCCGACGAAGCCGGTCCCGAACGCAATGCCCTCGGCGGCGAAATGCGCGAGCTGCTGGAAAAGCGCATCGATGCCCTGCCCGATGGCTACCGCGCGGTGTTCGTGCTGCGCGCGCTGGAAGAGCTCACCGTGGAGGAAACGGCCGCGGCGCTGGACATTCCGGAGGCGACGGTGCGCACGCGCTACTTTCGCGCGCGCGGCCTGCTGCGCGAATCGCTGGCACGCGACATCGACCGCAGCCTCGAGGATGCCTTCGCCTTCGCCGGCGCGCGCTGCGATCGCATCGTCACCAACGTGCTCGAGAGGATCAAGGCGGGAACGTAAGCGGGTCGCTCGTGCATCCAATGTGTGCGTCAACAACCACACAAGGAAATGACATGAGCTTCTTCGCGTTCTCTTCCCCGCTCGTCGCACGGCGCGCGTTCCTCGGCAAATCCGGCCTTGTGCTTTCCGGCACCGCCATCGCGCTGCTCGCCGGGCGCGACGTCCTGGCGGCAAAGGCAGGCGGGTCCACCGCGGCCGACGCCAACATCCTGAACACCGCGCTCGCCGCCGAGCTCGAGGCGGTGGCGGCCTACCAGGTGGGCGCCGAAAGCGGCCTGCTGGAAAAACCGGTGCTCGCGCTCGCCGGCCAGTTCCAGGGCCACCACAAGGAGCACGCCGACGTGCTGGCGAAGACCATCCGCCAGCTCGGCGGCAAGCCGGTCGACGCGAAGAAGAAGTACGACTTCCCGACCAGCGCACTGAAGGACCAGGCCGATGTGCTGCGCTTCGCCGCGAGCCTGGAGAAAGGCGCCGTCAGCGCCTATCTGGGCGCGGTGCCGCTGTTCCGCAGCCGCGAGCTGTCCAAGGCGGCCGCCAGCATCCTGGGCGACGAGGCCATGCACTGGGCGGTGCTGCGCAACGCGCTGGGCGAAAATCCGGTTCCTTCGGCGTTCGTCTCGTAATGCTCGAAGGTGCAGTCCTGGTCGCTGCACTGGCGCTTGGCGATGCCAAGGCGGGCGAGGACGTGTACTCGCGCTGCCTTGGCTGCCATTCCCTGGAGTACAACCGCACCGGCCCGAAGCATTGCGGCGTCCTCGGGCGGCGCGCCGGCAGCGTGCCCGGCTACGAGTACTCGCCCGCGATGAAGCGCTCGGGCATCGTGTGGAGCGAAAAGGCGCTGGAGCGCTTCCTCGCCGACCCGGGCAAGACCGTGCCCGGCACCACCATGACCTACGCAGGCGTTTCCGATCCGGCGGACCGGTCGCACCTCATTGCATACCTGAAAAAACAACGCTGCGAATGAGAAAAATGGGGTCCGTCCCCATTTAGGAGGGTCAGGCGGGCAGCGTGACGCAGGCGTCCTCGTACTTGCCCTCGCCCATCGTGCCGGGCTCGAAGATCTCGCGCTCGCGGATCCACTTGAAGGAGTCCTCGAACACTTCCTTGGTGTAGGGCTCGAACACGATGCGCTCGCCCGGCCCCCAGCGGCGCGTATCGATCTGCGTCAGGAAGCGCTGCGGGAACTCGTTGCGGTAGTGCCTGGTGTAGAGCTCGGGCCGCAGGTCGATGTCGCGCTGCGCGAGGCGCAGGGCGGCGAAGTATTTCTTCAGGTCCGAGGGCGAAGGTTCGCCGGTGATCATGGTGGCCATCATGAAAGTGGTGTCGATGACCTTGCGGAAGCCGAGCTGCTCGAGGAAGTAGTACGGCCCGGAGAACAGCGACGCGGCCGGGACCTCCCGGTCGATGAGCTTCTCCAGGCGCGAGAACAGGATGCCGTCGGCGAACGACAGCTTGATTTCGTTCAACGGCAGGTACTGCTCGAGCGCCTGGATGGTCGAATAGTGGCTGCCCGACTGGTAGCCCACCGAGATGGGCACGCCGCGCAAGTCCTCCGGCGTGCGGATGGGCGATTCGGGCGGCACGAACACTCCGGCGGGCGACACCGAGTAGCAATCGGCGTAGAGCTTGCCGTGTCCCGCAGAGGCGGCCACGTTGACCGTCCAGTGGCAGGCGCAACTCACGTTGGTGTCGCGCCCTTTCTCGATGTTCTGGTAGGCGCCTACCTTGTCGGGCGTCCTGTGGTTCTCGAACACGCCGCGGAACTCGTAGTCCAGCCCCTGCGCCTTGAAGTAGCCCTTTTCCTCGGCGACCCACTCGTGCAGGCGGAAATGCGGGGTGATGGCGAACTTAGGCATGGGCAGTCTCCTGGATGAGGGGTTGGGCTTTTTCTGCAGCGATCATCTTGCCGAGCGTGCGGCGGAAATGCGCGAGCGGCGCGTCGGACACGATGCCGTGCATCTTGAAATCGGGGTCGGCGTCGAGCATCTCCTGCTGGCCCTCGATGATGAACTTGTCTTCCAGGAACCCCTCGACCATGCTGTCGTAGAGCGACAGCGCGACCGTGGGATCGTCCAGGTCGTAGTCATGCAGGTAGTTCCAGAAGAAGTGCGTGGAGCCGCGAGTCTCGGGCGTGAAGAACTGGCAGTTGCGGTATTCCTTGGCGCCTTCGCGGATTCCCGCGGGGGTGAAAAGCGACTCGAGGAAGAATATGCCCGGGATGTGCATGCGGCCGATGTTGCGCCGGTCGACTTTCGGCAGGTCCTTCACCACCTTCTTGTGGAACGGCGGGCAGTCGGCATTCATGTGCCAGCGCTCCACGCGGAAGCCGTCCTCCAGGCGCTCCACCGCCACCGGCTTGGTCTTGTAGGCGTAATCTTCGGAGCCGCCGAGGGTCTTGGTATGCACGAAGGCAAGGTGCGCGAAGTCGCTCAGGTTGTCGACGATGAGCAGGTAGTTCGCCTGGTAGTGCATGTAGCCCTGCTTGCCGCGCCAGGCGGGATTGGCGAGATACGGGATGTCGATGATCTTCGCGGGATCGGCCCTGGCCGGGTCGCCCATCCAGATCCAGACGAGCGTCTGGCGCTCGACGACCGGGTAGCTTCTCACCCCCAGTCCCTTCGGGATGTTGTCCTGCCCGGGGATCTGGATGCACTTGCCCCCCGGCTCGAACTTCAGGCCGTGGTACATGCAACGGATGTCGTCGCCTTCCCGGCGGCCGTTCGAAAGCTTGGCGCCGCGATGACAGCAGCGGTTGTCGAGCGCCACCACGCGGCCGCTGTCGCCCCGGTACAGCAGCACCGGCTTCTCCATGATGGTGCGCGCGAGGAGCTTGCCGCCGGCGAGCTCGGCATCCCACGCTGCCGCGTACCAGCAGTTCATCAGAAAGCCGTCGGTTTCGGGGCCCACAGCGGTTCTCCTATTTCAGGCTCCGAGTGTACGACCCTGATCGCGCGAGATAAATTGCGCCTTCTGGATACATTGTCCAGAATACCGAACAATGGACTGGAACGACGTCGACGCCTTCTGCTGCGTGATCGAGCACGGCGGCTTCACCGCAGCAGCTAAAGCGCTGGCGCGCCCCAAATCCAGCATCAGCGCCTCGGTCTCGCGGCTCGAGGCGCAGCTCGGCGCGCAGTTGCTGCAGCGCACGACGCGCCGCATCCGCGCCACCGAGGCCGGCGAGTCGCTCTACCAGGATGCCGCGCCGATGTTCCTGCGCCTGCGCGAGGTGCGCTCGAATGCCGCCGCCCGCGGCAACGCGGTCGCCGGCACCCTGCGCATCGCGGCGCCGTATGAATTCGGCGCCCATCACCTGGGAGCCGTCGCCTGCGCCATGCTCGCGCGCTACCCGGACCTGCGCATCGACATCGACGTCGAGCACGGCCGGATCGATCCGCTGGACCGCAGCTACGACATCGTGTTTTCGTATTACGACGCCGACCGCCCCGACAGCGGGAGCGTGGCGCGCCACGTCTTCGCGCTGAAGCGCGGCATATTTGCTTCGCCGGCGTTGCTGCAGCGCTATCCGAGGATCAAGGCCCCGGCCGACCTCGGCGAAGTGCCCGCTATCGCCTCGCCGGTCGACGCCGAGTGGTCGTTTACGGACGCAAGCGGCGACGACGTGTCCGTCCCCATCCGTGCTCGCATGCGCAGCCCGAACGCCGATGTGCGCCGGCGCGCGACCCTCGATGGACTGGGCGTCTCGCGCATCGTCCTCACGTTCTGCGAAGAGCACGTGCGCGCCGGGCGCCTCCAGCCCCTGCTCGCCGACTACACCTGCGCGCCGCTGCGCATCTACGCGCTGCTCCCCGGCCGCCGCCTCGTGCCGCCCAAGGTGCGATTGTTCCTTAACGCCTTGAGCACGAAATCGGGGTCAGAGCCCGAACTCTGACCTCGGGCGTGCCGCGATCCGCGCGGCGGCGCCCTTGGCGGATCGCAAAAACCACCCCGCGTTTCACCGGAAGCCCCGAACTCGCCGGTTAAGATAGTCCCCCTCCATGGAAAGAGCCCCGCCCGCAGCGCACGTCGAGGCGCTGCTGCCCGTCACGCTGCAGCCCGGCAACATTCTCTATGCGCCCGGTGTGCGCGCGGGCAGGTGGGTGTTCGCCACCGGCCACAAAGGCACCGCGGATTTCGGCGGCAGCATGGCGCCCGAGGTGCTCGAAGCGTCGGCGCCGCGCCACGGCGCCCCGAAACACAAGAAGGAAGCGCAGCGCATCTTCGCCAACTTCGCGAAGGTGCTCGAAGCCGGCGGCACTGACCGCAGCCGAGTGGTGCGCGTCGATCAGTACTACACCGGCGCGCGCGTCGTCGATCCTTACCATGAAGTACGGCGCGAGTTCTTCGGTGGCCACGTCCCGCCCAGCACATCTAATTTGCACCAGAAGTTTCTCCTTGCCGGCCAGGACATGGAAGTGCAGCTCGTCGCCGCGGTTCCCGCCAAAGGCTTCGAGCCGGTGCAGCACCGCCCGGCCAACCTGCCGGTGCACGCCACCTCCGGATACAGCCCGGTGCTGACATGCGGCGACTATGTCTTTGTCGCCGGCCAGACTTCGGAAGCGCTGAAAACGGAAGAAGGCCCGCTCGACCCGCAGGCGCGCATGCCGGTGGGGCACTTGTGGAAGGGCACGCCCATCAAGCTGGAGACCGAGTTCGTCATCCAGCGCAAGCTGAAGCCCGCCCTGGAGAGCGTCGGCAACACGCTCGACGAAGTCGTGAAGGCGCAGGTATACCTGCGCGACATCGAGGACATCCCGGCATTCAACGAGGCGTGGGCCAAGCACTTCCCGCAAGCGCCGCCCGCCACCACGATCATCACCACGTCGACGCCCGGCTTCATCTGCGAAGCCGGGCGCATCGAGATCAACACGATCAGCGTGCGCCGCGGCGGCGCGACGGCCAAGCAAGTCGTGGATGCCGGCGTTCCCATGCCCTACGCCGGCCAGGTCCAGGCCATCCGCGCCGGCGACCTGCTCTTCATCTCGGGGCTGATGGCGGTGGACGGGCGCGGCGCGCTCGCCGCCGAGGCGCGCATTGATGCGCAGCGCCCTTACTTCGGCGATGCCGCGCAGCTGCAGACCGATTACATGCTGGGACAAGCCGAGCGCATCTGCCGCAAAGCCGGCACCTCGCTCGCCAACGTGGTGCGCTTGCAGCAGTTCCATACCAGCCTTGCCGGGTTCAACGGCGCCTGGCAGGCCTGGCAGCGGCGCCTGCCGGGACAGCACCTGCCGTTTTCGGCGATCGAAGTGCCGGGGCTCGGCGTGCCGGAGGCGGTTGTCATGCTCGACCTGTGGATCTATATCCCGTGAGGAAAGAATCATGAAAGAGCTGCTTTGTCTCCTGCTGGCGTCGCTTCTGCCGCTCGCGGCGCAGTCGCAGGAGTTTCCGCCGCAGCAGGTGCGCATCGTCGTGCCCTTCACCGCCGGCGGCGGCACGGACGTGATCACGCGCCTCGTGGCGCAGCACCTTTCCGACATGTGGAAGGTCGCCGTGATCATCGACAACCGCGTCGGCGCCGGTGGCGTCATCGGCTCCAAGTGGGTGGCGGAGCAGGCGCCCGACGGCCGCACCTTCCTCGCCGTGGCGAGCGCCTTCGGCGTGCGCCTTGCAATCGACCGCAGCGTGCCATACGACGTGGCGAAGGACTTTTCCGGCGTCGGCCAGATGGCGCGCTCGCCCAGCTTCCTAGTGGTCTCGCCCTCGCACGGCTTCAAGTCCCTGCAGGATCTGGTGGCGTACGCGAAGAAGCAGCCCCAGGGCATCCACTACGCCTCGGCCGGCGTGGGAAGCACGGCCCACATGCATGCGGCCGCGGTCGCCCACCTCGCCGGCCTCAAGGCCGAGCACGTGCCACACCGAGGCACGCCGGAAGCGGTGAACGACGCGATGGTGGCGCGCGTGCTGTACGCCTTCGCGCCCGGCCCCAATGCCATCCCGCTCACCAAAGCGGGGAAGCTACAGATCCTCGCCACCACGTCCGAGACGGGCTCGGCGTTCATGCCCGGCGTGCCGAGCCTGGAGCAGGCCGGCGTGCCCTACGAGGGCGACGACTGGTTCGGCGTGTTCGCGCCCGCCGTCACCCCGATGGCGATCCGCGAGCGGTTCGCCCAGGACATGGCGCGCGTGCTGGAAATGCCCGCGGTGCGCGAGCGGCTCGGCACGCTCGGCGCCACGCCGGCCTTCATGGGGCCGCAGCAGTGGGAAAAGTTCTCGCGCGACTACGTGGCACGCATGCGCAAGCTCGGCGACGACATCGGCATCAAGCCGCAATGACCTCCGGCACCGTCGAGCAGCGTCTGCGGCAGATGGGCTACGAGCTGCCGCCGCCATTCACCTTTCCGAAGAACAACCGCACCGGCTGCACCCAGGCGGGCAATGTGCTTTTCCTGTCGGGACACGGGCTGAGCCTGCCGCAGCTGCCGCAGGTACGCCAGGCCGGCAAGTTCGGCGTCGACATCAGCGTCGAGGAAGGCTACGCCACCGCGCGTGCCGTCGCGCTCACGATGCTTGCCACGATCAAAGCGCATTGCGGCGAGCTCGACCGCGTGAAGCGCGTGCTGCGCCTGTTCGGCATGTGCAACTGCACGCCCGAGTTCGCCCAGCAGCCGCAGGTCATCGACGGCGCATCGGATCTCTTCTTCGAGCTGTTCGGGCCGCAGGCCGGCCAGCATGCCCGCTCGGCGGTCGGCCATGTCGCCCTGCCGCGCGGCATCGCGGTGGAGATCAACGGCGAGTTCGAACTGCAGCCCGATTAAGGTTGCTTCTCCAGCCGCTCCACGGCGGCAAGCTCGTTTACCCAGCCTTGGCGCCGAGCGGCTCCAGATCTGCAGCTGCGGCCGAAGCTCCGAGCGCTGGCGCGCCGTGCCGACCCGGATGTAGAACACGCCCGTATGGCCGGGGGGGCCGGAGGAATAGATGGGCGTGCCGCACTCCGGGCAGAAGGTCTGCAGCCGCGGATTGCCGCTTTCGGCGGTTTTCGTATAAGCCTTCAACTGCCCGCGCAGCAGGCGGAAGTTTTCCTTCGCCGCCGGCACTGCGGTACGGAATGCCGAGCCCGAGAGCGTCTGGCAGTCGGTGCAGTGGCACACGGTGACCGTAAGCGGATCAATCTCCGCCTCGTAGCGGATGGCGCCGCAATGGCAGCCGCCGTCGATCCTCATCTCGCCTCCCTTCAGGGAATTCGGGCTCTGACCCCGATTTCGAATTCGGGGTCAGAGCCCGATTCTAGGCGGCCTTGTGCTCGGCGCGCTGCTCGGCGGGCTTGGCGGCCCCGGTGAGGTTGAGCGCGGTATTGACGAGGGCGATATGGGAGAAGGCCTGGGGGAAGTTGCCCAGGAAGCGCTGCGCCGACGGGTCGTACTCCTCGGAAAGCAGGCCGACGTCGTTGGCGAGGCCCAGCAACCGCTCGAAAAGGGCGCGCGCTTCGGGCCAGCGTCCCTGCAGGCACAGGTTGTCGGCGAGCCAGAAGCTGCACGCGAGGAACACCCCTTCGCCCGCCGGCAGGCCGTCGACCGACTCGTGGGTCAGGTAGCGATGCACCAGGCCGTCGACGGTGAGCTCGCGCTGGATGGCTTCCACGGTGCGCATCATCCGCGGGTCGTCGGCCGGCAGGAAGCCGACCAGCGGGATGAGGAGGAGGCTCGCGTCGAGCTCCTCCGAGCCATAGCTTTGCACGAAGCAGCCGCGCTTTTCGCTGTAGCCGCGCACGCATACGTCGTCGCGGATGCGCTCGCGCAAGGCGCGCCAGCGCTCCACCGGTCCTTCGAGCCCTTCGTTCTCCACCATCTTCACCGCCCGGTCGAACGCCACCCAGCACATGACCTTGGAGTGCGTGAAGTGGCGCGGTGGACCGCGCACCTCCCAGATTCCCTCGTCGGGCTGGATCCAGGCGTGCTCCAGGTAGCCCAGCATGGCGCGCTGCATGTCCCAGGCGGCGTCGTGCCGCGCGAGCCCCGCCTTGCACGCCTGGTAGAGCGCGTCGAGCACTTCGCCGAAGACATCGAGCTGCAGCTGCCCCGCGGCGGCGTTCCCGCAGCGCACGGGCTGCGAGCCTTCGTAGCCGGGTAGCCAGTCGAGCTCCCATTCCGACAGGCGCCGCTCGCCCGCGACCCCGTACATGATCTGGATCTGCTGCGGGCTGCCGGCGACCGCGCGCACCAGCCATTCGCGCCAGGCCTTCGCCTCCTCCAGGTAGCCCGCATCCATGAAAGACAGCAGCGTGAGCGTCGCGTCGCGCAGCCAGCAGTAGCGGTAATCCCAGTTGCGCACTCCCCCGATCTTTTCCGGCAGCGACATGGTGGGCGCGGCGACGATGCCGCCGGTCGGGGCGTAGGTCAGCGCCTTCAGGGTGATGAGGGAGCGGCGCACCGGCGCGCCCCAGGCCGCGCAATCGGCGCAGCGGCGGATCCAGTCGCGCCAGAAGCGCTCGGTCTCCGCCAGCGCGCCCTGCGGGTCCGGCTCCAGGGCCATTTCGAGGTGCGACGGCCCGTATGAGAGGACGAACGCCAGCACCTCGCCCTCATCGACTTCAAAGCTCGCGCAGGTGGCGCGATTGCGGTTCTCCAGCCTTACCGGCGAGCGCAGCAGCACCATGTCGGGCCCGACGATGGCGCGCAGGCCCAGGCCGTCGGGCGCATAGGTGACCCACGGCACCGCCGCGCCGTAGTCGAAGCGCAGCACGCCCTCCATTTCCATCGCCACGCGGCCGCGGCGGCCGACCACCATGCGCACGAGGTCAGAATGCCAGCCGCGCACCGGCATGAAGTCGATCAGCGTTACCGCACCCTCGGCGGTTTCGAACTGCGTCTCGAGGATCAGCGTGTCCGGGCGATACGCGCGGCGGACCTGGAAGGCACTGCGCGGCGCGATCTTCCAGCGCCCGTGCTGCGGCCCGCCCAGCAGCGCGGCGAAGCACGCCGGCGAATCGAAGCGCGGCCAGCACAGCCAGTCGATGGAGCCGTCGCAGCCCACCAGCGCAGCCGTCTGGCAGTCGCCGATCAGGGCGTAGTCTTCAATCTTCAAAGACCAGCACCGTTTTCACGTCGCCGTCGCGGCGCGCATAAGCCTCCTGGAAGCGATGCAACGGCACCCGTCTCGAGAGGATGCGCTCGAGCCATCCGCAATCGGCGCGCGCCAGCGCCTCGGCGGCCGCCTCGTAGTGGCGGCGGTTCGCGTTGACGCTGCCGAATACCACACGGTTGTCCATGACGAGCGACTCGTTCAGCGCCGCTACGTCGATGGAGGCCACATGCTGCCGGCCGCCCAGCCCGGTCAGGCAGACGATGCCGCCCGGCGCACTTGCCTTTACCGCCTGCGCGATGACGGCCGGCGCGCCGGTGCACTCGATCACGATGTCGAACGGCGCCGGGGGAAATTGCACGTGGTAGCTCGCGCCGAGCGCGCGCGCGAGCTCCGGCTTCGGTCCCGCGCGGTTTCGGTCGTAGATGCATACCTCCAGCGCGCGCTGCGAGCCGAGCAGCGCGGCCATCAGGCCGACCGGCCCGGCGCCGGTGACCAGCAGCCGGCGCGGCGCCCAGCGCGCGCGCCTGCCGATGCGCTCGATATGCTCCCACGCCTTCGCGAGCACGCTGGCAGGCTCGAGCAGTACGGCCGCCATGCCCAGGCTCGGCGCCACCTTGACCAGGAACCGCGGCTCGCTGCGAAAGCGCTGCGCGGCAAAGCCGTCCAGCTGCTTGATGCCGCGCTCCGTGTACTGCCCGTTGTGGCACATGTCCCATTCGCCCATCGCGCAGCTCGCGCAGGGCACCGGGTCGGGATGCCGCACGATGCCCACGACGGAATCGCCGACCGCCAGGCCGCTGCCCGCCGGCGCTTCGGCCACGCGCCCGAGCGATTCGTGCCCGAGCACGAGGCGCTGCCTGCCTGGCGGGGCCTCGCCGTACTCGCCATCGATGAGCTCGCGGTCGGTCCGCACACGCCGACGGCCAGCGTGCGCACCAGGACCGATCCTTGCCCGGCTGGCTCGCCGAGCGCCTCGAGGCGCAGCGAACCGGGCTGACCGGGAAGGAGGGTCACCGCCTGCATATAGAAAAGACCGGGCGCCGCCCGGGTTAGTTCTGTGCTGCAATCGGCGCATGGACTACGCCTTCGGGGCCGCGGTGCTGGTGGCGGCCGGTTTTGCCGCGGGTCACGCGGTGGTCTACAAGCGCGACCCGCGCTCGGCGGCGCTGTGGCTGCTCGCCATTCTGCTGCTGCCGGCCGTCGGGCCGGTGCTCTACGCCCTGCTGGGGGTAAATCGCGTGAAGCGGCGCGCCCTGCGCATGCGCCGTTACCGGCAACGCGCCCGCACCGCGCTCGAGTCGAACGAGAAGCCGCAGGGCATCGAGCTCACCGGCCTTGCGCGGCTGGTGGGCGAAGTGACGCGCCGGCCGCTTCTTCCCGGCAACGCGATCGATGCGCTGGTGGACGGCGCCGAGGCCTATCCCGCGATGCTGGAGGCGATCGAGGGCGCGCGCGCCTCGATCGCGCTTTCCTCGTACATCTTCCACGGCGACGGCATCGGCAAGCGCTTCGTCGAGGCCCTGACGCGCGCGGCGCGCCGCGACGTGGCGGTGCGCGTGCTGATCGACGACGTGAGCTACCGCTTCTCCTGGTCCTCCGCGGCGAAGAAGCTGCGCCGCGCCGGCGTGGCGGTGGGCATCTTCAACCCGCCGCTCATCCCGGCCCGGCTGCATGCCATCCACCTGCGCAACCACCGCAAGATCCTGGTGGTCGACGGCAGCACCGGCTTCACCGGCGGCCTGAACATCGACCGGCGCTACTGGGGCGAGGGCGCCTCGCGCGACCTGCATTTCCGCCTGCGCGGGCCGGTCGTGGCGCAGCTCATGGAGGCGTTCGCCGAGGACTGGCATTTCACCGCCGACGAGGCGCTGCAGGGCGACCTGTGGTTTCCGAAAATCTTCGCGCACGGCCACTCGCTCGCGCGCGGCATCGAGGCGGGCCCCGACGAGAGCTTCGAGCGCCTGCGGTGGGCAATCCTCGGCGGCCTGAACGCCGCACGGCGCTCGGTGCGCGTGTGCACGCCCTACTTCGTGCCCGACGCCGGGCTGATTTCCGAGCTGAACGCCGCGGCGCTGCGCGGGGTCGAGGTGGACATCCTGCTGCCGGAGCGAAACGACCTGCCGCATGTGAACTGGGCCGCCACGCACCAGCTGTGGCAAGTGCTCGAGCGGGGCTGCCGCATCTGGAAGCGGCCCGGCCCCTTCGACCACTCCAAGCTCATGCTGGTGGACGCCGAGTGGTCGCTGTTCGGCTCGGTGAACTGGGACGCGCGCAGCCTGCGGCTGAACTTCGAGTTCAATGTCGAGGCGTACTGCCGCGACCTCGGCGGCCGCCTCGAGCGCCTGTTCCTCGCCCGCCGCGACGAGTCGCGCCCGGTGAGCGTGGCCGACGTCGACGCGCGCCCCCTGCCGGTCAAGCTGCGCGACGGCGTCGCGCGCCTCTTTGCTCCCTTGCTGTAACCCGATTCAGGCTTTGAGCGGCTTGTACTTGATGCGGTGGGGGCGCGCGGCCTCCTCGCCCAGGCGCTTTTTCTTGTCGGCCTCGTATTCCTGGTAGTTGCCGTCGAAGAACACCCACTGCGAGTTGTCCTCGCTCGCCAGGATGTGCGTGGCGATGCGGTCGAGGAACCAGCGGTCGTGCGAGATCACCAGCACGCTGCCGGCGAACTCGAGCAGCGCCTCCTCCAGCGCGCGCAGCGTCTCCACGTCGAGGTCGTTGGAGGGCTCGTCGAGCAGCAGCACGTTGGCGCCCGACACCAGCATCTTCGCCAGGTGCAGGCGGCCGCGCTCGCCGCCGGAGAGCTGGCCGACGAGCTTCTGCTGGTCGGCGCCGCGGAAGTTGAAGCGCGCGAGGTAGGAGCGCGAGGGCATCTGGAACTTGCCCACCGTGATCGTGTCCTGGCCGCCGGCGATGTCCTCGAACACGGTTTTCCCGCTCTGCAGCTCGTCCCTCGACTGGTCGACGTGCGCGATCTTCACCGTGCTGCCGATCCTGATCTTTCCGGAATCGGGCTTTTCCCTGCCGGTGAGCATGCGAAACAGCGTCGACTTGCCCGCGCCGTTGGGGCCGATGATGCCGACGATGGCCCCCGGCGGAACCTTGAGCGACAGCTTGTCGATCAGCAGGCGCTCGCCGTAGCCCTTGGACATCTTGTCGAGCTCGATCACCTCGTTGCCCAGGCGCTCGGCGACCGGGATGAAGATCTCCTGCGTCTCGTTTCTCGCCTGGTGCTCGTGTTGCGACAGCTCCTCGAAGCGCGCGAGGCGCGCCTTGGACTTGGCCTGGCGGCCCTTCGGGTTCTGCCGCACCCACTCGAGCTCCGACTGCATCGCCCGGATGCGCGCCGCTTCCTGGCTCGCCTCCACCTGCAGGCGCTTTTCCTTCTGCTCGAGCCAGCTCGAGTAGTTGCCTTCCCACGGGATGCCGTGGCCGCGGTCGAGCTCCAGGATCCAGCCGGCGGCATTGTCGAGGAAGTAGCGGTCGTGCGTGACCGCGACCACCGTGCCGGGGAAGCGCTGCAGGAACTGCTCGAGCCAGCCCACGCTTTCGGCGTCCAGGTGGTTCGTCGGCTCATCCAATAAAAGCAAATCCGGTTTCGACAGCAGGAGCCGGCAAAGGGCCACGCGCCGCTTCTCCCCACCCGAGAGCCGGTCGACGGTGGCGTCCCAGGGCGGCAGGCGCAGCGCATCGGCCGCCACTTCCACCTCGTCGGCGCCGCCCGCGTTCACCAGCGCCTCGAGCTTCGCCTGCTCCTCGGCCAGCTTGTCGAAATCCGCGTCGGGCTCCGAGTAAGCCGCGTAAACCTGCTCCAGGCGCTTCTTCGCCGCGGTAGTCTCGCCCAGCGCCTCCTCGAGCGCTTCGCGCACCGACTGGCCGGCTTGCAGCCTGGGCTCCTGCTCCAGGTAGCCTACGCGGATGCCCGGCATGCGAACCACTTCGCCTTCATAATTGTCGTCCACGCCGGCCATGATCTTGAGCAGGCTGGACTTTCCCGAGCCGTTCAGCCCGAGCACGCCGATTTTCGCCCCCGGAAAGAAGTTGAGCGAAATGTTCTTCAGGATGGGGCGCTTGGGCGGCACGATTTTGCCGACCCGGCGCATGGTATAGACGTATTGGGCCATGGCGTTCCAGAACTCGAATCGTCAATGATACGAAAAATTGCCCTGGCAGCCGCGGTTCTGTGCTCGGTGCCCGCGCAGGCCGCCGACGGAATTGCGCTGGAGCTCGGCCGCGGCGACGAGCGCTCCGAGCTCGTGCGCGGCGCCCTGCAGTGGAAGTGGGACAAGAAGTGGCTCGCCGATACCGGCTGGGAGCTCGGCGGCTACTGGGAGGCCTCGCTCGGCGCCTGGACCACCCACAAGACGCTGATCGATTTCGGCTTCACGCCGGTGTTCCGCCTGCAGCGCCAGGACGGGGCCGGGCCGTATCTCGAGGCGGCCATCGGCTTTCACCTGCTGTCGGACCTGTCGATCACGCGCACGCGCGCGTTCGGCTCGTACTTCCAGTTCGGCGACCACATCGGCGCCGGCTGGCGCTTCGGCCCGCGCGGCCGCTACGACCTAGGGCTGCGCGCGCAGCACCTGTCCAACGGCGGCATCAAGGAGCCCAACCCGGGCATCAACTTCGTCCTGCTGCGCCTCGCGTATCACTTCCAGTGAGGTCCGCGGGCATGCGAACCGCGAGCAGCTTGTCGATGCGCTTGCCGTCCATGTCGACCACCTCGAAGCGCCACCCCTGGCATTCGACGCGGTCGCCGGTCTGGGGCAACCGCCCGAGCAGCAGCATCACCAGGCCGCTCAGCGTGTGGTAGCGGTCCTCGTCGGGCAGGGCGGCCAGGCCGAGGCGGTCCTTGAGCTCCGGCGTCGGGATCAGCCCGTCGAGCAGCCAGCTGCCGTCGTCGCGGCGCACGGCCCATTGGTCTTCGGCGTTGCGCGGCGCGAACTCCCCGGTGATGGCCTCGAGCATGGCGCGCAGCGTCACGATGCCCAGCACCTCGCCGTACTCATCCACCACGAACATGAGCTGCACGCCCGAGGTGCGGAAGTTCTGCAGCAGCTCCATGCCGGTGAGGTTCTCGGGCACGAACACCGGGGGCTGCAGGTCGGCCGCCAGGTCGGGCGAGGCCTCGCCGGCAAGCGTCTTCATCAGCAGGCGGCGCGCGCTGATAACCCCCAGGATGTTCGCCGGGCCGTTGCGCACGACCGGAAAGCGGCTGTGGCCGGACTGCACGATGCGCTCGCGGTTCTGCGCCCAGGGGAGCTCGACATCCAGGTACACCACCTCGCTGCGCGGCACCATCAGCGAGCCGATCTGCCGGTCGTCGAGGCGGAATACGTTGCGCACCATCTGGTGCTCTTCCAGCTCGATCACGCCGGCATGCGAGCCTTCCGCGAGCAGCGCGTGGATTTCCTCCTCGGTCACCGGGCGCGCCGGCACGTCCTTCGCGCCGAGCAGCGTGAGGATGAGCGTGGTGGACCCCGACAGCAGCCGGACCAGCGGCTTCGAGGCGAGTGCGAGCCATTCCATCGGCCGCGCCACGAGCCGCGCCACCGCTTCCGGGTTGAGCTGCCCCAGGCGCTTGGGCACCAGCTCGCCGATCACGATGGTGAAATAGGTGATGAGCGCCACCACGCTGCCCGTGGCGAGTAGCCGGCCGCGGTCGCGCCCATGCCCTGCTCGCGCAGCCACGCGGCCAGGGGCGGCGCGAACGCGGATTCGCCCACCACGCCGTTCAGCACGCCGATGAGCGTGATGCCGATCTGCACCGTGGAGAGGAAGCGTGTCGGCTCCTGCCCCAGGCGCACGGCGGCGGCCGCGCCGCGGTCGCCTGCGTCGGTGCGCCGCTGCAGGTTGGCCTTGCGCGTGGTGACCAGCGCGATCTCCGACATGGCGAACGCGCCGTTCAGCAGGATGAGGGCGAGCAGGATGCCGACTTCCATGGAGGCTCCCGCTAGGCGCCGCGGCTCAGGCGGTGGCTTCTTCGGTGGTGTCGTCGACCCCGAGGGTGCGCCAGTCGGTGGTCTTAGGCACGACGCCTTCGAAGGAGGCGAGCTTCACGTGCGCAATGTGCGGCTCGGTGGTGCCGATGGCCGGACCGCCTTCTTTGAACCGCCGCGCCGCGTTCACCATCATGCGGCGAAACTGCACCACCGCGACGTCGCTCGAGCCGGGATGGTCCCGGCTGCGGTCGACGATCGGTCCCATCGATTCCCACATCGCCATGTCCTGCGTGGGGATGCCCCTGATGCCGGTGAAGTCGCCGCGCTTCATTGCAGCGCGGTCCTGGAGGTAGCGGTTGGCCGCATTCCTTTTCTTCCTGAAGTCCGCATCGAGGTCCACGCCGGGCGTGGCGGCGCAGAACTCGCGCCACGCCTCCTGCGAGATGCCCTGGTCGGGGTCGGGATGCCAGGCGATCCAGTAGAACATGGTGTTCACGTCGTCCAGCGGCACCAGCATCTGCGCGAGGCGGTACTGGTCGTTCGGCGGGATGAGCACGGTGAACGGCGCGATGAACAGCGTGGTGCGCACGTACTGGTTCGCCTCGGGATTCAGGATCGGCTTGCGCAGCGCGGCGTAGCGAAAGCCGTAGCTGGTGGCCTGGAACTGCAGGCGCGGCGCCTTGTCGTTGGACGGCCGCGGCCAGACCTTGCCCTCGGCCTTGGCCCGGTCCACCTGCGCCGCCGGCATCTCGCTCGAATGCAGGCTGGAGCTGTGCGCCGAGTCGATGGAGCCCTCGAGCACCTGCGCCCAGTTGCACGCGGCGTGCATCTTGACGATGCTGGTGCGCGCGTTCGGGGTCGGCGCCCACGCCGGCGGCTCGAACGCTCGCAGCTCGCTCGCCGGGCCCATCCAGATCCACACCAAGCCGCCCGCCTCGCGCGCCGGGTAGGCCTTGTGCTTCACCGCTTTTTTCAGCGCGCTGCCGTCGGGCTCCGAGGCCATGTCCACCACGTTGCCCTCCACGTCGAACTTCCAGCCGTGGTACAGGCAGCGCAGGCCGCATTCCTCGTTGCGCCCGAACGACAGCGACGCGTTGCGGTGCGGGCAGAATTCGCCCAGCACGCCCAGGCGTCCCTGGCTGTCGCGAAACACGACCAGGTCCTCGCCCAGCAGGCGCGCGCGCACCGGCGCGCCGTCGCGCTCGGCCACCTCCTCGATCATGCACACCGGCAGCCAGTGGCGGCGCATGAGCTGCCCCATCGCCGCCTCGCCTTCCACCCGGCACAGCAGCTCGTTTTGCTCTAGGGTGAGCATGGCTCAGGTCCCATATATACTTAGCCTCCTAAGTATTTCCATGATAGCAAAACCGCATCGCCAAATAAATCGGGGTCAGAGCCCGATATGCCATTCGGGCTCTGACCCCGATTTCGCCGCATGAGGCGGCTGCGCCTGGGCATTGCCGGGCTGGGCCGCGCCTTTTCGCTCATGGTGCCCGCCTTTACGCTCGATCCGCGCGTGCAGATCGTCGCCGGGGCCGACCCGCGCCCCGAGGCACGGAGCAAGTTCGAGGCCCAGTTCGGGGCGAAAGCGTTTGATTCCGTTGAAAAGCTGGCGGTGCAGCCGGGGCTCGACGTGGTGTACGTCGCAACGCCGCACCAGTTCCACGCCGCGCACGCGAGCCTCGCCGCTTCTTCCGGCAAGCATGTGCTGGTGGAAAAGCCGATGGCACTGTCGCTCGAGGAATGCCGGGGGATGATTGCTGCAGCGCGGGAAAACCGCGTGCAGCTTATCGTGGGGCACAGCCACAGCTTCGACGCACCGATCCTGCAGGCGCGCCGGCTCGTCGAGAGCGGGCGCTTCGGCCGCGTGCGCATGGTGAGCGCCCTCAACTACACCGACTTTCTCTACCGCCCGCGGCGGCCCGAGGAGCTGGATACCGCGCGCGGCGGCGGCGTGGTGTTCAACCAGGCGGCGCACCAAGTGGACATCGTACGCCTGCTCGCCGGCAGCGCGGTGGTGTTGGTGCACGCGCTGACCGGCGCCTGGGATGCGAGCCGGCCGACCGAGGGCGCCTATTCGTGCCAGCTGCGCTTCGAGGACGGGGGCTTCGCCACGCTGGTCTACAGCGGCTACGCGCACTTCGACTCCGATGTATTCGCCGGCGGAATCGGCGAGATGGGCGACGCGAAGAAGTATGCGGCGTCGTACGGCGCTGCCCGCCGTTCCCTCCTTGGAGACGAGTTGGACATCAAGAACCAGCGCAACTACGGCGGCCCGGCTTTCAATGCACCGCAGAAGCAGCAGGCGCACCAGCACTTCGGCGAGGTGATCGTGTCGTGCGAGCGCGCCGACCTGCGGCCGCTGCCGACGGGGGTCATGGTGTACGGCGACCTCGAGCAGCGCCTGGAAGCGCTGCCCGCGCCGCAGGTGCCGCGCATCGAGGTGATCGACGAGCTCTACGCGGCGGTGGTCGAGGGACGCGCGCCGCGGCACGATGGCGCGTGGGCCATGGGCACGCTGCAGGTGTGCCTGGCGCTGCTGCGCTCGGCGCGCGAGCAGCGCGCCGTGGCGCCATGAACGAGCGTCCGGCGCACCTCATCCGCGAGGCGGCGCGCGCCCTGGTGCGCGCGCTCACCGCGAAGCTCGCCGGGCACGGCGTATCGTTCGGCCACTGGGCGTTCCTGCGCATCCTGTGGGAGCGCGACGGCCTCACGCAGCGCGAGCTCTCCGAGATGGCCGGGGTGATGGAGCCCACCACCTTCGCCGCGCTCAAGGCGATGGAAGAGCTGGGCTACATCGAGCGGCGGCAGGCGCCCAAGAACCGCAAGAACGTCTACGTCTTCCTCACGCCGCAGGGCCGCGCGCTGAAGAAGAAGCTGGTTCCTTTGGCCGAAGATGTGAACAAAGTCGCAACGCGCGGGGTAAATGCGGCCGACCTCGCTACCACCGGCCGAGTGCTACTCGCTATGCTCGATAACCTGGGACGCTCCGGAAAATGAACCGCTTACGCCTTGCCTTCGCCTGCTGGGACTACGACCGGATGCGCGCCCTTGCCGACGGCACGGTGCGTCCGGACGGCATCGACCTCGTGTACCTCGCCCAGCCGGTGGAGGAGACGTTCTTCCGCATGCTGCGCTATCGCGAGTTCGACGCCTGCGAGATGTCGCTTTCCTCGTACGTCGCGTCGCTCGCGCGCGACGACCCGGCGTTCATCGCGATTCCCGCATTTCCGTCGCGCTTTTTCCGCCACTCGTGCATCTTCGTATCCGCGAAAAGCGGCATCCGCAAGCCCGAGGAGCTGAAGGGCCGGCGCGTCGGCGTGCCGGAGTACCAGATGACCGCGCCGGTGTGGATCCGCGGCATCCTGTCCGACGAGCACGGCGTGAAGGCGAGCGAGATGGAGCATTTCTCGGGCGGCGAGGAAGAGCCCGGGCGCGACGAGAAGCTCAAGCTCAGCCTGCCCGCGGAGATCCGGCTGCGCCCCATCGGTCCGGCCCAGACCCTGTCGCGCATGCTGGCCGACGGCGAGCTCGACGCGCTGGTCACTGCGCGGGCGCCCTCGACGTTCTACGGCGAGCCGCAGAACGTGCAGCGCCTGTTTCCCGACTACGTCGAGCGGGAAAAGGAGTACTACCGGCGCACCCGGATCTTTCCGATCATGCATACCGTGGTGCTGCGGCGAGAGCTCTACGAAAAGCACCCCTGGGTCGCGCAGTCGCTGTACAAGGCGTGCCTCGCCTCGAAGGCCAAGGCCTACGCAATGTACAACCAGACCGCGGCCATGCCTTGCATGCTGCCGTGGACCGTGGCGCACGTCGAGGAGGCGCGCCGCGAGATGGGCGAGGACTGGTGGTCCTACGGCCTCGAGCCCAACCGCCAGGTGCTCGAGACCTTCCTGCGCTACCACCACGAGCAGGGCCTGTCCAAGCGGCGCTTCGCGCCCGAGGAGCTGTTCGCGAGAGAAACCCTGGAAAGCTACAAGGTCTGAGCGCCCTATCGGACACCATCACCGGCCTCATGTCGCGCAACCCGGCGGAGATCGCGCGCGTGCTGGACAAGGCGAAAGCGGACGAAGTGCCGGTTACGGTGTATTTTCCGGGACTCACCTTCGAGTCCCGGCTGCTGCTGGTGGATGTGAAGAACGGCCGCATCGTGCTCGGCCGCAGCGCCCGCGCCGCCGCGGACGAAGCGGTGCTGTCGCGCCCGCGCTGCGCTTTCCACTGCGACATGGCGGGCTGGCATATCGAGTTCGTCGCCGCCGCGCCGCGCGCGCTGACGTACAAGGGGCGCAAGCTGATCGAATGCCGCTTCCCCGAGATCCTGGCGAGCAACCCACGCCGGCAGCACGAGCGGGCTGCGGCGCGCCCGCCGCTCGCGCTGCGCGTGGAGGCCGATGCCGGCGGCATCATGCCGTTCGAGGCGCGCATCGTCGATCTCGCGCCGGGCGGCATCGGCTTTCTCATCTACGCCGAGAACATCACGCTGGAGCCGGGCACCGTGCTGCGCGGCTGCCGCATCCAGCTCCCGGGCGGCCCCGCCGCGAGGGCCGACCTGGAAGTGCGCTACTCGGCCTCGGTCACGCTGCCCAATGGCCGCCGCGCCATGCGCTCGGGCTGCCGCTTCGTCGGGCCCGAGCCGCGCGTGGTGGAGTTCGTGCGCCGCTACTTGAAGGTCTAGGGCTAGCTAGCGCGGCTCCAGGCGCGCGAGCACGCCGGTATCGTCGGTCAGCAGGTAGAGCAAGCCGTCGGGCGCCGCGCGCACGTCGCGAATGCGGCCGAGGGCGTTCTGCAGCAGCCGCTCCTCCTTCACGACTTTCTCGCCGTCGAGCTGCAGGCGCACCAGCGTTCGCTCGCGCAGCGCACCGACGAACAGGCTGTCTCTCCAGCGCGGGAAGCGCTTGCCGGTGTAGAAGGCCATGCCCGAAGGCGCGATGGAAGGCACCCAGTAATGCAGCGGCTGCTGCATGCCGGCCTTGGCGACGCCTTCGCCGATTTTCGTGCCCAACCCGTAGTTCACGCCGTAGGTGATCACCGGCCAGCCGTAATTCGCGCCGGCGCGCATGACGTTCACCTCGTCGCCGCCCTGCGGCCCGTGCTCGTGGGTCCACACGAGGCCGGACTGCGGATGCAGCGCCGCGCCCTGCATGTTGCGGTTGCCCAGGGTGAACTTCTCCGGCTTCCAGCCTGCCTTGCCCGCGAACGGATTGTCGTGCGGCACGCGGCCGTCGTCGTGCAGGCGGATGAGCGAGCCCGCATGGTCGTCGGGGCGCTGCGCGCGCGCCATCTCGCCGCGGTCGCCGAGCGTGAGGTAAACGAAGCCGGCGCGATCGAACACGATGCGCCCGCCGAAGTGCGCGCCGCGGCTGCCCTTGGGGCTTTGCCGGAACACGACTTCCACCTCCTCGAGGCGCCCTGCCTTCAGCTTCCCGCGCGCGAGCTCGGTTCCGAACCCGTCCGGCCCGCGGGCCGCGTACGCGAGGTAAACCAGGCGATTAGCGGAAAAATCGGGATGCAAGGCGACGTCATGCAGCCCGCCCTGCCCGTGGACCGCAACCGGCGGCAGCCCCGCCACCGGCTGCGGCTGCAGCCGCCCCTGCTCGACCACGCGCAGCCGGCCCGCCTTCTCGGCAATCAGCATGCGCCCGTCGGGCAGGAAGGCCATCGACCAGGGCTGCTCGAGGCCTTCGAGCACGCGCACCAGGCGAAAGTCGTGCAGCTCGGAGCCGAAGGGCTGCGCCCAGGCCGGCGCAACCGCGAGCAGAAAAACGACGATGGCGCGCATGCGGCGATTCTATAATCGCCGCAGAATGAAAAAAGCCTGGGTGCTGCTGGCGCTGCTTTCCGGCTGCGCCTCGCTGGACAAGAACGAATGCCGGCACCGCCGACTGGTACGCCATCGGGCTGGAGGATGGCGCGCGGCGGCCGCACCGTGGAGCGGCTGGGCGACCACCGCCGCGCCTGCGCCGAGCACGGCGTCGCCCCGCACACCGAGCGCTACCTCGCCGGGCGCAGCGAGGGCCTCAAGTCCTTCTGCACCTACGAGCGCAGCACTGCCCGCAGGAGATGCCGGCGGGCTTCATGGCGGGCTACCAGCGCGGGCGCGAGCTGCACGAGCTCAACCGGCGCCTGGAGGAGACGCGCCGCGAGATCGCGCGCAGCAAGGCCGCGCTCACTGCCGGCCTGCCCGGCCCGCGCGCGGGCGCTGGAGCTCGAGCGCCTGGAAGCCGCCACGCGCGAGGCCGAGCAGCTCGAAGCGCAGCTCAGGAGCCTGCAATGACCCAGAGAAAGATCGAGTGCTCGCGCGCGTCGACGCGCACGTCGACTTTCTTCTGCGGCTTCCAGTCCCCCATGCCATGCCAGTGCGACACGATGCGCGTGCCGGGCCTCAGGGCGCGCAGCCGCTCGCGCAGCGCGAGGTTGTAGTCCGGCGACAGGAACAGCATCACCACGCTCGCCTTGCCCAGGTCGGTCTTGAAGAGGTCTTCGTTGCGGAACTCGATGCGCTCGGCGACGCCGGCCTTGCGCGCGTTCTCGCGCGCCTCGGTGATGCGCTGCGGGTCGACATCGACGCAGGCCGCGCGCGCGCCGAGCTGCGCGGCGGCAATCACGATGCGTCCGTCGCCGCAGCCCAGGTCGTAGACCACGTCGCCCGCCTTCACCGCGGCGAGGTCGTGCATCGCCTGCACCACCGGCATGGGCGTGGGCTCGAAGCGCACGCGGTACTGGGCGAGGGCGAGGCCCCAATAGAGCGCGAGGAGCATCAGCGTGAGAAGTCCAGGGGTGGAAATCGCAAGCGCATCCCTGCAGAATCGCGAGGTGAAAGCCTGCCTGCCCGCATTCGGCCTCATTGTCGGTCTCATTCTATCCCCCGGCGCCCAGGCGCAGGACACGCTGCTCGGCGCAGGCGTGCGCTCGCGGCCGGACTACGACGGCGCGCGGGAGCAGCAGACCGATGCCGTGCCGGTGATCCGCTACTACGGGCGGCCCTGGTTTGCGCGCACCACGCAGGGGATCCTGGAAGGCGGCGTGCGCAGCGAGCTCGACCGGGACTTCTGGGCCGGCGCGCAGCTCGCCTACGAGCCCGAGTTCGACCCGGCCGGCGAAGGCGCCGGCCTGTCGGCGGGGCTGCACCTGGAGTGGGGCCGCCAGCTCGGCCGCGTGCCGCTCACCTTCCTGCTGCGCGGGCGCCAGCACCTGGACGGCGACCTCGGCGGCCAGGCGGACCTGCGCGTCACCGCCGGCATCTTCGCGCGCGGCGGCCTGCTCGCCGGCGCCTTCGGCCAGGCCACCTGGGGCACCGAAAGCGCGGTCGCCTCGCGCTACGGCGCGCGCGACTCGGGGCTGCTGCACGTGAGCTTCGGCCTGCTCGCCTCGTACGACCTCGGCCCGCGCTGGGTGCTCGTGGGGGGCATCGAGCTGCGCCAGCTGTACGACGCCGCCAAGGAAAGCGCCCTCGCCCGGGAGACCTCCAATTACTACGCCACCGCGGGGCTCGCGTACCGGTTTCCCCGGTAGCCTTGTCGCAGTTCCCCTGAAGCCCACTATGCGAACCCGCGGCGGGCAAACGCGCGCCTATATTCGTCCCCTTCCTTGGAAGGAGAGCACTATGCAAAACCAGCAAAACCAGTTTCTCGACATCTACCGCACCGGGCTGAAAACCACCGCCGACATGATGACCGCCTCCCTGGAAGGCGCGCAGCAGCTGCAGCGCCAGCAGCTCGAGGCGCTGCACAGCGTTTTCGACGAGCAAGTGAAGTCGGTGCGCGAGCTGGCCGAAGCGAAAAGCGTGGACGAGTGGGTCGCGGTGCAGACGCGCTTCACCGGCTCCCAGCTCGAGCGGGCGATGGATTTCTGGGCGCAGATGTGGCGCGCCGTCGGCGATAACCGCATGGCGATCACGCCGGTCTCGGCCTCCACCTCCGTGGCGAGCGCCATGCGGGAGGTGGCCCAGCAGTCCCAGCAGGAGACGCGCAAGCACCAGGAGCGCAAGACCGCCTGAGCGCACACGGCGTATAGTTTCTGCGGTCGCTGAGGATCGAGGAGGAGCTATGCGCACAGTCAGGGTCGCGCCCAAGGGCATGGGGATCCACGAGTTCGTGGCCCAGCAGGAGGGCTGTTTCGCCGAAGAAGGTATCGAGGTCGAGTTCGACTGGAAGACCTTTCGCGGCACGCAATCGGGCTGGAAAGGCGCCCGCTACCTGGAGCGGCCGCAGGACAAGCCGTACACCGAGGCCGGGGACACGAGCCTCATCCAGTGCGCCTGCGTCTGGGGGAGCATCTCCAATGCCAGCGCCGGAATGGGGCGCTTCGTGCCGGACTGCTACGGCGTGTCGCCCTGGGCAATTTTCGTGCGCCCCGACTCGAGCATCCGCAAGCCCGAAGACCTGGCGGATGTGCCGATCTCGGTCGGCATGCGCGCCGGCAGCCACTTCAACGTGCCCTACCGGCTCGAGAAATTCATGCCGCTGGCGCGCATCAAGACCGTCAACACCGGCGGCTTCGGCGCGCGGCTGAAGGCGCTGCTGGACAAGGAAGTGGAAGCCGCCAGCCTGCTGCCGCCGCAGATCGACATGGCCGAGCAACTCGGCCTGCGCAAGGTGATCGAAGACAGCTTCCACACCCTGTGGTGGGTGCCGGAGACGGCGAGCCGCGAGGATCTGCGCGCCTACCTGCGGGGCCTCGAGCGCGCCGAAAAAGCGCTCGACCGGGATCTGGACAAGTACCTGCACCTGTGGAAGATCGCAATCCCGGCGGAATTCGAGAACCTGCATGCGTGGGACTTCAGCCGCTTCTCGCGCGGAGAGCGCTTCGTCTACCGCGAGCTGCCGCGCAGCGAGTTCGACGAGGTGCTGCAGCAGGTGAAGCGCTGGGGCCTGGACGACTTCCTCAAGGAACGCAGCTTCGACAAGCTCACCTTCAGGGCCTGAACCTAATCGGGGTCAGAGCCCGAATTCGAATTCGGGCTCTGACCCCGATTGTTTTCAGGGGCCGAAGTACCAGCCGCCGTTGACGTCGAGGGTCGCACCCGAGACGTAAGCCCCTGCGTCCGAGCACAGAATGGCGACCACCCCTGCGATGTCCTCGGGTTTTCCTGCCCTTCGAAGCGGAAGCGAGTCTAGGAATGCCTGCGTCACATTGCCCCAGCCCGATTCCTCGATGCGAGGCGTTTTGATGAAGCCCGGGGCAATGGCGTTGACTGTGACGTTATGCGGCCCCAGCTCGAGCGCCAGGGTCTTGGTGAGCCCGAGGATGCCGCCCTTGGCGGCGGCGTAGTGCACCCCGACGCGGTCGCTGCCGCGGCGGGCGGCGATCGAGGCGAAATTGACGATGCGCCCGAAGCGGCGCGCCTTCATGCCGGGGGCAAACTCGCGGCACGCGAGGAAAGCGGTGGTGAGGTTTGCCGCGATCACGCGGCTCCACTGCTTCTCGTCCAGGTCCTCCAGCCGCAGCGACGCCTGCGGCAGCGCCGGCAGCGTGTCCTCGCGCGTCGGCGCCACCGGTCCGCCGGCGACGTTCACCAGGAAATCGATCGCTCCGACCCGGCCTGCCAGCCTTTCGACATCGTCGGCGTCGGTGAGGTCCGCCACCAGCACGCCGTGCGCATCGTGGATGTCGGCGCCGAAAGCCTCGACACCCTCGCGCCGCAGGCGCCCAAGCACCGCTTGGCCGATGCCGCTCGCCGCGCCGGTCACGAGCGCCCGCTTTCCCCGCAGCGATCGCAGCCCCATGGGGCTGCGATGTTAAAGGCAAACGCCTAGAAGCGCGTGGTCAGCCCGAGGAAGGCGCGAATCCCCTTGGTCTTTGCATCAGTGTCGGTGTTGAACAAGCGCAGCGCCGCATCGATTGAGGTGTTCTGCGTAAAGAACATCGATACGCCGCCACCGAACTCCCAGCTAAGATCGGTGCCATCATCTAGCCCGGTATCGATGTGCGTGAAGCCGATGCCGCCGTCGACGAAAGGCACCAAGGCCTGAGGGCGCAGGTCGCCGAAATAGTATTTCGCTCCCACCAGGAAGGTGGTGCTCGCGGAGTCGATACCGCTTCCCTCGAAGCTCGAACGCGCCACCGACGCAGTGGCGAGGGCGCGAGGCGAAACGAAGTAGCCGTAGCGCAGGTTGAGGTTCAACGATTCCGCCTTTTCGGGCTCATCGACGTCGTCCCATGAGCCGAACAGGGAAGCCTCGTGGCGCCAGCTGTGCGTCTGCTGCGCGACGGCGCTGGCGGCAGTGCCCGCCAGTGTTGCCGCTAGAACGATTGCCAATGCGTGTTTCATGTGCGATCTCCGGAAGAAATGCGGGGAAAGCGCACATGCTAGAGATGCGCCCGCGTGCCGTTGTAGTGCAGCCCTGATTAGGTTGTCGGGAAGCGCTGCGACAAATCGTCGGCGGAAGCGCTACGCAGAGTACGACGCACCGTTGACGTCCACCGTCACCCCGGTCATGTAGGCGGCGTCCTCGGTGCACAAGGCGACGATCAGGGCCGCAGTTTCGGCCACCGTGCCCACGCGGCCCATCGGGATCTGGGCCAGGGGGCCTTCAGGGCCTTTGCCCTTCCCGGAAACTTCCATCACCTTGCGCAGCCGGCCGCTGGCGATGACCCCCGGCGCGACGCAATTCACCCTGACGCCGAACTCTCCGAGCTCCAGCGCGAGCTGGCGCGTCATGGCCATGATCCCGGCCTTGGCCACGGCATAAGGGCCGCTGGAGCCTTCGGCGCCGGGCGGGATGCCCTTGCGCGCGGCGACCGAGGCGATGTTGACGATGGCCCCGCCGCGCTTTTTCAGGTGCGGCGCGGCCGCGCGGCAGCAGTAGAAGGCGCTGTCCAGGTTGGCGCCGAGGATGGTGCGCCAGTCGCCAAGCCCGCAGTTGGTCAGCCCGAGGAATCCACGGCGCGGCGGCGCTCTCAGGTCTTGCTCGGTGATGCCCCAGCTGCCCCCGACGCAGTTAACGAGGATGTCGATGCGGGCATAAGCGTCAACGACCCGGCCGACCATCGCCTCCACCGAAGCCGGGTCGGCGACATCGGTCTTGACGCAGAGCCCCTGATAGGCCGCGAAGCCCTCGACGAAGAGATCGGCCACCGCCACCTCGCAGCCCTCCTCGATCAGCCCCCCGGCCACCGCGAAGCCGATGCTGTCCGGCTTGGCCGCGCCGGTGACAATGGCGACCCGCTTCACTTCAGATGGCGACATGCTTCACTTCACGATCCGGTTGCGCAGCATGCCGATGCCTTCCACCTCCAGCTCCACCACGTCGCCCGGCTGCAGGAAGCGCATCTGCTCCAGGCCGCAGCCGTTGCCCACCGTGCCCGAGCCGAAGAACTCCCCCGGGTGCAGCGTCTCGGAGCGCGACGCATGGGCGATGCAATCCTCGAACTTCCAGTGCATGTCGCGCGAGTTGCCGCGACCCCACTCCTCGCCGTTCACACGCACCTTCATTTCAAGGTTGTAGGGATCTTTCAGCTCGTCGGTCGTCACCAGACAGGGTCCCAGGACGTTGGAGTTGTCGAAGTCCTTGCCCTTGCCCGGACCGAGCTGCCCGGCCATCTCCCGGGTCTGCTCGTCGCGCGCGGAAAAGTCGTTGAAGATGCTGTAGCCGAAGATGTGCTCGCGCGCCCGCGCCTTCGGAATGTCCTTGCCGGGTTTGCCGATCCAGCAGCCGAACTCCAGCTCGAAGTCCATGCGCTCGCTGAACGCCGGCCACGGCACCTCGGCGCCGGTGCCGCAGACGTTGAAGCGGTTGGGGTGGTAGAAGATCGGCCGCTCGTACCAGACCTTCGGCACGCGCGCCTCCGTGCCGCGCAGCCGCGCCACCGCTTCGAAGGCCTGGACCAGGTGCTTTTCGAAGCACAGGAAGTCGCGCATCTGCGGCGGCTGGGGAATCGGCGCGAGAAGCGTCACCTGCTCCAGAGGATAGCTTGCGGCGCGCCGCTTGAGCGCTTCGGCGGCCCGGTCCAGGCCGTCCTGGCCGGCCTGCACGATGGAAAGCACACTGGCGATCTGCAGGTCGACGACCGCGCCCCCGGCGAGGGCGCCGGCCGAGGGGGGACGCGTCCCAATCTGAAACGTGACGAGTTTCATGGCCGTTTTGATAATACACTTGGGCTCATTTTCCGAGGCGGAGGAGGCAGCCATGCGCCAGTTCAATGAAGACACGCTCACCGATGCAGTCATCGCGCGCCTGAAGGACGCCCAGAACCCGCGCTTGCGGCAGATCGTCACCAGCCTGGTCAAGCACGTGCACGCGTTCGCGCGGGAAGTTGAGCTTACCGAGGAGGAGTGGTTCGAGGGCATCAAGTTCCTCACCGCCACCGGCCAGAAGTGCGACGACAAGCGGCAGGAATTCATCCTGCTGTCCGACGTGCTCGGCCTGTCGATGATGGTGGTCGCGCTCAACCACAAGACCGCACCCGGGGCGACCGAGGCAACGGTGCTGGGACCCTTTTTCGCCCACGGCGCGCCGGAGTTCGAGTTCGGCGCCGACCTGCGCGAAGGCGCCAGCCTCAAGGGCGAGGACACCTGGGTCACCGGCCGCATCCTGTCGACCGACGGCAAGCCCGTCGCCAACGCCACGCTGGACATCTGGCAGGCCAAGGCCGACGGCATCTACGACGTGCAGGAGCCGGACTCGGAGTTCGAGCTGCGCGGGCGTGTCAAGGCAAATGCCAGGGGAGAGTACGCCTTCAAGACCTACAAGCCGAAGTTCTACGGCGTGCCGACCGACGGGCCGGTGGGCGAGCTGCTGCGCGCGATGGGCCGCCACCCGATGCGCCCGGCGCACATGCACGCGATCGTCTCGGCGCCGGGCTACCAGCAGGTCATCACCCACGTGTTCGTGGAAGGCGACCCGTACCTCGACTCCGACGCGGTGTTCGCGGTCAAGGACTCGCTGGTCGGCAAGTACGTGAAGGTGGACTCGCCGGAAGAGGCGAAGAAGCTCGGCATGCCGAGCCCCTTCCTCAAGCTCGAGTGGGACTTCCACCTCGCGCCGGAATCCGGCGTGAAAGCGCGCAAAACCGTCGCGCCCAGCGACGCGGTCGCATGATCTGGCGGGTGCGGCGCGTCCTGACCGGGCACGACGCCGCCGGCCGGTCCACCTTCATCGCCGACGGGCTCGCCGCGAACGTGAAGGAGATGGCGTCCATGCCCGGGCTCGCCCTCACCGACCTTTGGGAGACCGGCGCGGCGCCGGCCAGCAATGCCGGCGACAAGGACGCCGCCGAGCGGCCGGTGCGCCTGGAGCCGCCGAAAAACGGCACCCTCCTGCGCATCGTGGAGTTCCCGCCCGACTCGGCGTGGCGCCAGGGCGCCGACGCCCGGGAGGCGTTCAAGTCGATCGGCGCCGGCCACGCCAAGGACCGCGCCTCCAGCGACCCGATGATGCACAAGACCAGCACGGTCGACTACATCATCGTGCTGAAGGGCGAGATCTACGCCATCATGGAAACCGGCGAGAAGCTGCTCAAGGCCGGCGACATCCTGGTGCAGCGCGGCACCAACCATTCGTGGAGCGTGCGCGGCAACGAGCCTTGCATCGTGGCGGCGATTCTCGTCAGCGCCAAGCCCGTCGGCGCTCCGAAAAAGACCTCACGTCCGGCAAAGAAAGCGAAGAAGAAAAAGCGATGACGCGGGTCGGCGTCATCGGGCTGGGCATCATGGGCTCGGCGATGTCCGCGAACCTGGTCAGGGCCCGCTTCGACGTGTGCGGCTACGACGTGCTGCCGGCGCGGCGCGCGGCATTGCGCAAGGCGCGCGGCACGGCCTGCGACTCGGCGGCGGAAGTCGCGGCGCGCGCCGGCATCGTCATCACCTCTTTGCCGAGCGCGCAGGCGCTGCACGACGTGGCACGCGAGATCGAGACGCCGTGCATCATCGTCGAGACCAGCACGCTGCCCATCGAGGAGAAGCTCCTCGCCCGCGAAGCGCTGGCCAAGAAGAAAATCGTGCTGCTCGATTGCCCGCTTTCCGGCACCGGGGCGCAGGCGAAAACCAAGGACCTGTCGGTCTACGGCAGCGGCGACCGGAAATCGTTCGAAAAGACGCGGCCGGTGCTCGAAGGCTTCTCCCGGGCGCACTACTACCTGGGCGAATTCGGCAACGGCAGCAAGATGAAATTCGTCGCCAACCTGCTGGTGGCGATCCACAACGTCGCCGCCGCCGAGGCCTTCGTGCTCGGCATGAAGGCCGGGCTCGACCCCGAAACCCTGTACAAGGTCGCCGGGGACGGCGCCGGCACCTCGCGCATGTTCCAGGTGCGTGGCCCCCAGATGGTGGCGGGCCGCTACGACGAAGCGACCATGAAGGTCGAGGTGTGGCAGAAGGACATGAAGATCATCGGCGAGTACGCCACGCGCCTGGGCGTGCCCACCGCGCTGTTCAACGCCTCGGCCGCGGTCTACACCGCCGCCATGGCGCAGGGCTTCGAGAAGCAGGACACCGCCTCGGTGTGCGCCGTGCTCGAGGCGATGGCCCGCGTGAAGCGCCCGCGCCGGCGCTAGGCGCTCCGGCGGCGGGCCTGGCCGACCGCTGCTCTCAGCTGCGAAGCCGCCAGCTCGGCCGGATCCTCGGTGTTGTCCTCGGCGTTGTCCTCGGTGTCGTCATCGGTGTTGTCCTCCGTGTTGTCCGCGGCGCTCGCATAGGCTTCGCGCACCACCGCCTGAGACCCGTCCAGCTGCTCCTGCATGCGGTCGATCATGGATTTCTGCGCGTCACCGGCGACGCGCCACAGCCCGGTCCAGAACTCGGTTACGCGCCCGAGCTGGCCGCCCACCATGTCGAGCTGTTGCTGCTGCAGGCGCTCGGTGTTTTCCAGCGAAGCCTTCATGAGGTCCGTCGCCGAGCGGATGCCGGCGCGGTAAATGTCGAAAAACGGGCTCTGCACGTCATCTCCCAAGGGTGAATGGAACCAGCGGAGCGCGAGTCTAGCCCGCGAGCGGCGGCTGCCCTATCACCGTTAACGTCTGCTTGGTATCACTCAAGTGGCGACGCGCGCCGGGCATGGGGTTTGCTGGTGCGGGGAATCGACTACCACGGAGCCACCATGCCCAAAGCCAAAAGCAAGCCGCTCAGCGCCATCGCGCTGCTCAAGGAAGACCACGCATACGTGAAGAAGGCCTTCCGCCACTTCGAGAAGATGGACCACGAGGACCATGAAGCGATGCAGGCGCTGGTAAGCCAGGTGTGCAGCGCGCTCAAGGTGCATACCCGGGTGGAGGAAGAGCTGTTCTATCCCGCGGTGCGCAAGAAGATCGAGGACGAGGACCTCATGAACGAAGCCGAGGTCGAGCACGACTCGGCCAGGATCCTCATCCGCCAGCTGGAGAAGATGAAGCCGAGCGATCCGAAGTACCCGGCCACCTTCACCGTGCTGGGCGAGTACGTGATGCACCATGTGAAGGAGGAGGAAACCGAGATGTTTCCCAAGGCGCGCCGGCGCAAGGTCAACGTCAAGGCGCTGGGCGACAAGCTGATGGCGCGCAAAATCCAGCTCGTAAGGATTTAGAATGGCGGCAAGGAGGCTGCATGGACGACTGGCGCAACGACGACTGGAAAAACATCCGCACCTGGACCCGGGACCAGATGATGAAGCGCGTGGCGCGCTTCCGGAAGCTGAAGGGCTCCGACGGCGGGCTGCCCGACAGCCCGCTGCCGGAATGCCGGCGCAAGCTGTATGCGGTCATCGGCTTCCAGCCTCCCTTGTCCGATTCCGCCTCGGTCACGTCTCCCGTGGGGGGCGACGCCTCCGCCATGCCCGCGATCTCGATTTCCGAGGGCTTCAACCTGGGCTATTGCAAGGCGAAGCCCGGCAAGGGGCCGCTGATGCACAACCACGACACCAACGAGACCTTCATCCCCATGACCGGCCGCTGGCGCTGCGAATGGAACGAGGGCGAGGCGCTGGAATGGGTGGACCTCGCCCCCTATGACGTGATTTCGTTCCCGCCCGGGGTGGCGCGCCGCTTCATGAACGTTACCTACGACGAGCCGGGCAAGGAGCACCTGCTCATGTTCGTGATCGGCGGCAACCAGCCGCTCGCCGAGTTCACGCCGCTCGCGATGCAGCGCTGCGAAGCGTACGCCACAGCACAAGCGCCACGAACGCCGTCGCGAGCAGCAGCGTCGCGCCCGCCACGCCGCGCCACAGCGGCGAAGGGTGGTCCTGCGCGTAGCGCGCGGCGGCGTAAGCCAGAGCGTCGAGCGGGAAGGTAAACGCCCACCAGGGCGCCCCGAACGGCCAGCGCAGCAGCCGGCGCGAGTACACCAGCAGCGCCGCGGCGAGCAGCAGCGCGAAGAAGAACAGGTTCTCGAGGATGGGCGTCGCCGCGTACAGCGCCATGCCGTTGGCGTACACCAGCGAAGGCGGCACCAGCAGGATGAACCAGCTCGGGCGCAGCGGCTCGGGCAGCGGCACGCCCAGCACCGCGCGGTAGAACAGCAGCGCCATCATGATCGGCGAGGCGACCGCCGAGACGCCGAACATGAAGCGCGCGGCCTCCACGTTGCCCAGCGCGATCCCCGGGCCGGGGAACACGATGCCGCCGACCATGATGATCAGCCAGCCGGCGTTCACCTGCGCGAGCTCGATGCCCCCCGACAGCCAGCGGTAGAGGGCCCAGACCTGGAACGACAGCAGCAGGGCAGCGGCGCTCCACCACAGGACCTGGCCCGCGAAAGGCAGGTAGGGGGCGATGCCGCCGGCCACCAGCGCCATGCCCACCGGCAGGGCGCCGCAGAAGCCCAGCTGCGCGGGATTGAGGAATTCCTGCCCGACCGCGCCCGGAAAGCGGACCAGCTTGAGGACGTAAAGCGGAACCAGGATGAGGAACGCGATCAGGCCGAGGGCGACCCACAGCTCGGTGAAATAGGCCGGTGCCCGGAACACGCCCGGCAGCACGGTGGCGGTGGCGCGCGCGGTGAGGCCCAGGCCGGCGAGGCCCATCACCGCGCCGTACATGCCGACCGGCAGCTCCTCGAGCCTCAAGCCGTGGTGCCGAGGTAGTAGTTCTTGACCAGCTCGTTCTGCTCCAGCTCCCGCACGCCGCCCTCGAAGACGATCTCGCCGTGCACGATGATGTAGCCGCGATCGGCGATGCGGATCGCCTGGTGGAAGTTCTGCTCCGCCATCAGCACCGTGAGGCCGTACTGCTCCTTCAGCTCCTTCACCTTGGTGATGGTGTGCGACACCAGGATGGGCGCGAGGCCCACGGAAGGCTCGTCCACCAGCAGCAGCCGGGGCGAGGACATCAGCGCGCGCGCGATCGCCAGCATCTGCTGCTGGCCGCCCGACATCGAGCCGGCGAGCTGGCGGCGGCGCTCGGCCAGCACCGGGAAGGCTTCGTAGCAGAAGTCCCGGTTCTTCTGGATGTGGGCGCGCGCGTCCTTGCGGAAGGCGCCCAGCAGCAGGTTCTCCTCGACGGTCAGCTTGGGGAACAGGCGCCTGCCCTCCGGCACCATCGCCACGCCGAGGTTGACGATCTGCTCGGTGGAGAGCCGAGTGAGGTCATGACTCCGACCCTCAAGGCTCAGGACAACGGAACCCGCCGTGGGCCGCACCATGCCCATGACGCACTTCATGAGGGTGCTCTTGCCGTTACCGTTGGTTCCGAGCAGGGCAACCGTGGTTCCTGCCTTCACGTCGATGGAGACGCCATGCAGCGCCCGCACCGCCCCGTAGCCCGCGCTGACGTCGCGAATCTGCAGCTCAAGCGCCAAGGTAGGCCCTTTGCACGTCCGGGTTGGCGACGATCGAGGCCGGCGTGCCCTCGCAGATGATCCTGCCCGCGTCCAGGCAGACGACGCGCTGCGAGAAGCGCATCACCGCCTGCATGATGTGCTCGATCATGATCACCGTGATGCCGCTCGCGTTGAGGTCGAACAGGATCTTCAGCACCTCGTCCACCTCGCTGCCCGAGAGGCCGGCCATGGCCTCGTCCGAGATCAGCAGGCGCGGCCGGGCCGCCATGGCGCGCGCCAGCTCCAGCTTGCGCAGCTCCACCTGGGAGAGCTGGTTCGCCTGGGCGTGCGCCTTGGCTGCGAGCCCGATGCGCTCGAGGATCTGCATTGCCTGCTTCTCGCCCTCCGATTGCTTGAGGTGCACCACGTACTCGTAGGGCACCAGCAGGTTTTCCAGCACCGTCATGCTGTGGAAGGGGCGCGGCAGCTGGAAGCTGCGCGCGATGCCGCGCCGGGTGCGCTTGTAGGCCGGCAGGCCCGAGATCTCCACGTCCTCGAAGCGGATGGAGCCGCCGTCGTTGCGCAGCGCGCTCGAGATGCAGTTGATCAGGGTGGTCTTGCCCGAGCCGTTGGGGCCGATCAGGCCGAAGCGCTCCCCCGGCGCGATGTCGATGCTCACGTCCGAGAGCGCCGTGAACCCGCCGAAGTGCTTCGAGATGCCTTTTACCTGAAGAAGCGCGTCCATTTCCTGACCAGTCCGATGACCCCGTCCGGGGCGAGCACGACGAACAGCACCAGCAGCACGCCCACCACCAGCACGTTGATCTCGTTGGAGATCGTGACGGTGACGATCTGCTGCACCGACGCCAGCAGCAGCGCGCCTATCACCGGGCCGATCCAGTGCCCGGTGCCGCCGATCATCGGCATGGCGAGCGCCGACACCGAATAGGCGAGGTTGAAGCTCGACACCGGCTCGATGAACGACAGGTACATCGGCATCGGCGCGCCGGCCGCGCCCATCAGCACGCCCGATATGGTGCACGCGAACAGCTTCAGCTTCAGCGTCGGCACGCCGGAGGCCTCGGCCGCCTCCTCCGAGTCGCGGATGGCGCGCAGGCCCCGTCCGATCCACGAGGTCTGCACGTAGCGCGCAACCGACACTGCCGCCACGGCGAGCAGCGCCATGACCGCGAACAGCATGCGTGTGTAGGTGTCGAACGGGGCGATCACCTCGGGCCGCAGGAGCTGCAGCCCGGTGGCGCCGCCGACATAGCGCCAGTTGATCATGAGCGTCTCGCAGATGAAGATCACCGCCACGGTGGCGATGGCGAAGAAGATGCCGCGCAGGCGCAGGGTGAGCAGCCCCACGCCGAAGCCGAGCAGCCCGCTCACCAGCGCGCCCCCCGCGATCTGCACGGCAAGGGGCGCCCCCAGCCACTTGAATAGCACCACCGCGGTGTAGGCGCCGATGCCGAAAAATGCGGCGGTGCCGAAGTTCACGTAGCCGGCGTAGCCGCCCAGGATGTTCCAGGCGGTGGCGAGCACCACGAACTGCAGCACCACGAAGGCGGCGTAGAAGAAATACTCGTTGATGCCCGAGAGCGCCGCGCCGAAAGCAGCGGGCGCTACGACGGCCGCGCCGATCCAGTATTTCATCGGAGGCTCATCTGCCGAACAATCCCTGGGGCCGGATGCCCAAAACCACCAGCAGCAGGCCGAAGGCCACCGCGGGGGCCCACGAGGCGCCCAGCATCATGAGCACGATGGATTCGGCGATGCCCAGGATCAGCCCCGCCGCGAGGGTGCCCGTCATGCTGCCCAGGCCGGCAAGCACCACCACGCAGAAGGTGCGGCCGATGTACAGCCGGTCCAGCGCCGGCTCCACCGGACCGACGATGATCAGCATCGCTCCGGCGAGCGCGCTGACGCCGGTGGCGATGCCGAAGGCCCATTGCTTGATGCGCACCGGGTTGGCGCCCATCAGGCGCAGCGCCGGCTCGTCCTGGGCCACCGCCTTGATGGCGCGCCCGGTGTAGGTTTTTGACAGATACAGGCTGAGCGAGAAGGTGAGGACCAGGGCAACCCCGAAAGCCACCAGCATGCGATACGGGATGCGGTAGTCGCCCAGCTCCAGGCTCGAGCCGATGTAGGCGGCCTCCGCCATGCGCTGGTCGACACCGAAGGTAAGGATCAGGCCCACTTCGATGATGAAGGCGAGGCCGAAGAAAAACGCCAGGCCGCGCACCGCCGCGTCGCTGCCGCGCTTCTCGAAGGTCTCGTAGTAGAAGCGATAGATGAGCACGCCCAGCACGAAGAACACCGGCATCAGCACCACGCCGGCGACGATGGGATCCAGCCCGTAGCTCGCCACGACGAAAGTGCAATAGGAGCCGAGCACCATGACCGCCGGGTGCGCCACGTGCGGCACGTCGAGCAGGCCGAACGATACCGACAGCCCGATGCTCACCGCGGCATAGAAGCAGCCGAGCAGCACGCCGAACAGCAGCGCCTCGAACAGCAGGTCGAGCGAAAAAATCATGCGGCCGTATCAAAGAAACGGCGCGGCATCGCCGCGCCGTCGGATCCGTTACACCGGAAAGACTGCCCCTATTTCGCCTTGCGCGCCTTCTCGAACGGCGCGATCACGTCGCCGGTCTTGTACTCGTCCGGATAGATGACCACCTGCTTGCCCGGCTTGCGAAACTGCTCCATGTCCTTGTCCACCACGCCGCGGAACTGCGCCTGGATGACCCGCGGATTGGCCCATTCGCCGGTCTTGTCGTAGCGGATCGGCCCGACCACGGTCTTCATCTCGTTCGAGCGCAGGTACTGCGCTAGCTGCTTGTGGTCGAGGCTCTTGGTGGCGTTCACCGCCTGCTCGAGCATCTGGCCGATGGCGTAGTTGAACGGCGTGATGTAGTAGCCCAGCGGGTCGACTTTGGCCTCCACCGCGCGCTTGTTGTAGCGCTCGAGGTAGTCCTCGATGCCGGGATACTTCACGCCCGGGACGTAGGTGTTGTAGTTGGTGATGCCGTTGAGCAGGCTGCCCAGGTTCTGCATGATCGGCGTGAACTGCAGGCCCACCATGCCGCCGCCGAAGATCTTTACCGAGGAGCCGACGCCGATCTCGTTCACCGCGCGCACGATGGCCACCGAGTCGTTCGGGTAGGACATGCAGAACACCATGTCCGGGCGCGCGGCGCGGATCGAGCGGATGAGCGAGGAAAAGTCGGTGGTGGTCGGCGGGTAGTTCTGGTCGTAGACCGACTTGATGTTGCCCTTCTTCGCCAGCACGCGCGCGCCGTTGGCCAGGTTCTGCGCGAACTCCTGGTCCGCGGCGAGGAAGGCGATGCTCTTCGCGCCGTGCTTCTGTCCGGCGCGGATGAAGCCGTCGGACCAGCTCGAGGCGTCGTTCCAGGGCGCGTTGTTGAACCACATGTCGTGCTCGACCTTGTGGTTCACCTGGAACGAGAAGTTGCCCATGAGCAGCAGCCCGCGCTGCTTCACCATCGGCATGAGCGGCGCGGTGGGCACCGTGCCGTAGGGCGCGATGAGCAGATCCACCTTGTCGACGTCGAGCAGCTTGGTGTAGATGCCCGGCACGTTGGCCGGATTGGTCTGGTCGTCGTAGGCGATAAATTCCACCTTGCGCCCGAGCAGGCCGCCTTTCTGGTTCACGTCGTCCACCCACATGCGCAGCGCCACCAGCGCGGCCTGCCCGCCGGCGCCTAGCGACCCGGTCTGCGGCATGCTCATGCCGATCCTCACCACGTTCTGCTGCGCGAACAGCGTTCCCGGGATGCCGTACGCGACCGCGCCCGCGCCGACGGCGCCCAGGACCTTACGTCTCGTGAAATTCATGCGGACCTCCTCCTTGTGCGGCTATTGTAATCAATCCCTAGAGCAGGGCAAGGCTGATTCCGGGAAAGGCGATCAGCGCGAGCAGCACGAGCAGCATCACCGCCGCGAACGGCGCCGCCCCCAGGAAGATGTCGCGCAGCGCGATGGTGGGATCGTCCAGGGTCGCCTTGATCACGAAGCAGGAGATGCCGAAAGGCGGCGTGAGCAGGCCGATCTCGGCGCCCACCACGGTGACGATGCCGAACCAGACCAGCGACATGTTGAACGGCTCGAGCGCCGGCAGGAACAGCGGCACCACGATGAGGATGATGGAGGCGGTGTCGAGGATGGTGCCCAGCGCGAGCAGCAGCAGGACGTAGAGCGACATGAGCACGAGGAAGCTCATGTCGATGGAGGCCAGCCATTCGCCGAACAGCGTCGGCAGCCCGGCGATGCCCAGCATGCGGCTGTAGATCGACGCCGCGATGATGAGGAAAAGGATGTTCGCGGTGATATGCCCGGTTTCCACCAGCGCGGTCCACAGCGCGCGCCACTGCAGGCGCCGCTTGAGCGCTCCGATGATGACCGCCGCGACGGTGCCCACCGCGCCGGACTCCACCGGCGTGAGCACGCCGCCGTAGATCCCGCCCAGCACGATGAACACCAGTACCGCCGTGGGCGCCACCTGCACGGCGAGCCCCGCCGCGAGGCGCCGCGCCGTGGGCCAGGCTGCGCCCGAGGCCGGCCCGCCGACGAAGCGCGGCCAGAACCTGTGGAACACCGGGATCGCAACGCAATAGGCGGCCGCCAGCAGCAGCCCGGGCAGGATGCCGGCAATGAACATGGCGCCCACCGACTGCTCGGTGGTCACCGCGTAGATGATCAGCATCACGCTCGGCGGGATGATCATGCCGAGCACCGCGCTGCCGCCCACCACGCCGACGGCGAAGCGCCGCCCGTAGCCGAAGCGCAGCATCTCGGGCACCGCCACCTTGGTGAACACGGAGGCCGAGGCGATCGACGAGCCGGTGACCGAGGCGAACACCGCGTTGGCCGCCACGGTGGCGATGCCCAGCCCGCCGCGCACCGGGCGGAACAGATCGTTGGCGAAATCGTACAGATCGCGGCCCAGCCCGGCGCGGCTCACGACCAGGCCCATCATCACGAAGGCAGGCACGGTGGCGAAGGCCTCGTCGGCGATCGAGTCGGCCATGGCGAGCGAGAGCAGGTTCAGCGCCACGTCGAGGTCCCCGCGCAGCAGCAGCACGCCAAGGAAGGAGATGAGGCCCAAGGCGATGGCGATATGCGTGCCGGCATAGATCGCCACCACGATGGCGGCCACCGACAGGATGCCGACCGCGACGCTGCTTAGTTCCAACCGCGGGCCTGTCGGAACGCCCGCGCGGCAAGCCGCAGAAACTGCACCAGGCACACCGCCAGGCCGAACACGATGATGGTCTTGACCGGCCACACCGGCGCAGTGAACACGCCCTCGTTGCCGATCCAGTGATTGCGCTCGACGGCCTCCTTGAGCAGCGGCGCCGAGCCCCACAGGCCGAGCGCCATGAACGCGGCGCCGAGCAGGCAGAAGAGCGCCTCCAGCGCGGCGGCCGCGCGCGGGCGCAGTACCTGCAGCACGCCGAGGAAGGAATCCGAGCGCGTCAGCCGCCGGCCGCGGATGGTGTCGGCGAGCTGCAGGAACACGATGCCCACGATCGACAGCGTGACCATCTCGGTGGTGCCGACGATCGGGTAGAGAAAGAAGCTGCGCCCCAGCGCATCGGCGCTGACCAGCAGGATGAGCAGCAGGATCCAGACGGATCCCGCCGCGTTCATCCCGAGGACCAGCCGATCGAAGGCCCGCGCTATTCGCGGTCCCACTGGCGCTCGATCGGCTGCTTGGCGGCGCGCATCGCGTCCATGTAGTACTTCAGCATGGCGCTGCCCTCGAGGCCTTCCTTGTCCAGCCCTTCGGCCCATTCCTGGGCGAGGTTGGGCAGCGAGCGCGCCCACTTGGAGCGCTCGGCGCGCGGCAGCTCGTAGACCTTGCCGCCGGCCTTCTTGTAGGCGGCGATGCTGTCGTCGCCCAGCTCCGCCGACAGCCTGGCGAGATGGTCGCGGTAGGCCACCGCCACGTCCTTCAGCACGGTGCGCACCTCCGGCGGCAGGCGCTTCCACGTGTCGGCATTCACGGTCACGACCTTGGTGTTCACCGCGCCGATGTCCGCGCGCATCATGTGCGGCGCCACTTCGGCGAGCTTGAAGGTGGCCGCCGCCTCCGGCCACAGCATGCAGCCGTCCACCACGCCGGTCTGGATCATGTTGTAGTAATTGTTGAGGCTGCCCGCCACGCCGACCGCGCCGGTGGGCGGCAGGTAGCGCAGGTTGAACCCGGCGCTTGCGATCTTCATGCCCTTGAAGGCGTCGAGCGCGCGCGCCTCGCCTTTCGTGAACATCTGGTAGCTGTCGAGCACCGCCTGCGCCGACAGGAACTCCTGGTTGTAGGAGGCGAAGGTGCGCTTGATGCCGGGAAACTTTTCCGCCATGGCGTCCACCGTGCGCGCCACGAGCAGCGGGTCGGTGGTCACGAACGGCGTGGCATAGGCGACCGACAGGACCTTCATTTTGTCGCCGTAGATGGCGGTGGTGACGATGCCGATGTCGCCCAGGCCCTTCTGCAGCCCTTCCAGCACGCCTTGCGGCTTGACGATCTGCCCGCCCCACGCCTGGTTCCAGCGGATCTTGTACTTGCCGGCGCTCGCCAGGCGCTTGTCGACCTCCGGAATGTAGTAGGCGACGAACTCCTTGATCCACAGCGCCCGCGGCGGGTAGCCGTCGATCGCGGTGAGGTTGATGGTCTGCTGCGCGGCAACAGGGCCGCAGGCGAGCGCGAGGATCGCGCCGATGGCAACGCTTCGCTTGTTCATGATGTCCTTCCTCCTGCCCCGGAGTTTAATCCTTCTGCCTGTCGGAGGGGGGTCGCGGCCTGAGGCGCCGATCGCGCAGGCGGCCGAAGGGAAAAAGGATGACGGTGCGCAGACCGTCGATCGGCGAGAGCTGGTCGATCGAGCGAAACGCCTCGAGCACGAACTGCTGCACCACGACGCGCTCGCTGTGCTCCTCGCCTTCGCGGATGCGCGAAAGGCAGTGCAGGACGTAGAAGCCGAGCAGGAAGGAGATGGCGAAGAGGAACTCCCAGTGCTGGAATTGGACCAGGTTGACCTGCTTCGCCGTGCCCGGCGCGGCCCACAGCAGGGCGAGCGCGAACTCGCG
>CBDDSA010000093.1:0-7616 GCA_965233185.1 uncultured bacterium
GGGCTCGGTCAGGCCGAAGCAGCCGATCCATTCGCCGGTGGCGAGCCTGGGCAGGAATTTCTTGCGCTGCGCCTCCGTGCCGAACTCGAAGATCGGCAGCATGACGAGCGAGGACTGCACGCTCATCATCGAGCGGTAGCCTGAATCCACGCGCTCCACTTCGCGCGCGATGAGGCCGTAGGCCACGTAGTTGAGGCCGGGGCCGCCGTACTCGGGCGGGAGGGTGGGTCCGAGCAGCCCGAGCGCGCCCATCTCGCGGAAGATCCGCGGATCCGTTTTTTCGTGCCGGAAGGCCTCCAGGACCCGGGGGCCGAGCTTGTCCTGGCAATAGGCGTGCGCCGCCTCGCGCACCATGCGCTCGTCCTCCGAGAGCTGCTGCTCGAGCAGCAGCGGGTCTTCCCAGATGAACTGGGCCTTGGCTTTCTTTTCGGGAGCGTTCATGGCGTGCTCACTTGGAAGGTCGATGGATTCTACGACTCAAAATCAGGGACAGACCACGTTTCCCGGCTTCAAAGAACGCGGAAAAACGTGGTCTGTCCCTGATTTGGTTGTTACTGCATGCGCTCCAGAATGACGGCGAGCCCCTGGCCCACGCCGATGCACAGCGACACCGCGGCATAGCGGCCGCCCGACTGCTGCAGCTCGCGCGCGGTGGTGAGCGCGAGGCGCGCGCCCGAGGCGCCGAGCGGGTGGCCGATGGCGATCGCGCCGCCATTCGGGTTGACGCGCGGGTCCTTGAAGCCCACTTCCATCAGCTTCAGGCAGCCCAGCACCTGGCTCGCGAACGCTTCGTTGATTTCTATGATGTCCATGTCCTTCAGCTTCAGGCCGGCGCGCTCGAGCGCGAGCGGAATGGCATACGCCGGCCCCACCCCCATGATGCGCGGCTCCACGCCGGCGCTTGCCGCGGCGACGATCCTGGCCATGGGCTTCCTGCCGTTCTTTTCTCCCCATTGCTTCGATCCCACGACCAGGGCGGCTGCGCCGTCGTTGACGCCCGAGGCGTTACCCGCCGTCACCACGCCGCCTTCGAACAGGGGCTTCAATTTTTGGAGGGAGGCGATCGTGCTGTCGCGCCGTGGATGCTCGTCCGCCTGGAATACCTCCGGCGGCGCGTCCTTTTTCTTTCCGGGCAGATTGACGGGGAGAATCTCGCCTTTGTAAAACCCTTCCTTCTCGGCGGTGGCGTACTTTTGCTGCGAGGCAAGGGCGAGCTCGTCGGCCTGCTCGCGCGTGATGCCCAAGTCCTTCGCCACGTTGTCGCCGGTCTCGGGCATGGAATGGTTGCCGTACTGCTTGATGGCGCGCGGGTTCGGGAAGCGCACGCCGATCGTGGTGTCGTAGAGCTTGGCGTCGCGGCCGAACGCGCTGTCGGGCTTGCTCATCACATACGGGGCGCGCGTCATGCTCTCCACGCCGCCGGCGATGTACAGATCGCCTTCGTCGCAGGTGACCGCGCGCGCCGCGTCGACCACCGCCTGCAGGCCGCTCGCGCACAGCCGGTTCACCGTGACGCCGGGAGTGCTCGGCGGCAGCCCGGCGAGCAGCGCGGCAAAGCGCGCGACGTTGCGGTTGTCCTCGCCGGCCTGGTTGACGCAGCCCAGGATCACGTCGGAGATCTGCCTGGGGTCGATGCCGTTGCGCGACACCACCTCCCTGATCACGTCGCCGGCAAGGTCGTCGGGCCGCACCGGCGAGAGCTTGCCGGCGTGGCGGCCGATGGGGGAGCGCAGTCCGTCATAGATGTAGGCATCGAGCATTTCGTTACTCCGGGGTAAGCAGGGATACGCCGAGCATGGCGCGGCGCTTCAACCAGGGGCTGGGCCGGTAGCGCGGCTCCCGATAGAAGTCGTAGAAAGAATCCAGAATCGAAAGCAGTTTCGCCGGTCCCACCGCGTCGCCCATGGCCAGGGGTCCGCGCGGATAGCCCAGGCCCAGCATCACGGCGCGGTCCAGGTCCTGCGGGCTGGCGATGCGCATTTGCGCGATGTCGCAGCCGACGTTGACGATATGCGCCACGACGCGCTGCGCCACGAAGCCGGGCGAGTCCCTGATCACCGAGACCGGCACGCCGCTCGCCGCGAGCAGCGCCTGCGCGCTTTCCCGGACCTCGTCGCGCGTCACGGGCGTGGTCATCAGCGTGATCCTTTTCGAGAAGCCGAACAGCGGATCGACCGCCACGGTGCGCGCCGGGTCCAGGCCGTGCTCGAGCGCGCTCGTGGTCGCGTCCTTGCCCACGGGAGCGACGAAGCAGACGGCGGCTTTCGCCGGGTCGCTTTGCAACGGGGTCGACAGCATTTCCCTCAGCTCTGGCACGGCCCAGACCGAATCAGGCAAAGCCGATGAAGGCTTGACCTCGGCAATCGGCTCGGCGACGCCGTCCTTGCCATACGCGTACCAGCCGCGACCGCTCTTGCGGCCGAGCAAGCCGGCGGCGACGCGCGGCTCGGCGAGGAAAGAGGGCCGGTATTTGGGCTCCTCGAAGTACTGGTGATACATCGATTTCATCACCGCGTGCGACACGTCCAGGCCCACCAGGTCCATCAGGCCGAAGGGCCCGAGGCGAAAGCCCGCCGCGTCCACCAGGATGCGGTCGATGGTGGCGAAGTCGGCCACGCCTTCGCCCAGGATGCGCAGCGCCTCGGGCACGAACGCGCGCCCGGCGTGGTTCACGACGAACCCCGGGCTGTCCTTGCAGCGCACGGGAAAGTGGCCGAAGCGCCGGGCGAGCGCCGTGAGCGCGTCGGTGGCGGCGCGCTCGGTGAGCTCGCCGTCGACCACCTCGACGATTTTCATCACCGGCACGGGATTGAAGAAATGGTAGCCGGCGACGCGCTGCGGCCGCTGGCACGCGGCGGCCATGGCGGTCACGGACAACGATGAGGTGTTGGACGCTAGGATGCAATCGTCGGCGACGATGCCTTCCAGCCGGGCGAACAGCTCGCGCTTTGCCTGCAGCTCTTCGACGATGGCTTCCACCACGACGTGGCAGGACTTGAAGTCCTCGGCGGCGCCGACCACCTCGAGCCGCTCGAGGGTCGCCCGCATCGCGGCCGCCTCCAGCTTGCCGCGCTCCACCAGCTTCTGCAGCGACTGGGAGATGGCCTCGCGCGCTTTGTGCGCCGCCCCGGGCTGGGCGTCGAACACGAGCGTACGCACGCCGCATTGGGCGAGGACTTGCGCGATGCCGCGGCCCATGGTGCCGGAGCCGGCGACGCCGGCGACGAGATCGGCGCGTAAGACGTCGAGCATGGGGAAGGAAAAGCGTTATTCTAGCGGCCGGAGCGGTGGCTATAATCCACCGAAGGAGGAGGTTCATGATGTGGATCAAGACGTTCGCCGCGCTGGCGGCCGCAGTTCTGCCGGCGTTTGCCCTGGCGCAGGCATTTCCATCCAAGCCCATCACGCTCATCTGTCCCTGGCCGCCCGGCGGCTCGACCGACGTGCACCTGCGCAAGTTCGCCGAAATCGCGCAGAAATACCTCGGCCAGACGGTCGTGGTGGACAATAAGCCCGGCGGCGGCGGGATGATCGGCCCGAGCAACATGGCGAAGCTCGCCAAGCCCGACGGCTACACCGTGGCGCAGCTGCCGATCACCGCCTACCGGTTGCCCCACCAGCGCAAGGTGGACTGGGATCCGCTGAACGACTTCAGCTACATCATCGGCATCAGCGGCTACACCTTCGGCGTGGTGGTGAAGAGCGATTCGTCCCTCAAGACCTTCAAGGACCTGATCGAGTACGCGCGCGCCAATCCCGGGAAGCTCTCCTACGGCTCGACCGGACAGGGCACCTCGCCGCATCTGCTCATGGAGGAGGTGGCGCAGAAGCTCGGCGTGCAGTTCCTGCACGTGCCTTTCAAGGGCAACGCCGATTCCACCCAGGCGCTGATGGGCGGCCACGTCATGGCGCAGTCCGACGCCACGGGCTGGGGCCGGCATGTCGACTCGGGGGCGTTCCGCCTGCTGGTCACCTTCGGCGAAAAGCGCACCAAGTGGAACGCGCCCACGGCGAAGGAGCTGGGCATCGACATCGTTTCGTACTCGCCGTACGGCCTGGTCGCGCCCAAGGGCATGGACCCGCAGGTCACCAAGGCGCTGCACGATGCGTTCAAGCGCGCCCTGGACGACCCGGAGCATCTCAAGGTGCTGCAGCAGCTCGACCAGGTGTACTGGTACAAGTCGAGCAGCGAGTATGCTCAGTGGGCGGCCGAGACTTACCGTGCCGAGCGCGCCACCCTAGAGCGCGTAGGGCTGCTGGCGAAATAGCCAAAGGAGGGGAGCATGAAGTATCGGAAGATCCTTCTTGCCTACAACGGCTCCAAGGAAGGCCGGCGCGCGTTGCTGGAGTGCGCCGACCTCGCGGCCTTCCTGGGAGCGGAGACCCATCTGCTCGCGGTGGCGAGCATGCCGCCGAGCCTGTTCCTCACCGAGGGCTTCGTGCCCGAGGAGCTGCTGGAGGAAGAAAAGAAGCGCACGCAGACGGTGCTGGACGAGGGCATCCGCACGCTGCGCGAGCGCGGCTTCAACGCCACCGGCCACCTGGCGGTGGGCGAGCCGGTGGAGGAAATCTGCCGCCTGGCCAAGGGCATCGCCGTCGACCTGGTCGTGGTGGGCCACAACCAGACCACCTCGTTCGCCGCGCGCTGGTGGAAAGGCTCGGTGGGCGCGTCGCTGCTCGATTATTCTCCCTGCAGCATCCTGATCGCGCTGTCCCGGCCCTGAGTTTTGAAAAAGGCGCGCGGCGGCGGGCCTTTTTGTTCCTAGAATCCGGGCATGCTCAAGGGACGCCTGGAAGACCACCGCATGCTCACCGGCCGCGGACGCTACGTCTCCGATTGGAACCTGCCCGGCCAGGCCTACGGCCATTTCCTGCGCTCGGACCGGGCGCACGCGCTCATCCGCGCGATCGACAAGCAGGCGGCGCTCGAGCACCCGGGCGTGCTGGCGGTATACACGGGCGAGGACCTGAAGGCGCTGAAGTCGCTGCCCGCGGCGTTGCCGGTCAAGGGGCGCGGCGGCAGCGAGCTCGTCAACCCCGGGCGCCCGGTGCTCGCGCAGGGGCGCGTGCGCTTCGCGGGCGACGCGCTCGCGCTGGTCGTGGCCGAGTCGGCCGCGGCGGCGCAGGATGCGGCGGAGCTCGTCGCGGTCGACTACGAGGATCTGCCGGCGGTGGTCAGCGCGTCGCAGGCGATCGCGTCCGGTGCGCCGCGCGTGCATGAAGCGGTGGCCGGCAACACGGTGCTCGACTACGAATCGGGCGACGAGGCGAGAACGCGCGCGGCCTTCGAAAGCGCGGCACGCGTCGTCAAGCTCGAGGTGGACATCTCGCGCGTCGTGGGCAATCCCATGGAGCCGCGCGCCTGCCTGGCGGCGTACGTCGGCGACCAGTATCACCTCTACGCCTGCACGCAGGGCGCCGCCATCATGCGCAACCAGCTCTCCGCGGTGCTCGGCGTGCCGCCCGAGCAGATCCGCGTCATCGCCGAGGAGGTGGGCGGCGGGTTCGGCGTGCGCTTCAACCTGTATCCGGAGTACTGCGCCGCGCTGTTCGCCGCCCGGCAGCTCGGCCGCCCGGTGAAATGGACCGGGACGCGCTCCGAAGTGTTCCTCGCCGACGAGCAGGCGCGCGACGTGCTGTGCCGCGGGGAGCTCGCGCTGGACGCCGCCCACCGCATCGTCGGCATGCGCTTCGACATGCTGGCGAATCTGGGCGCCTACCTCGCGCCCACCGGCCCGTTCATCAACACCCTGGGCATCGTGAACTGCCTGTCCGGCGTATACGACGTGCAGGCGGCCTATGCGCGCATCCGGCTGGTGCTGACGAACACCGCGCCCATGGCGGCGTATCGCGGTGCGGGACGCCCGGTAATGTCCTACGCGCTGGAGCGCCTGGTCGAGCACGCGGCCGGCGAGCTCGGCGTCGACCCGGGCGAGCTGCGCCGCAAGAGCTTCATTCCCAAAAGCGCTTTTCCCTATCGAATCGCCGCGGGCTTCGAGTACGACTGCGGCGACTTCGCCGGTGTGCTGGACAAAGCCGTGCAGGCGGCCGACTGGGGCGGCTTCGCGCAAAGGAGAGAAGAAGCGAGAAGGCGCGGAAAGCTGCGCGGGCGCGGCATGGCGAGCTTCATAGAAGCCACCGGCGCGGGGTTCGCGCCGCAGGACGAGGTGGAGCTGCGCTGGAACGGCGAGGGCGGCCTCACCATGTACGCCCCTACGCACAACCACGGACAGGGCCAGGAAACCACGTACGCGCAGCTCGTCTCGCAAGTGCTCGGGGTGCCGCTGGAAGCGTTCAAACTGCGTACGGCGGGCCCCGAGTTCTACCTCGCGGGCAATGCGACCGGCGGCTCGCGCTCGCTGCTCGCGGTGGGCAGCGTGCTGATGCTCGCCGCGCACGAGATGGTGAAGAAGGGCCTGCCGCTCGCCGCGGAGGAGCTCGAAGCCGCTGCAGCGGACATCGAGTTCGTCCGGGGCGCCTACCGCATCAAGGGCACCGACCGCGCGATCACGATACAGGACCTGGCCAGGAAAAGCGGCGGCCTCGACGTCGCCTACGCCAACAAGTTCGGCGCCACCTTCCCGAACGGCTGCCACATCGCGGAAGTGGAGATCGAGCCGCAGACCGGCGAGGCGGAAGTGGTGTCCTACGTCGCCTGCGACGACGCCGGCAACATCATCAACCACCAGATCGTGGAAGGGCAGGTGCACGGCGGCCTGGTGCAGGGCGCCGGGCAGGTATTCAGCGAGGTGGCGGTCTACGACCGCGACAGCGGGCAGCTCCTCACCGGCAGCTTCATGGACTACGCCATGCCGCGCGCGGGCGCCATGGCGCTGCCCAGGCTGGTGGAGCACCCGGTCCCCACGCAGCTCAACCCGCTGGGCGCCAAGGGCGTGGGCGAGGCAGGCGTGACCGGCTCGCTGCCGGCCCTCATGAACGCGGTGGTGGACGCGTTGCGCCAGGCAGGCGTGCGGCACTTCGAGATGCCGGCGACGCCGCTGCGCATTTGGCAGGCCCTGCAAACCGCGCAGCGCTGATCGGCCTCGCCGCCCTGGCGGTGGGCATGGGAATCGGCCGCTTCGCGTTCACGCCGATCCTGCCGATGATGCAGGCCGAGGGCCTGTCGCTCGCGGCGGGCGGCTGGCTCGCCAGCGCCAACTACGCGGGCTATCTCGCCGGCGCGCTGTCCGCCCGCTGGCTGCGCGGCGAGCACGCTATCCGCGCCGGCCTTGTGGTGATTGCGCTCACCACGCTGGGCATGGCATGGGAGGCGCCCTTGGCCTTGTGGCTCGCGCTGCGCGCGGCGGCCGGCATCGCGAGCGCATGGCTGCTGATCAACGTATCAGCCTGGTGCCTGCAGCGCGGCGCGCTGGGCGGCGTGGTGTATTCCGGGGTCGGTGCCGGCAGCGCCGCGGCGGGGCTCACGTGCCTCGTGCTCATGCAGGCGGGCGCCGGCCCGGTCGAGGCGTGGATCGCCTTGGGCGCGGCCGCGCTGGTCGCAACGGTTTTCCTCTGGCCGGTGTTTCACGCCAGGAACCCCACGCAAGAAAAGCCGCCGGCGCAGCGCTGGAGCCTTCGCTCGGTGCGCCTCGTGCTGTGCTACGCCGCCTACGGCT
>CBDDSA010000094.1:0-11858 GCA_965233185.1 uncultured bacterium
GCGTAGAGCGAGGTGGTCTTGCCGCTGCCGGTGGGGCCGGTGACCAGCAGCATGCCGTAGGGCTCGGTGGACAGCCTGCGCAGCTCCGCTTTCAGCCGGGTCTCGAAGCCCAGCGAATCCAGGGAAAGGCCGGACAACTGCGATGTCAGGGCCTGCCGGTCCAGAATTCGCAGCACCGCGTCCTCGCCGAACACGCTGGGCATCACCGAGACGCGAAAGTCGATGTCGCGGCCTGCCTCGGTGCCGTGGCGCAGGCGCGCCTTGAAGCGGCCGTCCTGCGGCACGCGGCGTTCGGCGATGTCGGGCTCCGACATGACCTTGATGCGCGAGATGACCTGCTCGGCGAGCTCGGCGCCCGGCACGCTCTCCGTCCCCGTCAGCACGCCGTCGATGCGGTACTTGATGGTGAGGCCGTTGCCGGTGCTCTCCAGGTGCACGTCGCTCGCGCCCGCCTTCAGCGCGTCGTACAGCGTCGAGGTGACCAGGCGCACCACCGTGCTGTCGGCCTCTGCGGCGCTCTCGAAGGAGATGTCCTGCGCCTGCGAAGCTCCCGATCCGGACTGGGGAATGTCCTTGGATACGCCGTCGAGCGCGCGCAGCTGCGCTTCCTGCAGCGAGAGGTACGCCTCGACATCGGCCGCCGGCGCCAGCCGGTAGCCGAACGGCTCGCGCAGGCGCTCCTCGATCCAGTCCTGCGCGTCGAGGTCGAAGGCATTGCCCAGCACTACGAGCAGCATGCCGTCGGCGGCCCGCAGCGCCACGCAGCAGCGGCGCAGGGCGTCGCCGTAAGGGATGGCCTCGAATGCGGGCGCGAGCCCGCGCATGTCGTCGAGCGCGATAGCGGCGAGGTGCAGCTTTTCCCCGATGTTTTGGCTGAGGTCTTCGCTGAGATCGTTCAATTGATGCTCCCCGCAAGCTCGAAGATCGGCATGTACATCAGCACCACCACCAAGCCGACCGCGGCGCCGAGCACCGCCATCAGCACGGGCTCAAAGGCACGCGTGAACCAGTCGATGAAGCGCGCCACCTCGTCGTCGTGGAAGCGCGCGATCTGCATGAACATGTGGCCCATGTCGCCGCCGCGCTCGCCCACCGCCATCATGCGCGAGGCGACCGGCGTGGCCAGTCCGGCGGCGGCGAGCGAAGCCGACATCGGCTGGCCCTGCTCGATCAGCGTCTTGGCATGGGTGAGGCTCGGCCGCAGGTGCGCGGCGAGCAGCTCGCGCACCATCTCCAGCGCCTTCACCGCCGGGATGCCGGCCTTGAGGAGCATGCCCGCGGTGCGGTACAGGCGCGCGAGCTGGTACACCTTCATGCGCTGGCCGAGCCCAGGCACACGCCACAGGCGGGTGTTGAGCCACGCGCGCACGCTCGGGCGGGAAAGGCCCCAGACCGCGAGCGTGAGGAAGCTAATGAAGGAAAACGCGAGGACCATCGAATTGTTGCGCACCAGGTTGCCGAACCCCAGCAGCAGCTGCGAGAAGAACGGCAGGTTGCCGGCCATGCCCTCGTACACGCTGGCGAAGCGCGGCACGACATAGAACATGAGAAAGCCGATCACCAGCGCGCCGACGATGAGCAGGATGGCGGGATAGATGCTCGCGGAGACGACTTTCTTGCGCACCCGCTCGAGCTCCTCCTGGTAGGCGATGTAGCGCCCGAGCGCCTCGCGCATGCTGCCGGTGCGCTCGCTCGCCTTGAGCGTGGCCACGTACAGCGGCGAGAAATGCTGCGGGAAGCCGGCCACCGCCTGCGAGAACGGCTCGCCGCGGTGCAGGGCGCCCAGCAGGCCGGAGAGCACTTCCTGGCGCTCGCCGTGCGCTTCCTTCTCCGCCAGGGTCTGCAGCGCCTCGACCAGGTTGAGCCCGGCCTCGAGCAGCGTCAGCAGCTCGAGCGAGAACAGCATCGTCGGAAAGCGCGCCGCGCGCCGCGGCAGCCGCAGCCTGCCCGACTCCAGGGAAATCAGGGTCAGGCCCTGCTTTCGCACCTGGTCGGCGGCGATGGCGGCGCTAGCCGCGTCCAGCTTCAGGCTGACCACCTGCTGGCGCGCGTCGACGGCGAGGATCTGGAAATTCATGTGCTGAGGCTTGCCTGTGGTTGTTCCTGCTAAAGACGAAAGCCCTGACGCAGAAGTTGTGCCAGGGCCTCGTCTCCATACAAATCAAACACTTGAACGAACTGCGTAGGACTTTCTGCGACAAAGGCGTAGGGCGCCAACGACGGCGCCCGTAGCCTTTTATTCAACTCCTTGTTCGACTTCAGTTATTCGCGTCGCTTGGAAACGACCTGCTTTAGTTCATCCTGATGTCCGCGTCGTCGCCGTCACCCCCGGCCTTGCCGTCGCGGCCGTAGGAGACGATCTCGAACTCGCCTTTCTCGCCGGGGGACCGGTACACGTACGGCCGGCCCCACGGATCGTTCGGCAGGTCCTTCTTGAGGTAGGGCCGGATCGCGTCCAGGCCCTCCTCCACGGTGGGGTAGCGCCGCTTGTCGAGGCGGTACTGGTCCAGCGCCTTCTCGAACGACTCGATCTGCGCCTTCGCCACCTGGATCTCCGACTTGCTCACCTGCGAGAAGTAGCGCGGGGCTACGTAGCCGGCGAGCAGGCCGATGATCACGATGACGACGAGCAGCTCGAGCAGGGTGAAACCGCGGTGCTTCAGCTTGTTAACCATGACACCTCCCTTGGCGGTCAGCGGTTAGCGGCTCTGCACGTACTGTCGCAGCGCTTCGGGCGTGTACTTGCTCCCGGTCGGGTCGGCCACAATCACCGGCGAGCGCAGCAGCACCTTGCGGTTGCTGGCGAAGCTCGTCCAGTTGTAATAGCCGAACTTGAAGTACGGGCGCGCATCTCCGGTGTTGTAGCCCACCGTGCCGGTGTGGTTCCAGATCTGGGTACCGTCCATCCACACCTGTACGAAGCCGTTGCCGCTGGTGTTCAGCTTGAACTTCGTCACGAAGGTGACCCAGCGGCCGAACTGGATCGGGCGCTCCGGGGACTTCACCGACACTGAGTTGCTCTGACTGGGCGAGCTCGCCGTACTGCCGCGCGCGTCGATCCAGAAGTTGCGCCCGCCGCGCGAGTAGATGGCGATTGCCGGGCTGAGGCCGGCGGTGTTCCCGCCGTGCAGCTGCATCGCAATCATCGCCACGTCGCTGGTCGGGAAGGTTCCCCAGTCCTGGACGTAGTGGCTGAAGGCGGCCCAGTAGACCTTGTCGTTTTGGATGTTGCTCGGGAACTTGATCTCCGCACGATGCGAGCCCGAGGTCTTGGGGTCCGTCGGCGCGACCTGGAATGCCAGTGCCTTGCGGCTGGAATCGCGGGGGTCCGTCACCTTGCCCAGGCGCAGCGATTCGCCGTTGGACAGCACCGTGCCGTGGATGCCCGACTCCGGGATCTGGTTTGCCGACAGGTAGGTGTTGATCACCTGCGTGTTGTAGCCGCTCTGCTGCGCGAACGGCACCGAGGCCTGCGCCTGGTTGACGATGTCGGCCGCATCGATGCTGCCGGTGCCCGGTGCCGGATCATCCGGCTGGGTTACCGTGTTCTGCACGTTGAAGCTGCGCTGCACGGTGGCTTTGAGGCCGCTGTTATCGGTCGCGATGGCGGTCAGCACATGGCTGCCGTTCGTGAGCGACGCGGTGTTGAAGGCACAGGTATACGGCGAGCCCGTATCGCTGGCGATGTTCTTATTGTCGATGAGGAAGTCGACCCTGGCGATGGAGCCGCCGGTGTCGGAAGCGCTCGCCGCGCAGCTGCCGTCGCCAGAGAGCGTCGCCCCGGCGGCCGGCGAGGTGATCGCCACGGTCGGCGCGCCGCTCGTGCCGCCGCTGCTGGTGCCGTTCTCGATCCTGACCGAGCGCGTCGTGGTCGCGGTCTTGCCGGCCGAGTCGTAGGCCACTGCCTTCACCGTGTACGTGCCGTTCGCGAACTTGGTGGTGTCGATCCAGCAGCCCAGGCCGTTGGACAGATTGCCGTCGGTGTTGGTCCACGCATCGTTCAGGTAGAACATGACGCGCGCGATGTTGCTGCCCTGAACCACGCAGTTCGGCGGGCCCTGCACGTTGCCCGAAAGCGTGCCGCCTTCGGCCGGGGCCGTGAACGAGATGGTCGGGCCGGTGGTGGGCGTGCTGCTGGTGCCGTTCTGCACGGTGACCGACCGGGTGATGGTGGTCGAGGCGCCGGACGAGTTGTAGGCCACGGCCTTAAGCGTGTGCGTGCCGTTGGCGAACTTGGTGGTGTCGATGTTGCAGAGGTAGGGCGCCGTCAGCTCGGTGTTGAGTTGCGTCGAGTCCATGGAGAACACCACGCGCGCGATGCCGGTGCCGCTCACCTGGCACTGGCTGGTCGACTGCTGGATGTTGCCGGTCATCGTGCCGCCGGAGGCCGGCGCGGTCCACGAGACGCTCGGGCCGGTGCTGGGCGTGGGTGTGGTCGTGGTGCCGTTTTGCACGTTGATATTGACCGTGTGCGAGCGCGAGACGCCGGCGCTGTCGTGCGCGGTGACGCGCAGGGCATGCGTGCCGTTGCTGTACTTGCGGGTGTCGATGCTGCAGTTCCACGGCGTGCCGGCGTCGATGCTGACTTGCTGGTTGTCGACGTAGAAGCGGACGTAGCGGATGCGGGAGCCGATGGCTTCGCAGGCGGTCCCCGAGATCGTCCCGGAAACCGTCTTGCCGCTGGTGGGCTGCTTGAAGGACACGGTCGGCGCAGCGACCGCGCTGGCTGACGTGAATGCGGCGGCTACGGCGATGCCGCAGGCGGTAAGTCTGTAGTCCATCAGATGTCCCCTGTGGTGGTTTGTACTAATGCCGGTCCCCTACGCACGAGCCGTGCCAAGAGGCATTCACCTTAAGAATCAAAGATCTATTTTTTTGCCGTAGTGAGAACAACGACAAGTGCGTAGTGCGGCGACGACAAGGTGCGCGGCGCCGGCATCAACTCACTGTTTCCTAGGGGATTGCTGCTGTCGCCCGAAAACGACCCGGGCGCGCAAGCGCCCGGGTCGCGGCGGTTACTTATTGATGTAGCTACGCAAATCTGCTTGCGTGTACTTGCTGCCGGTCGGGTCGGCGACGATGACCGGCGAGCGCAGCATGACCTTGCGGGTCGAGCTGAAGCTCGTCCAGTTGTAGTAGCCGAACTTGAAGTACGGCCGCGAGCTGCCGGTGTTGTAGCCTACCGTGCCTTGGTGGTTGAAGATCTGCGTGCCGTCCATCCAGGCCTGCACGAACCCCTTGCCACTCGTGTTCAGCTTGAACTTGAACACGAAGTCCACCCACCGGCCGAATTGGATCGGACGCTCGGTCGAGCGCACCGATACCGAGTTGCTCTGGCTCGGGCTGCTCGCGGTGCTGCCGCGCGCGTCGATCCAGAAATTCCGACCGCCGCGCGAGTACACGGCAATCGCCGGGCTGAGGCCCGCGGTGTTGCCCGCGTGCAGCTGCATTGCGATCATCGCCACGTCGCTGGTGGAAAAGCTGCCCCAGTCCTTCACGTAGTGGCGGTAGGCGACCCAGTACACCTGGTCGTTCTGGATGTTGCCCGGGAACTTGATCTCCGCGCGCCGCGAGCCCGAGGTGGTGGGATCGTTGGGCGCGAGCTGGAAGGCGAGCGCCTTGCGCGTGGAATCGCGCGGGTCGGTCTGCTTGCCCAGCCGCAGCGATTCGCCGTTCGAAAGCACCGAGCCGTGGATGCCCGACTCCGGGATCTTGTTCGCCTGCAGGTAGGTGTTGATCACCTGGGTGTTGTAGCCGTTCTGGTTGGCGAACGGCACCTCCGCCGCGGCCCAGCCGATGATGTCGCCGGCGTCCACCGAGCCGCCTTCGCCCGGATTGGGATCCGGCTCGCTGTTGCGGTTGTCGATGGTCACTGCGACCTGCGTCGTCGTCGTGCCTGCGGCGTTTGAGGCCACCGCCATCAGCGCGTGCGCGCCGTCGGAGAACTTCGTCGTGTCGAAGTTGCACAGGTACGGCGCGCTCAGTTCGGTGTTGAGCGCCGTCTTGTCGAGAAAAAACTGCACTTTCTCGATACCGCTGCCCTTCACTTCGCATGCCGGGCTCTGGTAGAGGTTGCCCTTCACCGTGGAGCCGCTGGTGGGCTGGGTGAACGACACCGTCGGCCGGTCGCCGCCGCTCGTCGTGCCGTTGGCGATGACGATGCCGCGCGTCGCCTCGGCGGTCTGGCCGGCGCTGTTGTAGGCCACGGCCTTCAGCGTGTAGGGGCCGTCCTGGTACTTGGTGGTGTCCATCCAGCAGCCCAGGCCGTTGGACAGGTTGCCGTCGGTGTTGGTCCACACGCCGTTGATGTAGAACATGACGCGCGCGATGTTGCTGCCGGTGACGATGCAGTGCGGCGGGCCTTGCACGTTGCCGGAGAGCGCGCCGCCGGGCGCCGGCGCGGTGAACGCCACGGTCGGCGCGCTGCTGTCGCCGTTGTCGCCGCCGCCGCTGGTGTTGTTTGCGATGACGATGCCGCGCGTCGCCTCGGCGGTCTGGCCGGCGCTGTTGTAGGCCACGGCCTTCAGCGTGTAGGGGCCGTCCCGGTACTTGGTGGTGTCCATCCAGCAGCCCAGGCCGTTGTCGAGGTTGCCGTCGGTGTTGGTCCACACGCCGTTGATGTAGAACATCACGCGCGCGATGTTGCTGCCGGTGACGATGCAGTGCGGCGGGCCTTGCACGTTGCCGGAGAGGGCGCCGCCCGGCGCGGGCGCGGTGAACGCCACGGTGGGCGCGCTGCTGCTGGTACGGTTGTCGATGTTGACGCTGATCTGCGCCGAGCGGCTGGCGCCGCGCGAGTCGTACGCGACGGCGCGCAGCGTATGCCGGCCGTTGGAGAAATCGCGCGTGTCGAGGTTGCACTGCCACGGCCCGTTCTCCTCGGTATTGAGAAGCTTGCCGTCGAGATAGAAGCGCACGCGGTCGATGTTGCTGCCGCGCACTTCGCATTGGTTCGACTGGTAGAGGCTTCCGGAGAGCGTGTCGTTATTGCCGGGCTCTCTGAAATACACGGATGGTGCGGCCTCGGCGCCCAGCGGAAGCATTCCGGCGAGCACGAGACTTCCTGCTGCAAGTCTTTGCATATTCATGCTTGTATCCCTGTGGTCGTTTGAACTAGTCGGTACAGCGACGTCAGCTTTGCGAAAGCTATGCCAGCTGCCGACATCCAATGAAATCAGGGGGATGGGGCAGCGCTTGTAGTCGGAGCACTTACAAATGTGTAGTCAAACAACGACGGCTGTCGGGGCGCTCACCACAACGTTCTGTTTTCAGGCGGCTTCGTGACGTCGCTTGTAGGGGACGCTCCGACAGGCGTGTAAACGACGCGCTACGTGCGCGATTTTACTGAGGAAAAATGCAACATTCGTGTAGCTATCCTCGCTGCGGCTGCCTATACTTTTCGACTTCAGGGAAGTCGGATTCCAGCTAACTCATAAAAGGCAAGACACAGACATATGCGAATCCTCATAGCGGATGACCATCCCATCGTGCGTCACGGACTCAAGCAGATGCTGGCCAACGACCCGGCCGCCACCGTGGTCGGCGAAGCCACCAACGGCGACGAGGCGCTCGAGCTCGCGCGCAAGGTCGAGTGGGACATGGCGATCTTCGATTTCTCCATGCCGGGGCGCAGCGGGCTCGACCTGCTCGGCGACATGAAGAAGGAGTTTCCCGGGCGGCCGGTGCTGATCCTCAGCATGCATTCGGAGGACGTGCACGGCAGCCGCGTGCTGCGCGGCGGCGCGGCGGGGTACATCACCAAGGACAGCGCGCCGCAGGAGCTGTCCACCGCGGTGCGCAAGGTGGCGAACGGCGGCAAGTACGTGAGCGCCTCGCTCGCCGAGATCCTCGCCTCGGAATGCTCGAGCGATCCGCAGAAGGCGCTGCACGAGAAGCTCTCCGACCGCGAGTACCGCGTGATGTGGCTGCTTGCCTCGGGCAAGCAGATCAGCGAGATCGCGAAGGAGATGGGCCTGTCGCCCTCCACCGTGAGCACCTATCGCACGCGCATCCTGCGCAAGCTGAGCCTCACCAGCAACGCGGCGCTGGTCCACTATGCGGTCAGACATCAATTGGTAGGGTGAACCAGGCGGTCGAATCCATTTCCGCCGTACGGGCGGAGCCGGTCGCCGAGGCGGCAGCCCAGGCGAAGATCCTGCTCGTCGACGACGAGCCGAAGAGCCTGTACGCGCTGCAGGAGCTGCTCTCCACGCTGGGCGAGAACCTGATGGTCGCCCAGTCGGGCGAGGAGGCGTTGCGCCTCGTGCTGAAGAACGACTTCGCGGTGATCCTGCTCGACGTGCGCATGCCGGGCATCGACGGCTTCGAGACCGCCAAGCTGATCCGCAACCGCGAGCGCTCCAGGCTCACGCCGATAATCTTCCTGACTGCCGCGGCCGACGAGATGACCTCGATGTTCCGCGGCTACGAGGTGGGCGCGGTCGACTACCTCATGAAGCCGGTGGTGCCCGAGGTCCTGAAGTCCAAGGTGGCGGTGTTCGTCGAGCTGCACCGCAAGAGCGAGCGCCTGCGCGAGTCCGAGGAGAAGCTGCGCAGGTTAGCGGCTCACTTGATAAGCGTCAGAGAGGAAGAAAGAGCGCATATCGCGCGCGAGATCCACGACGAGCTCGGCCAGGTGCTCACCGGCATCAAGATGGAGGTGGGCTGGCTCGCCAAGCGGCTGAAGGAGCCGGCGCTGCTCGAGAAGACCGACTCCATGTCCAAGCTGATCGACTCCACGGTGCAGACGGTGCGCAAGATCGCCACCGGCCTGCGCCCCGAGATGCTGGACGACATGGGGCTGGTGGCGGCGGTGGGCTGGCAGGCGAAGGACTTCCAGAAGCGCACCGGCATCCGCTGCCGCGTGAAGCTGCCGCCCGAGACCACCAAGCTCGACATCGACGTCGCCACCACGGCGTTCCGCATTTTTCAGGAGATCCTGACCAACGTGGCGCGCCACTCGCGCGCCACGCGGGTCGACATCGAGCTCGAGGTGGGCGAGGACCAGGTGCGCCTGGACGTCGCCGACAACGGCGTGGGCATCGGCGAGGCCGAGCTCGACGGCAAGAAGTCGCTCGGCCTGCTCGGCATGCACGAGCGGGCGCTGCTTTTCGGCGGCGAAGTGAGCATAACGGGCTCCCCCGGGCACGGAACTCGCGTAGAGGTCACCATTCCAACCAGGAAGCCGTCATGAAAGTCATTATTGCCGACGATCACCCGGTCGTGCGCCAGGGCCTGCGCCAGATGCTGGCGGTCGAGTCCGATCTGACCGTCGTCGGCGAGGCGCGCAACGGGCAGGAAGTGGTGGACCTCTCGCGGCGCGTGCCCTGGGAGGTGGCGGTGCTCGACTACAACATGCCGGGCAAGAACGGCCTGGAGCTCATCAAGGAGCTGCGCCAGCGCTACCCCGGGCGCGCCGTGCTCATCCTCAGCATGTATCCCGAGGACCGCTACGCCGTGCGCGCGCTCAAGGCGGGCGCCTCGGGCTATCTCACCAAGGAAAGCGCCCCGGAGGAGCTGGTGAGCGCGATCCGCAAGGTGGCCGGCGGCGGGCGCTATGTCACGCCCACCCTGGGCGAGAAGCTCGCCCTCGAGCTCGAAGACAATCGCGGCAAGCCGCTGCACGAAACGCTGTCCGACCGCGAATACCAAGTCATGTGGATGATCGCCTCGGGCAAGACCGTGCGCCAGATCGCCGACGAGCTGTTCCTTTCCCCCAATACCGTCTCCACCCACCGCACGCGCATCCTCCGCAAGATGAACATGAAATCCAACGCGGAGCTCATGCACTACGCCATCGCGCACCACCTGGTCGACTAAACAAGATCGGGGTCAGAGAACAAGGTCGGGGTCAGAGCCCGAACTCTCATCCGCGTACGCATATGCGGAGTTCGGGCTCTGACCCCGATCTTGTTCACGGGCTCTGACCCCGATCTTGTTCTGTAGTTGATCCAACTACAGAAGGCCGGGGTTTACTGCGATACCCCCGTCCGGAAATCCCTCGCAGAATCACGCTTTTAGTCCAGAAGAACCACCCGCAAAGGGATTCCATGGAATCGATTCAGGCCGGACTTCACATGATGCTGGACCGCGGCGAGCTGCTGAAGGCGCTGCGCGCCTTCCGCCGGGGCGATTTCAGCGTGCGCATGCCGGGCAACCTTTCGGGCATCGACGCTGAGATCGCGCAGGCGTTCAACGACGTGGTGGAGATGAACGAGGCGCTGGTCGCCGAGATCGCCCGCGTGGGCGACCAGGTGGGCCGCGAAGGCCAGATCAGCCAGCGCGTGGATCTCGCCGGCGCCGGCGGCGCCTGGGGCGAGTGCACCGAGGCGGTGAACACGCTTATCGGCGACATGGGCTACCCGGTGACCGAGGTGGCGCGCGTGATCGGCTCGGTGGCGAAGGGCGACCTGTCGCAGACCATGGTGCTGGAAGTCGATGGCCGGCCCCTGCGCGGCGAAGCGCTGCGCCTGGGCATGGTGGTGAACACGATGGTGGGCCAGCTCAACGCCTTTTCCTCGGAAGTGTCGCGGGTGGCGCGCGAGGTGGGCACCGACGGCAAGCTCGGCGGCCAGGCCGAGGTGCCCGGCGTGGGCGGAGTATGGAAGGACCTCACCGACAACGTGAACTCGATGGCGGCGAACCTCACCGGCCAGGTGCGGAACATCGCCGAAGTGACCACCGCGGTGGCGCGCGGCGACCTTTCGAAGAAGATCACCGTGGACGTGAAGGGCGAGATGCTGGAGCTGAAAAGCACCATCAACACCATGGTGGACCAGCTCAACGCCTTCGCCGGCGAAGTGTCGCGCGTGGCGAAGGAAGTGGGCACCGAAGGCAAGCTCGGCGGCCAGGCGCAGGTGAAGGGCGTGGGCGGGGTGTGGAAGGACCTCACCGACAACGTGAACTCGATGGCCGCCAACCTCACCGGCCAGGTACGCAACATCGCCGATGTCGCCACCGCGATCGCCAAGGGCGACCTTTCCAAGAAGATCACGGTGGACGTGGAGGGCGAGCTGCTCGAGCTGAAAAGCACCATCAACACCCTGGTGGACCAGCTCGCCAACTTCTCGGCCGAGGTGACGCGCGTGGCGCGCGAGGTCGGCACCTACGGCAAGCTGGGCGGCCAGGCGCAGGTGGCCGGCGTGGGCGGCGTATGGAAGGACCTGACCGAGAACGTGAACCAGCTCGCCGCCAACCTCACCGGCCAGGTGCGCAACATCGCCGAGGTGACCACGGCGGTGGCGCGCGGCGACCTCTCCAAGAAGATCACCGTGGACGTGCGCGGCGAGATCCTCGAGCTGAAAAGCACCATCAATACGATGGTCGACCAGCTGAACTCGTTCTCCTCCGAAGTGACGCGGGTGGCGCGCGAGGTGGGCACCGACGGCAAGCTCGGCGGCCAGGCGCAGGTGCCCGGCGTGGGCGGCGTCTGGAAGGATCTCACCGACAACGTGAACTCGATGGCGGCGAACCTTACCGGCCAGGTGCGCAACATCGCCGAGGTGACCACCGCCGTGGCGCGCGGCGATCTGTCCAAGAAGATCACCGTGGACGTGAAGGGCGAGATCCTCGAGCTGAAGAGCACCATGAACACCATGGTGGACCAGCTCAACGCCTTCGCCGGCGAGGTGTCGCGCGTCGCGCTCGAGGTGGGCACCGAAGGGCGCCTGGGCGGCCAGGCGCAGGTGCGCGGCGTGGGCGGGGTGTGGAAGGACCTGACCGACAACGTGAACTCGATGGCGGCCAACCTCACCGGCCAGGTGAGGAACATCGCCGACGTGACCACCGCGGTGGCAAAGGGCGACCTTTCCAAGAAGATCACGGTGGACGTGAAAGGCGAGCTCTTGGAGCTGAAAAGC
>CBDDSA010000095.1:0-3257 GCA_965233185.1 uncultured bacterium
GAATGCTCGAGCGTGGGCGCGAAACGCGGCGGCGCCAAGGGACTTCGGGTGGTGCGGCAAACCGATCGCATCCCCTTGCGCCCCGGGGTCAGCTATGGCCTGGCATTCGTTCTGAAGAACGTGCCGGCCGAGCAGGCGCAGGTCAGGGCCGTTTTGCGTTCCTCCAATCCCTGTGTCCTTGAGGCATCCGGAGAAACCGTGTATCACAACGATACGACCTTGACCGTGAAGGTCGGGCAGCCGCGGCACATCGGCGCGCGCATTCCGGCTTCGGCGCATGAGAATCATTGCGCCGGTGACCGGCAGCCGGCAACGAATACGTTCGAGCTGTACCTCGGATACCAGAAGCTCGCCGAGAAGGCGTTTCACATCTACCGGGAGTAGCGGTGCGTCGCCAGGCCATTGCGCTGGACGAGATCGAGCAGGCGCTGCTCGCAATGCCGGGCGCGCGCGAGATCCACAACCTCCATGTCTGGTGCTCACGAGCGGCAAGAACAGCGTCACCGTCGCGGTGCTGGCCGAAGCCGCCGACGAGCAGGCGGTTCTCGGCGTGGTGACCAAGACGCTCGCCGAGCGCTTCTCGATGCGACACATGACCGTGCAGATCGAGGCGGCGGCCTGCGACATGAAGGAGCTGCAGGGCGGCAGGCACTTCCCGGGCGATTAGCACGATCACGGCTGAACATGGAAAGGAGCAGACATGGGCTTTTGAAGACTCTTGCCCGGCGTGCGGCGCGCCGAATGCGGCGCCGAAAACGCGAGGCTCGGTTTACGGCCCAATGGCGGCGCAGAGCCCGCACGGCAAGCATTGAACCGGGCTGGCGACAAGCGACTGCGCCCGGCTGCGGTTGAAGTCTTGTGCGGTTTAGTGATACAAGCACGCTTTATGGCGATTGCCTTCAGACGGGCATCATGGGCGGCGGCGCTTGTTCTTGTCGCTCTCGCATCGGCGCTGGTGCCGGATAGAGCCGACGCACACGGCGCGCCTGCTCTCGAAACGCCGCAGGCAGGCTCGCATGGCCAAGACGCCGCTGACCCCGGCGGCAAAGCGACTGCTCCCGCGACCGATAGCTTGTCCCCGTTCTGTCCCGGAGGCTCCGGCCACGTTTGCATGTGCGGCGGCGAGCTCATGCTCGGCCGCGCCCACGAGGCGGTTGCCTCCCGTTACAGCGGCTGGAACCTTCCTGTCCTGCAGCCGCAGATAGAACTTCAAGCCTTCAGTAGAGCATCGCCGCTTCCGGCGCCGTCGCCATTCCCCGCCCGCCCACGGGCGCCTCCGCTTTACTCCTGATCCGCCAGAGCTGCACGGTCGTTTAGAGCGGGCGCGAGAATTCGCGCGTGGGCAGAGAGCAACTTCAGCGGGAGCCCCTGAGCAAGCGTCATTGCGAGGAGCCATACGCGGCGACGCAATCTGAAGGGCGCGGCGTCATCTTGAGCATCGGAGGATCTCGATGAGATCCTTCGATGCCCGGCGCAATGGCGAGCGTGGAGCTTGATCAGACCCGGGTTCCCGAATGTTGCGGAGGAGCACATGGGGAAACATATGCGCATCAGCCGCGGCGCTATCGCAGCCGCGATCATCACGGCTGGGGGCGTCGGGCATGAGCAGCCCATCAACCGCCATCGGAGAAAGTCCTCACCTCGGCGAAGCCCTGCCGGCCTGATCATCGCCACGTTTGCGCTTATCGTCGGGCTTTTCAGCAACGTCAGCTGGGCCGACCACGGCCGCGACTTTCTGCTGGTGCAAACCACCCGACTCGGCGAGGTCGGCAGCGTCATCGGTATTGCCCGTCAGGATTACACGCGCGAAGAAGGCAACGACGTCTTCGAGCTCGAGCCGCTGTTATCCTGGACCGCGCGCGACTGGATGTCGCTCGAAATCAATGGCGATGCTGAGAAACTGGAGGGCGAGTCGTTCAACTACGAAGCGACAGTGCCGGGTGTGCGTCTACGCTTCACTCCAAAGGACCAGGCGTTAGGGCTGGGGATTGCGGCACGCTACGAGATTGCCGCCGGTGACGACGCCAACGATGCGCTCAAGCTCTCGGGTCTCGCCAACTACGAAGCCGGCGGCTCGCTGTTTGCGGTCAACCTTAACTATGAGAAGCCGGAAGGCGCTCGTCGCGAATGGGGCTATGCCGCGGGCGTCAAGCGCGAGCTGCGCCATCACCTCAGCGTCGGGCTGGAAATTGCCGGAAGCTTTGAAGAGGAGAGGAGCGGCGAAATCGTGGCCGGGGTCTTTTACGAGCCGGTGCACGGTCTGCAACTAAACGTCGGTATCGGCACCGGCTTCAAAAACGACGTCGATGTAACCGTTAAAACGGCGTTGGTTTGGGTGTTTAGATAAACGTAGCTCCCCGGGGTGGGGAGCCGCGCGAGCTGTACCTCGGATACCAGAAGCTCGCCGAGAAGGCGTTTCACATCTACCGGGAGTAGCGGTGCGTCGCCAGGCCATTGCATACGCGCTGCTCTCGGCAGCCCTCTTCGGCGCAAGTGCGCCGCTCGCCAAGGTTCTCCTCGGTGCGGTCCCGCCGCTCGTTCTTGCTGCAATCCTCTACCTCGGCAGCGGCCTCGGCCTCCTCGTCTGGCTTGCTTTGCGGCGGGCGCTCAGCGCCTCGCGCCATCCCGCCTCCCTGGCAGGCTCGGATTTCCTATGGCTTGCCGCCGCCATCGGCGCAGGGGGCGTGATTGCGCCCGTTCTCCTGGTTTTCGGCCTCGTTCGCACTGACAGCGCTACGGCCTCGCTTCTCCTGAATCTCGAGGCGGTGCTCACTGCCGCGATCGCATGGGTCGCGTTCGGCGAGAACGTCGACCGGCGTGTCTTTCTCGGCATGATGGCCATCGTGGGCGGCGGCGTGCTGCTTGCCTGGCAGGAGGCGCCCAACGCCGGCGGCTTTATGGGGCCGGGGCTCATTGCGGGCGCCTGCCTCGCCTGGGCGTTCGACAACAACCTGACGCGGCGTATATCCGGCGGTGATGCCGCGACGATTGCATGCCTGAAAGGCCTGATCGCCGGCTCGGTCAACATGACCCTGGCCATCGTGCTGGGCAACCCGCTGCCGCAGCCCGGTGCGATGACGGCTGCGGCGCTCGTAGGCTTCCTCGGCTACGGCGTGAGCCTCGTCCTTTTCATTGTTGCCCTGCGGCACCTCGGCACGGCTCGCACCGGAGCCTATTTCTCGGTCGCCCCGTTCTTCGGCGCCGCCCTCGCCGTGGTCGTGCTAAGCGAGCAGACGACAGTCTTCTTCTGGATTGCG
>CBDDSA010000096.1:0-5349 GCA_965233185.1 uncultured bacterium
ACCTGCTTGATGAACTCGCCCACCTTCGAGGCGTCGCCGATGGTGTCCAGCATCTGCAGCGCGGCCTCGTTGGCCCCGCCGTGCGCCGGACCCCAAAGCGAGGCGATGCCCGCGGCGATGCAGGCGTAGGGATTGGCCCCCGAGGAGCCGCACAGGCGCACGGTGGAGGTGGAGGCGTTCTGCTCGTGGTCGGCGTGCAGGATGAAGATGCGGTCCAGCGCGCGCACCAGCACGTCGTTCACCTTGTACTCGTCGGCCGGCACGCCGAACATCATCTGCATGAAGTTGGCGGTGTAGGAGAGGCTGTTGCGCGGGTACATGAACGGCTGGCCGATGTTGTACTTGTAGGACATCGCCACGATGGTGGGCAGCTTGGCGATGAGGCGGAACGCCGAGATCTCGCGATGGCGCGCATCGCCGATGTCCAGCGCGTCGTGGTAGAAGGCCGACATCGCGCCGACCACGCCCACCATCACCGCCATGGGGTGCGCGTCGCGCCGGAACCCCTGGTACAGCCGCGCGAGCTGCTCGTGCACCATGGTGTGGTGCGTGACGATGTGGTCGAACTCCTCCTTCTGACTGCGGTTGGGCAGCTCGCCGTACCACAGCAGGTAGCACACCTCGAGAAAGTCGCACTGCTGCGCCAGCTGCTCGATCGGGTAGCCGCGGTACAGCAGCACGCCCTCGTCGCCGTCGATGTAGGTGATCGACGAGCTGCAGCTCGCGGTGGACAGGAAGCCGGGGTCGTAGGTGAACATCCCGGACTTGCCGTAGAGCGTGCGGATGTCGATCACCTCGGGACCGACGCTGCCGGGCAGCACCGGGAACTCGAGGGTCTTGCCGTCGGGCAGCTTGAGGGTCGCGGTTTTCTCGGCCATGGACTGCTCCTTCTCAGGCGGCGCGCACGCGCGCCACTATTGCACTCAAGCGGGGCGCGTAGTCGTCGCTGCGTCCCGCCACGATGTCCCACAGGTCGTTGTCGGGAAGGTCGAGCAACGCGGCGAAGGATTCGGTTTCCTCATCCTTCAAGGTGGGTACGAATCTCTGGAACACCAGGTCCAGCTCGAGCAGGCCGCGCCGGCATTTCCACTTGAGCTTCTCTCGGGCCGGGTCCATCACACCGCCCGCTTGACCAGCATTTCCTTGATGTGGTTGATCGCCTTGGTGGGGTTGAGCCCCTTCGGGCATACGTCGACGCAGTTCATGATGGTGTGGCAGCGGAACAGGCGGTAGGGGTCCTCCAGGTTGTCCAGCCGCTCGCTGGTGGCCTGGTCGCGCGTGTCGGCGAGGAAGCGGTAGGCCTGCAACAGGCCCGCCGGGCCGACGAACTTGTCGGGGTTCCACCAGAACGACGGGCAGGCGGTCGAGCAGCAGGCGCACAGGATGCACTCGTACAGGCCGTTCAGCTCGTCGCGCTCCTTCGGCGACTGCAGCCGCTCGCGCTCCGGCGGCGGGTCGTTGTTGATGACGTAGGGCTTCACCGAGTGGTACTGCTTGAAGAACTGCGTCATGTCGACGATCAGGTCGCGGATCACCGGCAGCCCCGGCAGCGGACGCACCGTGACGTGGTCCGGCAGCTCGGCCAGCTTGGTGACGCAGGCGAGGCGGTTCTTGCCGTTGACGTTGAACGCGTCGGAGCCGCACACCCCCTCGCGGCACGAGCGCCGGAACGACAGGGTGTCGTCCTGGGCCTTGGCCTTCACCAGCGCGTCGAGCAGCATGCGGTCGCTGTGGTCCAGCGCCACCTCGTAGTCCTGCAGATAGGGCTTGGCGTCCTTGTCCGGGTCGTACCGGTAGATGGAGAGCTTCATCCTCATTTTCCTAATACGTGCGGACCTTGGGCTCCATGGTCTCGACCGACAGCGGCCGCAGGTGCACGGGCTTGTAGTCGAGCCGGTTGCCCTCCTTGTACCACAGGGTGTGCTTCATCCAGCCCTTGTCGTCGCGCCCCGGAAAGTCCTCGCGCGTGTGCGCGCCGCGCGACTCCTTGCGCGCCTCGGCCGACACCGCGGTCGACAGGGCCGTCTCCACCAGGTTCTCGAGCTCCAGCGCCTCCACCCGCGCGGTGTTGAACACCCGGGACTTGTCGGCGATGAAGACGTTTTGGCTCCGGGCGGCGATCTCCTTCACCTTCGCGACGCCCGCCTGCAGGTCATCGGGGAAGCGGAACACGCCGCAATGCGCCTGCATGACGCGGCGCAGATCGTTCAGCACGTCGACCACGCGCTCGCCGGAGGCCGCGCCGTCCAGGCGCGCGAGCCGCGCGCGCGTCGCCTCGCCGGCGTCTTTCGGCAGGTTGCGCTGGGCGCGCGGCAGGGCATGCATGTCCTTGAGCATCTGCTCGCCGGAGGATTTGCCGAACACCAGGAGATCGAGCAGCGAGTTGGTGCCCAGCCGGTTGGCGCCGTGCACCGAGACGCAGGCGCATTCGCCCGCCGCATAGAGGCCGGGCACGATGGCTTCCTTGCTGTTGCCCTCCGGGGCGACCACCTGGCCCATGAAATTGGTCGGGATGCCGCCCATCTGGTAGTGCACCGTGGGCACCACCGGGATCGGGTCGCGGATCGGGTCGACGTTGGCGAACTTGAGGGCGATCTCGCGGATGCCCGGCAGGCGCTGCATGATCACCTCGGGCCCGAGGTGATCGAGCTTGAGCAGCACGTGGTCGGCGTCCGGGCCGCAGCCGCGCCCCTCCTTGATCTCGGTGGTCATGGCGCGCGACACCACGTCGCGGCTGGCGAGGTCCTTGGCGTTGGGCGCGTAGCGCTCCATGAAGCGCTCGCCGTTCTTGTTCAGGAGGTAGCCGCCCTCGCCGCGCACGCCCTCGGTGATCAGCACGCCGGCGCCGGCCACCCCGGTAGGGTGGAACTGCCAGAACTCCATGTCCTGCAGCGGCAGCCCGGCGCGCGCCACCATGCCCAGGCCGTCGCCGGTGTTGATGAAGGCGTTGGTGGTCGCCCAGTAGATGCGCCCCGCCCCGCCTGTGGCAAGAAGGACCGATTTCGCCTGTAAAAGAAATAATTCTCCGGTTTCCATCTCCAGCGCCGTGACGCCCACCACCGCACCGTCCTGCGGGTCGAGCACCAGGTCGAGCGCCATCCACTCGACCAGGAACTGGGTGTTGGCACGCACGTTCTGCTGATACAGGGTGTGCAGCATGGCGTGGCCGGTGCGGTCGGCGGCGGCGCAGGCGCGCATCGCCATCTTGTTGCTGCCGTAGTCCTGGGTATGGCCGCCGAAGGGCCGCTGGTAGATGCGGCCGTTCTCCAGGCGGTCGAACGGCATGCCCATGTGCTCGAGCTCCACCACCACCTCGACCGCGCGCCGGCACATGTACTCGATCGCGTCCTGGTCGCCGAGGTAGTCGGCGCCCTTGACCGTGTCGTACATGTGCCAGTGCCAGTTGTCCTCGGTGGAGTTGGCGAGCGGCGCCGCGATGCCGCCTTGCGCGGCCACCGTATGCGAGCGCGTCGGGAACACCTTGGACAGCACCGCGACGCGCAGGTTGGCGCGCGCCAGCTCGAGCGCCGCGCGCATGCCCGAGCCGCCGGCGCCGACCACGATGGCGTCGAATTTGCGTACCGCGATCATCGCCACAGGATTTCGACGGCCCAGCCGACGTAGCCGGCGAGCAGCAGCAAGGTGGCGACCTGCAGCGCCAGGCGCAACCCGTCCGGCTTGATGTAATCCATGAGGATGTCGCGCGCCCCCACCCAGGCGTGCCAGGCGAGGCTCACGACGAAAAGCAGCGTGCCGATGCGCATCCAGCCGCGATCGAAAAGCGCGCTCCAGCTTTCGTACGTAAACGGGGTCCGGGAAGCGATGAGCAGCAGGGCCGCGGCCGTCAGCAGCGCCATGACGAGCGCCGTGATGCGCTGCGCAAGCCAGGGACGCAGCCCGTAATGCGCGCCCACCACCAGCCGCTTCACCATAGCAGCAGCCCGGCGAAGATCGCGGTCAGCGCCAGGCTGACGACCAGCACCGCAGCGCTCGAGGCGCGCGCCGGCCGAAGCTCGATGCCCTGGTTGAGATCCAGGAGCAGGAAGCGTATGCCGGCGCAAAGGTGGTGGCAGTAGGCCCAGATGAGCACCAGCATCCCGCCCTTCACCAGCGGCAGCGCGAGGTAGCCCTGGATCGTGCGGAACCCGGCCTCGGACGCAAGGCTCGCGTCCAGCAGGTACAGCAGCCAGGCGGTGAACGGAAAGACGAGCAACGCGCCGGAGATGCGGTGCAGGATCGACACCCAGGCCGGCAACGGCAACCGGATCTCGGCGAGGTTCAGGTATTTGGGTCGTGGCTTGTTCGCGGCCGTGCTGGACATTTAACGCCCTGGACAGTTAACGCCGGGCCCTGGAGTCCGGGCAGTTCCCTAGAGTCCGGGCAGTTCGATTATAGCGTCGCGGCGCAGCAATTCACTGCGGTAAAATGAAAACACACCCCGCCGGAGCTACGATCGATGTCCAAAGCCCCCATTCGCGTCGCCGTCACCGGCGCCGCCGGCCAGATCGGCTATTCGCTGCTGTTTCGCATCGCCGCCGGCGAGATGCTGGGCGCCGATCAGCCGGTCATCCTGCAGCTTCTCGAGATCCCGGACGAGAAGGCGCAGAAAGCGCTGAAGGGCGTCATGATGGAGCTGGACGACTGCGCCTTCCCGCTGCTTCACGGCATGCTCGCCGCTTCGGACCCGATGGTGGCTTTCAAGGACGCCGAGGTGGCCTTGCTCGTCGGCGCGCGCCCGCGCGGGCCCGGCATGGAGCGCAAGGACCTGCTGGAGGCGAACGGCAGGATCTTCGCGCCGCAGGGCCAGGCGCTCGACCGGGTGGCGAGCCGCAGCGTGAAGGTGCTGGTGGTGGGCAATCCGGCCAACACCAACTGCCTCATCGCCATGAAGAACGCGCGCAGCCTCAAGCCGCAGCAGTTCACCGGCATGATGCGGCTGGACCACAACCGGGCGATCAGCCAGATCGCCCAGAAGATCTCCCGGCCGGTGACGGCCATCCAGAAAGTCACGGTGTGGGGAAACCACTCCGCCACCCAGTACCCCGACCTCTTCCAGGCCGAGGCCGAGGGCAAGAAGGTGTGGCCGATGATCAACGACCAGGGCTGGCTCGAGAGCAGCTTCATACCGACAGTGCAAAAGCGCGGCGCCGCCATCATCGAGGCGCGCGGGCTGTCCTCGGCGGCGAGCGCCGCGAACGCCGCCATCGACCATGTGCGCGACTGGGTGCGCGGCACGCCGCAGGGCGACTGGGTCACGATGGGCGTGCCCGCGGACGGCAGCTACGGCATTGCCGAGGGCGTGATCTACGGCTACCCGGTCACCTGCAAGGGCGGCAGCTACGAGGTGGT
>CBDDSA010000097.1:0-17983 GCA_965233185.1 uncultured bacterium
TGGCGATGCGCTGGCGCTGGCCGCCGGAGAATTCGTGCGGGTAGCGCTCGGCGGTGGCCGGGTCGAGGCCGACTTCGACCAGCGCTTCATCGATGAGCCTGCGCCGCTCGGCGGGCGTGCCGCCGACCTGGTGGATCTGCAGGCCCTCCTCAATGATCTGCGACACCGACATGCGCGGGCTCAGGCTGCCGTAGGGGTCCTGGAAGACGACCTGCATTTCGCGGCGCAGCGGGCGCAGCGCCTTCCACGACAGGCCCTGGATCGAGCGGCCGTCGAAATACACCCCGCCTTCGCTTTGCTGCAGGCGCAGGAGCGCGAGCCCCAGCGTGGTCTTGCCGGAGCCGGATTCGCCGACCACGCCGACCGTGCGGCCTGCCTGCACGCGTACCGAGACGCCGTCGACCGCCTTGATGTGGTCCACCGTGCGGCGAAGCACGCCGGCCTTGATCGGGAACCAGACTTTCAGGTCTTCGGCCCTGGCGATTTCAACGGGTTTTTCCTTTCTGGTCTCTTCACGAGGAGCCGGCTGCGCGGCGAGGAGCTTGCGGGTGTACGCATGCTGCGGGCGCTCGAAGATGTCGCGCGCGGCGGCCTGCTCGACGATCTCGCCTTGCGTCATGACGCAGATGCGATCGGCCATCTTGCGCACGATGGCAAGGTCGTGCGTGATGAGCAGCAGCGCCATGTTGAAGCGCGCCTGCAGGTCCTTGAGCAGCGCGAGGATCTGCGCCTGGATGGTGACGTCGAGCGCGGTGGTGGGCTCGTCGGCGATGAGCAGATCGGGCTCGTTGGCGAGCGCCATGGCGATCATCACGCGCTGGCGCTGGCCGCCGGAGAGCTGGTGCGGGTAGGCATCCAGGCGCTTGTCGGGCTCGGGCAGGCCGACCAGGCGCAGCAGCTCCAGCGTGCGGCTGCGCGCCCGCTCGCCGCGCATTCCCTTGTGCAGCCACAGCGTCTCGCCGATCTGCTTGGCGATGGTGTGCAGCGGGTTGAGCGAGGTCATCGGCTCCTGGAAGACCATCGCAATGCGGTCGCCGCGGATGCCGGAGAGCACGCGCTCGCCGGCGCCGACTAGCTCGGTGCCGCGGAAGCGGATGCTGCCCGCGGGGTGGCTCGCGCGCGGGTACGGCAGGAGCTGCAGGATGGAGAGCGCGGTGACCGACTTGCCCGAGCCCGACTCGCCCACCAGCGCCACGGTCTCGCCTTCGTCGATAGTGAAAGACACCCCGCGCACCGCGTGCACCCGCTTCGCCTCTCCGGGAAACTCGACGTGCAGGTTCTCGACGCGCAGGAGCTCGCTCACAGGATGCTCTTTCGGGGATCGAAGGCGTCGCGCACCGCTTCGCCGATGAACACCAGCAGCGAAAGCATGATGGCGAGCGAGAAAAAGCCGGTCAGCGCGAGCCACGGCGCCTGCAGGTTTGCCTTGCCCTGCGCGAGGAGCTCGCCCAGCGAGGCCGAGCCCGGCGGCAGGCCGAAGCCGATGAAGTCGAGCGCGGTCAGCGTGGTGATCGAGCCCGAGAGGATGAAGGGCAGGAAGGTGAGCGTGGCCACCATGGCGTTGGGCAGCACGTGGTGGAACATGATCGAGGATTCGGCCGCGCCCAGCGCGCGCGCGGCGCGCACGTAGTCGAAGTTGCGCGCGCGCAGGAACTCGGCGCGCACCACGCCGACCAGCGCCATCCACGAGAACAGCAGCATGATGCCCAGCAGCCACCAGAAGTTGGGCTCCACCACGCTCGCCAGGATGATGAGGAGGTAGAGCACCGGCAGCCCCGACCAGATTTCCATGAAGCGCTGGAACAGAAGATCGGTCCAGCCGCCGAGGTAGCCCTGCACCGCGCCGGCGAGCACGCCCACCACGGTGCTCACCAGCGTGAGGGTGAGGCCGAACAGCACCGAGATGCGAAAGCCGTAGATGAGGCGCGAGGCGACGTCGCGCGCCTGGTCGTCGGTGCCCAGCCAGTGCTCGCCGTCCGGCGGCGAAGGCGCGGGCTGCGGCAGGTCCCAGGCCACGGTGCGGTGGTGGTAGGGGATGAGCGGCGCGAGCATCCAGCCTTTCTCGCGGATCTTCTCGCGCACGTACGGGTCCCGGTAGTCGGCCTCGGTCTGGAACTCGCCGCCGAACGCCGTCTCCGGGTAGGCGTTCACCATCGGCACGTACAGGCTGCCGTCGTACCAGACGAGCGCCGGCTTGTCGTTGGCGATGAGCTCGGCGCCCAGGCTGAGGAGGAACAGCGCGAGGAAGATCCACAGCGACCAGAAGCCGCGCCGGTTGGCGCGGAAGGTGGCGATGCGGCGCTTCGCCAGCGGAGACATATGTATTCGCGCCATGGCGCTCAGGCCTTGCGCGCCTCGAAGTCGATGCGGGGATCGACGATCGTGTACATCAAGTCCCCCAAGAGATTCATCACAAGGCCCAGAAGGGAGAAGAAAAAGAGCGTGCCGAACATCACCGGGTAGTCGCGGTTGATGGCGGCCTCGAAGCCCAGCAGCCCCAGGCCGTCGAGCGAGAAGATCACCTCGATCAGCACCGAGCCGGTGAACAGTATCCCGACGAAGGCCGACGGAAACCCGGCGATGACGATCAGCATGGCGTTCCTGAACACATGGCCGTAGAGCACGCGGCGCTCGGGCAGGCCCTTGGCGCGCGCCGTGACCACGTACTGCTGCGCGATCTGGTCGAGGAAGGAATTCTTGGTAAGCATGGTGAGGGTGGCGAAGCCGCCGATCACCATCGCCGTCACCGGCAGCGCGATGTGCCAGAGGTAGTCCAGCACCTTATCGAGCGGGCCGAGCTGCGCCCAGCTCTCGGAGGTCAGGCCGCGCAGCGGAAACCAGTTGAAATAGCTGCCGCCGGCGAACAGCACCAGCAGCAGCACCGCGAAGAGGAAGCTCGGGATGGCGTAGCCCACGATGATGGCGCCCGAAGTCGCCACGTCGAAGCGGCTGCCGTCGCGCACCGCCTTGGCGATGCCCAGCGGGATCGACACCAGGTAGACGATGAGCGTGGTCCACAGGCCCAGCGAAATCGACACCGGCATTTTCTCCACCACCAGCGCCACCACCGAGCGGTCGCGGAAAAAGCTGTTGCCGAAGTCGAAGGTGGCGTAGTTCTTCATCATCAGGAAGAAGCGCTCGTGCGCCGGCTTGTCGAAGCCGAAGCGCCGCTCGAGCTCCTTGATGAACTCCGGATCCAGCCCTTGCGCTCCCCGGTAGCTGGTTTCGCCCGGCGCAGGGGCTTGCGCGCCGCCGGCAAAATCCCCGCCGGCGCGCGACACGCGCTCGGCGGCCGCGCCGCCCACCTGCTGCAGCTCGGCGAGCACCTGCTCCACCGGGCCGCCGGGGGCGGCCTGCACGATGACGAAGTTGATGATCATGATCCCCAGCAGGGTGGGGATGATGAGCAGCAGGCGCCGCAGGATGTAGGCGAGCATCGGGCGCTACTTTACCCACCACCAGTCGGTGCTGGTGCCCTGCAGCGGCGGCGGCGTCGGGTAGCCGAACTTGTCCCAGAACACGATGCGGTCCACCGGCGAATGCCAGTTCGGCACCACCAGGTGGCTCCGCAGCAGCACCCGGTCCAGGGCCCGGGTGCGCGCCACCAGGCTTTCGCGGTCGGGCGCGGCGATCACCGCGTCGATGAGCGCGTCCACCGCGGGGCTCGCGATGCCGGCGTAGTTGCGGCTGCCCGGGGTCTTGGCCGCCGCCGAGCCCCAGAAGTCGCGCTGCTCGTTGCCCGGCGAAGTGCTCTGCGGCCACACCGCCACGATCATGTCGAAGTCGAACGAGCGCAGCCGGTTGATGTACTGCGAGCTGTCGACCACGCGCACGCGGGCATCGATGCCCAGGCGCCGCAGGTTGCGCACGTAGGGCAGCACGATGCGCTCGAAGCCCGAGCCCACCAGCAGGATCTCGAAGGAGAACGGCTCGCCGCTTTTCTCGTTCACCAGGCGCAGGTCGCGCACCACCCAGCCGGCCTGCGCGAGCAGCGCAAAGGCCCGCCGCAGGTTGTCGCGCGGCCAGCCGCTGCCATCCGTCGAGGGCGGGTGGTATTCGCCCGCAAACACTTCGTCGGGGATCTTTCCGCGCCAGGGTTCCAGCAGCTTTTTTTCCTCTTCGGACGGCAGGCCCTCGGAAGCGAGCTCCGAGTTGTCGAAATAGCTCTCGGTGCGGGTGTACTGCCCGAAAAACAGGTTGCGGTTGCTCCACTCGAAATCGAAGGCGAAGCCCAGCGCCTGGCGCACGCGCGCGTCGCGGAACACCGGCCGGCGCATATTCATGGCGAAGCCCTGCATGCCGCTCGGCCGGTCGTGGTCGAACTGCTGCATGCGCAGCCGGCCCTCCTGCACCGCCGGCGTGTCGTAGTCGAGCGCCCAGGCTTTCGCCTGGTTCTCCACGCGCAGGTCGATGCTGCCCGCCTTCAGCGCTTCGCGGATCACGGTGGCGTCGCGGAAGTAGTCGTAGCGAATGCGGTCGAAGTTGTTCATCCCGCGACGCACCGGCAGGTCGCGGCCCCAGTAATCGGGCACGCGCTCCACCAGCACATAGCGCCCGGACTCGAACGCGGCGATGCGGTAGGGCCCGCTGCCCAGCGGCGGCTCGAGCGTGGTGCGGCTGAAGTCTTTGCCTTCCCAGTAATGCTTGGGCAGGATCGGAAGCTGGCCCGCGATGAGCGGCAGCTCGCGGTTGTCGCCGCCCTTGAACACGAAGCGCACCTTGCGCTCCCCCGCCGGCTCGGCGGCCGCGATCCCCTGGTAGTAGAAGCGGTAGAACGGATGGCCCTGCTTTTTCAGGATGTCGAGCGAGAAGATCACGTCGTCCACGCTGACCGGGCGGCCGTCGTGCCAGCGCGCCTCGCGGCGCAGCGTGAACACGGCCCACGAGCGGTCCTCGGGCACCTCGATCGACTCGGCGAGCAGGCCGTACTCGGTGAACGGCTCGTCGGCGCTGCCCACCATCAGCGTCTCGTACGCCGCCTCGGCGCCGGCCCCCAGGGTGCCGCGCGGGATGAAGGCATGGAAGCTGTCGAACGTACCCTCGACCGCCAGGCGCAGCTCGCCGCCCTTGGGCGCCTGCGGGTTCACGTAGTCGAAATGCCGGAAGCCCGCCTTGTACTTCGGCGCGCCGTGCATGGCGATGGCGTGCGATACCACGCCCTGCGGCGCGGCGCCCGGCGCCGGCGCCACGAGCGCGCCCAGCGCCAGGAGCAGGAACTTCAAGGCGTTACTTGAATGCGGATACGACCAGAAGATCAGGCAGCCAGGTGGCAAGGATCGGGAAGAAGATTACCAGCAGCAGCACGGCGACGTCGCCTAGAAAGAACGGCACCGAGCCCTTCAGCACCGACATCAGCGGGATGCGCGAGGTTCCGCTCACGGCGAAAAGATTCAGGCCCACCGGGGGCGTCACCACGCTCATTTCCACGGCGAGCGTGATCATGATGCCCAGGTGGATGGGGTCGATCTTCAGCGCGTAGGCCACCGGGAAAACCACCGGCACCGTGAGCAGCACCATGGCCACGCCGTCCACCATCATGCCGAGCAGCATCAGCACGCCCATGAAGGCGAAGATGAACCCAAGCTGCGTGAGGCCCCAGCCGATCACCACCTCGGTGGCCTTCTGCGGCCAGTACAGGTTGGCGAGCAGGAACTGGAACACCCCGACGCTGCCTACCAGGAACATGATCACCGCGGTGAGGTTGAGCGCACGGCCCGCAGTAGGCACCACGCCGCGCAGGAAGCCCTTCGGATCGGAGAACAGGCCGTACAGGAAGGCATAGCCGCAGGCGGCCGCCGCGGCTTCAGTCGGCGTGAACAGGCCGCCGTACAGGCCGCCCAGGATGAGTGCCGGCATGCCCAGCGCCGGCGCCGCGCCCAGGAACTCGCGCCCCAGGCGCCCCAGGTTGAACTCGCCGCGCGGCAGCTTCAGCCACCAGGCGATGCCAACGACGGAAAGAATGTTGCCCAGCGCGAGCAGCAGCCCCGGGACGACGCCGGCGAAGAACAGGGAAACGATCGACGTCTCCGTGACCACGCCGTACAGGATCAGGATGATGCTCGGCGGAATCAGCATAGCGATGCCGCCGGCCGTCGCCACCAGGCCGCCGGAGAGCCAGTCCGGGTAGCCGCGCTTTCGCATCTCGGGAATCGCGATGACGCTCATCGCCGCCGCCATGGCCACGCTCGAGCCTGAGATGGCGCCGAACAGCACGCAGGCGACCACCGTGGCCACGCCGAAGCCGCCGGGCATCCAGCCCACCAGCGCGTCGGAAAAGCGGAACAGCTGGGCCACCAGTCCGGTACGCTCCATCAGGAAGCCGGCGAAGATGAACAGCGGGATGGCCATCAGCGAATAGCGGCCGATGAAGTTGAAGAAGGCGCGAAAGATCACTTCGGAGCTGAGGAACGGGTCGGTCGCGATGTAGGCGGCGGCCGCGGCGCTGAGCGCGATGCCGATGGGCACGCTCAGCACGAGCAGCACCAGCACCGTGATTCCTATGATGTGCATCTGGCCCCCTCCCGCCCTGCCTTAGTGCAATTGTTCTTCTGGGTCGACCGGCTCTTCCAGCACGGTACGGCCGCGCAGCTTCTGGTACTCCCGGTAGATCTGAAAAAACACCGTGACTGCCATGAACGTGAACCCGACGATGAGCGCCACCAGGAACGGCAGCATGGGAAAAGCCAGGCTCTCGGTGCGGCTGCCGAACTCGTAGGCGTCCGCGATCTCGGGCCAGCCCCACCACACCACCGCCACGAGGAAGACGAAGCTCAGCACCAGCGCGACCAGCCGGAGCACCTCGGCGGCGCGCTGCGCGCGCGGCCCCAGCGCGGCAAGCGAATCCACCAGCAGCGTAACGCTCAGGTGCCCGCCGCGGCGCTGCGAGATGCCGAAGAAGAGATATACCGCGGAAATGGTGAAGAAGGTGACCGCGTCCTGCTGCCACTCGTATGAAAAGCCGAACACATAGCGGCGCACCACCTCGATCAGCGCGAGCAGCGTCGTGCCGAGGAGCACGAGCGCCGCGGCGTGCGCCAGGAACCTGTCCTGGAACGCACGCCAGGCGGCGTACGCGCTTTCCATTTACTTGATGATGATCTTCGACGCGTGCTTCGAGCAGTCGATCTTCTCGATCCACGACGAGCCCGGGGGGTTCGCGGCGGACAGCTTCTTGCCCTCCTCGCGGAACTGGTCGACCAGCTTGTCGGCCGCGTCCGGCGTCTTGCTCTTCACCCATTGCATCGGCCCGTCGCCCAGCGCGCTGGTGAGGGCGGACACTTCCTGGGCGTTCAGCCAGTACACGCCCGGCTTGGACGGATCCTTGGTGCCGTACTTGTCGTACGTCATCCTGTCGACGCACCAGTTGAACTCCTTCTGCACCTGGATGGTTTCCTGGATCAGGCCTTCGAGCGCTTTCTGCTGCGCCGGATTGAGGCGCCGCCACCAGCGCTGGCTCGCGCTCACCATGTAGTAGTCGCCGGTGAACACGCCCGCGCCGCCGGTGGTGTAGAACGGCGCCTGCTCGCGCACGCCCAGCCAGCCGCCGATGCTGGTCATCAGGCCGTCGATCACGCCCGACTCGATCGCGGTCGGCACTTCGCCGAAAGCCATCACCACCGGGTTGGCGCGCCAGGACTCGAGCACCGGGTTCTCGGCCGGGCCCATGCTGCGCACCTTCTTGCCGCTGAAGTCCTCCGGCTTGGCGAAGCGCCGCTTGCCGCCCACGCCCATGCCGAAGCTCATGTGGCCGGCGCCGAATACCTTGATCTGCTGGTTCTTCTCCAGGCGCTGGGCGAGCGTCTGGAACGTCTGGGTCTTGTCGATCTGGTCGACCGCGCCCACCGTGGTGAGGATGCCCGGCCCGACCACCGCCATCATGTACGGATCGACCGGAGCGGCCTTGCCCATCTGCATCCAGGTCATCTCCAGGTTGCCCTGGCGCATGGCCTCGAACGCTTCCGGAATGGTGTAGAGCGCGCCGGCGAAATAAAGGCGCGCCTCGCTGCCCGGGATCACCTGCGGCAGGCGGTCGGCGAAGTGCTTCATCGCGAGACCCGCCGGATGCGGCGGCGGCGGGAAATCCGCCACGAAGCGCATCACTACCGGCTTCACCTTCTCCTGCGCCTGCGCCGGCTGCGGCGTTCCCCAGGTGGCCAGCCCGGCAACCGCGGCCGCGACGGCGAGCATGGGGAATCTCTTTGCCAAATTCATGAACTTCCTCCTCGAAACGTTTGAGTGCAGCCAGCGACCGTATCCCACCGGGGGGGCAGCGTCAATGTCCCGCCTCGACGCTGCAGTGCGGCAACGGCGCTGCGGCGGGCGCAGACGGGCCGGGCGCCTCCTCGCCGATCATCCGGTCGATGATGCGCCGGGCCCATACGGAGCCGGCGTCGATGTTGAGGTTGTGGATGCCCTCGCCGCCCGCCTCGTCCAGCGCGCGCTGCTGCGCTTCCACCACGGCGCGGTCCTCCTCGAAGATGCGGGCGTTCGCCTCGCGCAGCTGGTTGGTGAGCGACTGGTCGCGCAGCCGGTAGTTGCGCAGGAGCGTCCAGAAGTACATGCAGGTCGAGCCGGTCTGCGGCGTGATCGTGTTAAGCACGCGGCCGTTCACGCCCTGGCTGCGGTCGCCCTGCAAGGCGCCGGTTCCGGCGGGGGCCACGCCGACGTCGAGCACGAGGGTGCAAGGCGCCTCGAAGCGGATGATCTGCCAGCGGTCCACGTTGCCCGGGCGTGCGAGCTGCGTGCGCCAGAAAGGCGGCGCGTCGATGTCGCGCATCCAGCGCGTGACCGTCACCGTCCGGTCGTCGTGCGTGGTCTCGGCCGGCGTTTCGGCGATCGCGCGATGACCGATGCTCGTGGCGTGCACGAAGGTCTCGTGCGTGAGGTCCAGGAGGTTGTCCACGATCAGGCGGTAGTCGCACTTGGCGAAGAGCGTGGCGCCGTCGCCCTCCCATGCCGGATCCGAGTTCCAGTGCAGGTCCGGCACGCGTGCCGGGTCGGCGCGCTGCGGCTCGCCCGGCCACACCCAGATCAATCGATGCCGGTCGAGCGCCGGATAGGCCCGGACCTTCGCCGAGGGGCTGATGCGCTCCTGCGAGGGCATGCGCGTGCAGCGCCCGGCGCCGTCGAACGCGAGGCCGTGATAGCGGCAGACTACGTCGCCGCCTTCCACGTGGCCCATGGAAAGCGGCAGCCGGCGGTGCCAGCAGGCGTCCTCCACCGCGGCCGCGCTCCCATCGGCCGCGCGCCACAGCGCCATGCGCTGGTTGCACACCGTGCGCGCGAGCACTGTCCTGGCGCTGACTTCGTGACTCCACGCGGCCGCGTACCACGCGTTCAGGGGAAAGGTGTTCATAATATGCGGCCGATGCTGATCGATTTCTTCCTCAAGCTCAAGTCGCACAAGCTCCCCGTTTCGATCAAGGAGTACCTCACGCTCCTCGAGGCGCTGGACAAGGGCGTCATCGGCCCGTCGGTGGAAGATTTCTACTACCTGTCGCGGGTCGCGCTGGTGAAGGACGAGGCCAATTTCGACAAGTTCGACCGCGCCTTTGCCGAGTTCTGGCAGGGCGTGGAAACCATCCCGGGGATCGAGTCGCAGATTCCGCTGGAGTGGCTGCTGAAGCAGGTGGAGCTCACGCTGTCGGAGGAGGAGAAAAAGCAGATCCAGGCGCTCGGCGGCTGGGAAAAGCTGATGGAAACGCTGAAAGAGCGGCTGGAAGAGCAGAAAGGCCGCCACCAGGGCGGCAGCAAGTGGATCGGCACCGGCGGCACCTCGCCGTTCGGCGCCTACGGCTACAACCCCGAGGGCATCCGCATCGGGCAGGACAAGTCGCGCAACCGCAGCGCGGTGAAAGTGTGGGACCAGCGCGAGTACCGCAACCTGGACGACTCGGTCGAGCTGGGCACGCGCAACATCAAGGTTGCCTTGAGACGCCTGCGCCGTTTCGCGCGCGAAGGGGCGCCCGACGAGTTCGACCTTGAAAACACCATTTCCAGCACTGCAAGAAAGGCGTATCTCGACATCCACATGCGCCCCGAGCGGCGCAACGCCATCAAGGTGCTGATGCTCATGGACATCGGCGGCACCATGGACGAGCACGTGAAGCTCGCCGAGGAGCTGTTCAGCGCCGCCAAGACCGAGTTCAAGCACCTCGAGTTCTATTACTTCCACAACTGCCTGTACGACTTCGTATGGAAGGACAACCGCCGCCGCCACTCGGAGCGCACGCGCACCTGGGAGCTCTTGCACAAATACGGCCACGACTACAAGGTGATCTTCGTCGGCGATGCCACCATGAGCCCGTACGAGATCCTGCAGCCGGGCGGCTCGGTGGAGTATTTCAACGAGGAGCCGGGCGCCGCCTGGGTAAAGCGCGTCACCGACGTCTACGCGAAATGCGTCTGGCTCAACCCCGAGCCCGAAGAAATCTGGCCCTACCGCCAGTCCATCGCCATCCTGAAGGAGCTGATGCACGGCCGCATGTACCCGACCACGCTCGCAGGGCTGGAACGCGCAATGAGGGTTCTTGCAAAATAGTCTCGAAATCCTGACCCTCCAGGAAATCGTCGCCGCCGCGCGGCGCAACCTGCCGCCCGGGCCGTGGGCGTATCTCGTCGGCGCCTCCGAGACCGAGACCACCGCGCGGCGCAACCGCCAGGCGCTCGATTGCATCGCCTTCCGGCCGCGCGTGCTGCGCGACGTGAGCCGCATCGACAGCAGCGCCCGCGTGCTCGGCCGCGGTGCGCGCCTGCCGGTGTTCCTCGCGCCCATCGGCGGGCTGGAATCGCTCGCCGAAGGCGGCGCGGCCGCCGCGGCTCGTGCCGCGACGCAGTTCGGTATTCCGCTCATGCTCTCCTCGGTGTGCCAGCCGGGCCTGGAGCAGACCGCCGCGGCCTCCGGCAAGGGCACGCGCATCTTCCAGCTCTACGTGCGCGGCGACGACGCCTGGGTGGACGACCATGCCGATCGTGCGCGCGCCCATGGCTACGCCGCGTTCTGCCTTACGGTCGACGTCGCGATGTACAGCCGGCGCGAGCGCGACCTCATCGGGCGCTTCGTCAAGCCCTGGCGCAAGGGCGCGGCGGAAGTGAGCCATTTCCAGGCCGCGCTGTCGTGGGACGAGGTCAAGCGCTTCAAGGACAAGCATTCCATGCCGCTCATCCTCAAGGGCATCGCCACGGCCGAGGACGCCGGGCTCGCGGTCGAGCACGGCGTCGACGTGGTGTACGTCTCCAACCACGGCGGGCGCCAGCTCGACCACGGCCTGGGGACGGCCGCGGTTCTGCCGCATATCGTTTCTGCGGTAAGCGGAAAGGCCGAGGTGTGGGTGGATGGCGGCTTCATGCGCGGCACCGACGTGGTAAAGGCCCTCGCGCTCGGCGCGAGCGCGGTCGGGCTGGGCCGGCTATGCGGCCTGGGCCTCGCGGCGGCCGGCGTGCCGGGCCTGGTACGCGCGCTCGAGCTCCTTGAGGACGAGGTGCGCATCTGCCTCGGCCTGCTCGGCGTCACCTCCTACGCCGAGCTTACGCCGCAGCACCTCGCGCCCGCCCCGGCGGTGGCCGAGCCCGGCATCTTCAGCGCTTTTCCCCATCTGGGGAAAGATTGATGCTTCGAAGCTTTTCCCGGACGTCCGCCGGCAGCTCCACGCTCTTGCGCGCTTTCGTGTCGAAGCACACTTCGACCGCCTTCTGCGTCGCGCAGTGCGTCATCGAGTCGGCCTCGTAGAGGCGCATCTCGTGCGAGAAGCTCTTGGTGCCGACGCGCGTGACGGCGCCCCGGATGAGCAGCAGCTGCCCGGCGCGGATCTCATGGTGGAAGTCGATGGTCAGGGTGGCCGCCACGGTGCCCAGGCCGCGCGCGCGGATCTCGTCTAGCGACAGCCCGGCCATGCGCGGGATGTGCCAGCCCGCGTCGTCGAAGAAGGCGGCGTACTGGCGCACGTTGAGGTGGCCGTAGATGTCGCACTGCGCCGGCATTACGATGCTGCGGTAAAGGTCGAACCATTTCTCCATGGAGCCGCATTCTATGTCCTCGATCTCCGAGCAGCTCGCGGATTTCACCGCCGGGCTGCGCAGCGTGCCCGAGCGCGTCTCGCGGCGCGCCCGGCACCTGATGCTGGATGCCCTCGGCTGCGCCTTTGCCGCGAGCGCGCAGCCGTTCGCCGAGCGCCTGGCGGCGCCGGTGGCGAGGCTCGCCGGCCCGGGGGCGCGCCGGGTGATCGGCCTGCCGCTCTCGCTGCCGCTGCGCGACGCGGCGATGGTGAACGGCATGCTGATCCACGGCCTGGACTACGACGACACCCATGCCGCGGGAGTCGTGCACCTCACCGCGAGCACGCTGCCCGCGGGGCTCGCCGCCGCGGCGCAGCTCGGCGCCTCGGGCGAGGCGCTGCTGCTCGCCTACATCGCCGGCGTGGAGGCCGGCGCGCGCATCGCCACCGTGGCGCAAGGCGCCTTCCATGAAGCGGGATTCCACCCGACCGGCGTGGTCGGCGCCTTTGCCAGCAGCCTGGTGGCCGGGCGCCTCATGGGGCTTTCGCCGGCGCAGCTCGCCGGCGCGCAGGGCATCGCGCTATCTCTGGCCAGCGGCAGCCTGCAGTTCCTGGAGGACGGCGCCTGGACCAAGCGCATCCATCCCGGCTGGGCGGCATCCTGCGGCCTCACCGCCGCCGCGCTCGCCGCCGGCGATATCCCGGCGCCGCGCGAAGCCTACGAGGGGCGCTTCGGGCTGTACCGCAACCATCTCGCGCCCGAGGCGCTCGCGCGCTGCGACTTTTCCGCCGCCACTGCCGATCTGGGCAGCGTCTGGGAGATCGAGAACGTCGCGGTGAAGCCCTTCCCCGCCTGCCACCTGGTGCACGCCTGCGCCGACGCGGCCATCGCGCTGCACGGCGCGGGCGTCGACCCGGCGCGCGTGCGCTCCATCCTCGCGCGCATCCCCGCGGGCGTGGTCGACGTGGTGTGCGAGCCGGCGGCCGCCAAGCGCCGGCCGAAGGGCGATTACGACGCCAAGTTCAGCCTGCCCTACGCCGTGGCGAGCGGCCTCGCCCGCGGGCGCCTGGGCCTCGCCGAGCTCGCGCCCGACATGCTGGTCGAGCCGCGCATCGAGGCGCTCATGGACAAGGTGCGCTACGAAGTAGACGCGACGTGCGAATTCCCGCGCTATTACGGTGGCGAAGTGTCGGTCACGCTGGACGACGGCCGCACGCTGGAGCGCCGCGTGCCGGTGAACCGCGGCAACCCCGAGCGCCCGCTCGTCAATGAAGAGATCGAGGCCAAGTTCTTCCAGAACTGCAGCCTCGCGCTCCCGGTCGAGGCCGCGCGCCACATCCGCGACCTCGTGCTCCGGCTCGACGAGCTACCTAACGTCGCGCAGCTCGAAGACGTTCTTTCCTCCCCGGCCAAGCAAACGTAGGGCGAGCAACTCCGCGCTCACGAGACTCTTCGACTTCGCCACGTAGTGCGGCGAAGTCAAGCTAACAATGTTGTTTATTCGGAGATGGGTGCTCTCAAGGGGGCCATACTGGTCGATGTCTCGCTTTGACACCTGCGTCCATTGCATTGTCCTAAGCGACGCCGGTCCAGACATAGAACCGCACCGCGAGCTTAGAAACCCCGGAGCGTGAAGCCTCGCGCGGATACTCACCCTAATGCGGCGCATAGCGAGTGCGTACCGGGCACACCGAAGCCCACCCCCGACGACGCAGGCTTGCGACCAGAAAGCACAAATGACACTCGCAAATTTCATCATCCGCAAGATGGAACTCATCCTCAGCGAATGGGAAAAGTTCGCCCGCACCATTCCCGCAGCCGAAGGAATGGATACAAAAGCGCTTCGTGACCATGCCGAGAAGATGCTGAAGGCGTTTGCGCACGATCTGATCCAATATCAGAGCGCGGCGCAGCAGGCGGCCAAATCCAAGGGGAGAGCGCCGCAGCCGCTGTGCAAGGACGACACTGCCGCAACCAGTCACGGCACCGATCGCTTTGTCGAGGGATTCGACTTGAAGGCGTTGGTGTCGGAATACCGCGCCTTGCGAGCCACCGTGACCCGGCTGTGGACCCCTGAAGTCTGCTCAGAGGACCGCGAATCACAATTGTCGCGCTTCAACGAGGCCATCGATCAGGCGCTGCACGAATCCGTGTTGCGCTACTCCGATGAAGTCAATCGTGCGCGTGAGCTGTTCCTCGGCGTAATCGGTCACGATCTTCGCACCCCGCTCGGCGCAATCCTACTCTCCGCTCAGTATCTGCTCCAATCGGACGGGCTTTCCGGCGAGCACATCAAGGCAACCGCCATGATCCACACGAGCGGCATCAGGATTCAGAAGATGTTGTCCGATCTGCTCGATGTCACTCGCACCCGATTGGGCGGCGGGCTGCCTATCGCGCCGAAGGCAATGGACGTTTCCCGCACCGCCAAGCATGTCGCCGAAGAGGCGCAAGCGTTTCACCCGACCCGCACAGTGGTCTTCACCGCTACCGGCGATTGTCGTGGGACCTGGGACGAAATCCGCGTCTACCAGCTCCTATCGAACCTCGTGGAGAACGCTATAAGGCATGGAGCTACCAAGAAGCCGGTGAAAGTCGAGGCAGTCGGGAAAGCCGACGAAGTTCAAATAGCCGTTCACAATGATGGCGCTCCTATTCTGCAGTCGGAAATGCGCCGCATCTTTGAGCCAATGAAGCAGGCTGAAGACGGGCTTAATCGGGCCGAAGGCCTCGGACTTGGTCTGTACATCGCACGTGCCATAGCCACCGCTCACCATGGCGCCATCGACGTGGAATCCACGAAAGAGACGGGCACGACTTTCACTGTGCGCCTACCTCATCACGCACGCGCCGTCGTAGCGGAGCGGCGGAGGGTACAGTCAGGTCGGCGACTGAGTGACGGGCAACTACCGGCTTGACGAAGATTCTTCGCTGGAGCACGACGAACGATTGTCATGGCGGGTCTTGCAGCGGCTTGCCGTGGGAGGCCACCCGCTCCACGAAGTAAAATGGCGGCGCCTTCCATGCACCGCCTTCGCCCCGCCCGTTGATCGACGCGGAACGCTATCCGCACGCCGTCCGGGGCATCGGGCTGCTCGTGCTCGGCACCACCTCGTTCGCCTGCCTGGACGTGTTCTCGAAGATCCTGGTGGCCTACTATCCCGCGCCCGCGCTGGTGTGGCTGCGCTTCGTGCTGCAGACGCTGGTCATGGCGGCGATTTTCCTGCCGCGCATGGGGCGCGGCCTGGTGCGCACCACGTCGCTTCGCCTGCAGCTCGTGCGCGGCTTTTTCCTCATCGGCTCGAGCGTGCTGTTCGTCCTTTCGCTCGGGCACATGCAGATCGCGGAGGCGGCGGCGATCACGTTCCTCGCGCCGGTGATCGTGGCGCTGACCGGCGGCTGGCTGCTGGGCGAGGACGTGCACGTGCGCACCTGGCTGGCGGTGGCCGGCGGCTTCACCGGGGTGCTGCTCATCATCCAGCCCGGCGGCGCCGGCTTCACCTGGTATTACCTGCTGCCGCTCGGCTGCGCGTTCTGCATGGCCGGCTACCAGATCCTCACCCGAAAGCTCGCCGGCCACGACGACCCGATCACCACATTGTTCTACCCCGGACTCATCGCCTGCCTCGCCGTGCCCGCCGCGTTTCCGGGCTCCGCGTTCGACGTGCCGCAGCAGCCGCTGCACCTCGCCATGCTTGCCGCGGTCGGCGTGCTCGGCGCGGTCGGGCACTTCCTGCTCATCCGCGCCCATCATCATGCGCCGGCGACGCTGCTCGCGCCCTTCGGCTACTCGCAGCTCGTCGTGGTGACGATCCTCGGCTTCGTGGTGTTCCGGCAGCTCCCCAATGCGCTCGCGCTTGGCGGGATGGCGCTGGTCGCGGGCTCCGGGCTCGGCCTCGTGCTCAGGCGTCTAGGTCGGCCGTGAGCCCGCGCGGCGCGCCGGCGGGCGCGGCTTCGAGGTCGAAGTAAACGCGGCCGATCTCGCGCCCGTCGGTGGTCTCCACCTGCACCTTCCATTCGCCGGGCTGGTAGTGGGTCTTGAAGCCGTAGCCGCGAAAGCCCGCTTCGCGCCCGCCGACGATGCGGATGGGGATGGTGTCCTGCAATTCCCAGCGCCTCGCCTTGCGATACCAGCGCATGCGCACCTCGTCGGAAAAGCGCGCCGGCGAGAAGATGCGGAAATAGACGAACACCCGGTCGCCGGGCTGCGCGGCGAACCACTGGTCGCCGTGATGCCAGACGCGCCACCACGGCCGCTCGTGCGTGAGCAGGTAGCCCTGCTCGGTGCGCTCCACGCCGTGGTACACGCCGATGAACGGAATCGACAGCGGCACCGGCGGGATCACGCGGAAGAGATAGGCGGCGAGGAAAGCGACCAGCACCGCGCCCAGCGGCACGAGCATCTCGCGCCGCGCGCGCGCGAAGTGCGCCGGCCGGTAGCGCCCTATCCACGCCGCCGCGCCGGCGAGCGGCAGGCAACCCGCCAGCATGGAGAGCAGGAAAATCCCGAGCCCCAGGCTGCCCGCGGCGATCGGCACCAGGGCCGCGGCGAACGACAGCAGGCACAGGCTGAGCAGCGCGAACTTGAACGCCGGTCCCAGCGCCTTCAGCCGCTGCGACTCGTTCGCGAGCAGCAGCCCCACCAGGAAAAGGAGGAACGCGAAGGACACCAGCAGCGAGGAGCTCTTGAAGAAGAACAGCGTGTAGAGGCTGAGCAGCGAGCCGAGCAGGAAGTGCACGGCGGCGGTCTGCACGCGGCTCGGCGGCCCCGGCTGGAAGAACAGGCGCAGCAGCAGCCCGAGGATCACCGCGAGATAAACGGCCTGCTGCGCGATGGTGAGCCAGGAGTCGATGCGGCCCAGCGTCAGCATGTCGAACAGGAAGCCGGCGGCGAAGAACGCCGCGCCGAGCCCGCGCTCGTGCGCCTGGTAGTACAGCGTCAGCCGCTCGAGAGTGCTGCTCACCGTTTGCGAGCCGGGCAAACTGGCGCCGCGCGGCGTTGACCTGCGCGAGGTAGGCGGCAAGCGCATGGTCGCCGCAGCGCTGGCCGGGCGCCGGCCGGAAGCCGCGCCGGGCGAAGGCCTCGCCCGCGCTCGCGCCGCACAGGTGGATCACCGCCGCGAGGTCCTGCTTCTGCGCCAGCGTGGCGCGCGCGATGCCCGCGCGTCCCAGCGTATGCGCGACGCTGCGGTCGAGGAACGCCGAAGTGAGCTCGATCGCGTGGCTGGGCACCAGGCGGTTGTACAGGCCGTTGAACCAGCACTCCTCGTCGGCCACCTTGTGCGAGTGGATGCACAGGCGCCGGGCTTCTTCGAACCGCCCGTCGGTAATCTGCAGCATGCCGACGGCGCTGGAGGCCGGCTGGTAGAGCTCGAACGGATTCAAAGCCGGCTGCCAGCGCCAGTAGGTGCGCGCGAGCGGATTGCCGCCGCCCTCCACCTGCGCGAGTGCCGCAAGCATCTCGGGCACCATCACCTCGGTCGAGTGGGCGCGAAACAGCCGCCCGTAGTCGCGCCAGGTGGCCGAGGGCGTCTTGAACAACGCGCCGCTCACCGGGAACAGCAGCTCCGAGGGCTTGCGCGCCGCCTGGTAGAGCCAGTTGGCCAAGGCGAACGCCGCGAGCAGGAGCAGCGCCGCGGCGCTCGCGCGCGCGGGCAACGGCACCGCGCGCAGCGCTTGCAGCATTCGCCGGGTTGTACGCTTCATGGCCCAGCATCTTCGTTCTTTCGGACTATGCCCGCGCGGGCGCACTTCACGCGCGGCGCCTAGCATGCCGACGTCCATGCCCTATCCGTTCGCTCATCCGGCGGCGATCCTGCCGCTCGCCGCAGTCATGGGCCGCCACGCGGTGCCCTCGGCGCTCGCCATCGGCAGCGTGATCCCGGACGCCTGGTACCTCGTGCCGTGGCTCGCCCGCGAGCATTCCCACGGCGCCGCCGGATGGCTGGCGTTCTGCCTGCCCGCCGGGCTCGCCGCCTACCTCGCCTTC
>CBDDSA010000098.1:0-7183 GCA_965233185.1 uncultured bacterium
CATGTGTGGAATAGTTCACGAAAACTGGACGCGCGGATAGTCGTCCAGTAAATTGGCGGCGGGGGAAATATTGGGCGCCCGCAAGCCACCGGGAAGAACGACAAAAGCATCCGCGCAGGAAGCTCCGAGCCTCGCCCAGGATCCGCTGCACCGCTTTACCGCGCTCTCGGGCGACTGGTTCTGGGTGCAGGATGCGCGCCTGCGGGTCACTTATCTATCCAGCCGGCTCGAGGAGCAAAGCGGCGTGGACCTTGCCGCCTACCTCGGGCCCAAGCGCTGGGACCAGCCCGCGCTCAACCTCACCCAGGCCGACTGGGACCGCCACCGCGCGCAGATCGAGCAGCGCGAGGCCTTCAAGGACTTCGAGATCCAGTGCCGCGCCGACGACGGCCGTACGCTGTGGCTCTCGCTTAGCGGCCAGCCGCTGTTCGACGACGATGGCGGCTTCAGCGGCTACCTGGGCGTGGGGCGCGACATCACCGCGCAAAAGCGCGGCGAGGCCCTGCTGCGGCTGGAGCACGCGGTGGCGAACGCACTGGCGGAGGCCGCCACCCCCTCCGACGCCCTGAAAGCGACGCTGCGCGCCATCGGCGAAGCCGAAGCCTGGGACAGCGCGGATTTCTGGAAAGTGGACGAGGCGGCCTGGGCCCTGCGCCTCGCGGAGCGCTGGAGCGCGCCGGGCATCGAGGCCGCCATGAGCGCCGTGGGCCGGCTGGGCGAGGTGACCTTGCGCCCGGGCGTGGGCCTGGCGGGCTCGGTATGGCAGACCGGCGAGCCGCTCTGGATCGCGGATGCGGCACAGGACGAACGCGCGCGCCAGGCGCTGATGCACGAAGAGACCGGTCTGCGCGCGGTGCTGCTGTTTCCGGTACGCCACGGCCGGCGCATCGTCGGGGTGCTGGATCTCAGCTGCCGGGCGGTGCGGGCGCCCGAGGAGCGCTTCCTCGAGACCTTGCGCGCCATCGGCAACCACATCGGCCCGCTGCTGCAGCGCGCCGTGACCGAGCAGGCGCGGCGCGAGAGCGAGGCGCGCTTTCGCAGCCTGACCAACCTGTCCTCGGACTGGTACTGGGAGCTCGACGCCAGCTATTCCTTCACCCGGCTCGAAGGCCGGCACGTCGCGGGCGGCGACAAGGACCTTGCCCGCCGCCTGATCGGCATCCGCCGCTGGGAAAGCGGGCTGGAGGTCGAGGGCGGATGGGAGGCGCACCGGGCGCTGCTCGATGCGCGCAAGCCGTTCTACGACGCGCTGATGTGGCGCATCACGTCCGACGGCCGCGTGCGCTACGTCAGCGTGAGCGGCGAGCCGTTTTTCGCCGCCGACGGCAGCTTCGCCGGCTACCACGGCGTCGGGCGCGACGTCACGCAGCAAAAGCGCGCCGAGCACCTGCTGCGCCTGGAGCACGAGGTGGCGCGCTCCCTCGCCGCGGCGGACGACGTCACCAGCGGCCTGAAGACGGTGATCCTGGGCCTGTGCGCCTCCGAAGGCTGGGATACCGGCCGCTATTTCCGCGTGGACGAGGCCTCAGGCGGCCTGCGCTTCGTCGACGGCTGGAGCGTGAACGAGCCTTCGATCGACCACTTCGTCGAGCGCGCGCGCATGGTGTGGCAATCGGGCAAGGCGGTTTGGTCCGGCGAGATCGAGACCCGCCAGGGGGGCTTTGCCTTCGCCGTGCTTTCGGGCGGCAAGGCGATCGGCGTGCTCGCCTTCTCCGGCAGCCTGGTGCGCTCGCCCGACGAGCGGCTGCAGCAGGCGGCGCGTGTCATCGGCAGCCAGGTGGGGCAGTTCCTGCAGCGCAAGCAGGCCGAGGAAAGCCTGCGCGAAGGCGAGGCGCGCTTTCGCAGCCTGACCCAGATGTCGAGCGACTTTTTCTGGGAGACCGATGCCGGCCACCGCTTCGTCACCCTGGTGCACGGGCCGAACTACGCCGCCGCCGAGATCGGCCAGGGCATGACCGGCAACACCGCCTGGGAGATTCCCTCGGTCAGCCCGGACGAGGCCGGCTGGGCCGCGCACAAGGCGGTGCTCGACAGCCACATCCCGTTCCGCGACTTCGAGTTCGCGCGCGTCATGCCCGACGGGATGACGCGCTACTTCGCGCTGAGCGGCGAGCCCAAGCTTGCGGCCGATGGCGGCTTCCTTGGCTACCGCGGGGTGGGTCGCGATGTCACCGAGAGCGCTCTTACGCGCGAGCGCATCGCCTCGCTCGCCTACCGCGATCCGCTCACCGGGCTTGCCAACCGCACCAGCCTGGGGCCGGCGATCGAGCAGGCCGTGGAGCGCGCTCGCCGGCGCGGCTTCAAGCTGGCGGGCGTGTTCATCGACCTGGACGGCTTCAAGCAGATCAACGACTTCTACGGCCACGACGCGGGCGACCGCTGCCTGATCGAGGTGGCGCGAAGGCTGCGCGCGAGCGTGCGGGCGAGCGACGTGGTGGCGCGGCTGGGCGGCGACGAGTTCTTCGTGCTGCTCGAGGAGGTGCAGGACGAGGTGGCGATCGAAAGCGTGATCCGCAAGCTGCTGGGGGAGGCGCTGCGCCCCTACGACCTGCCGGGCGGCGCGCAGGCGCGCCTCTCGGCGAGCATGGGCGTGAGCCTGTTCCCGGACAACGCCGACGACGCCGCCGCGCTGATCAAGAACGCCGACATGGCCATGTACGCGGCCAAGCAGGCCGGCAAGAACGGCTACCGCTTCTTCCAGCCGCCGGGCACGGCGCCCTCGCCTAAGAACGGAACTGTACGCGCAGTGTCCCGGGCGACAGGCTCGCCGGTGACGCGCGCGGCGCCAGCTTCCCCAGAAGGGGACTGATCTCGGCCGCCGGCAGCGGCGGGCTGAAGAGGAATCCCTGGCAGGCGTCGCAGCCCGAATCGACCAGGAAGCGCAGCTGCTCCTCCGTTTCCACCCCTTCGGCGACCGACGCGAGCTTGAGCTGCTTGGATAGCGCGACCATGGTGTTGACCAGCGCGGCGTCCGCGCGGTCGGCGCCGATGTCGCGCACGAACGACTGGTCGATCTTCAGCTTGTGCACCGGAAAGCGGTGCAGGTAGGCGAGCGACGAATAGCCGGTGCCGAAGTCGTCCACCGAGATGCGCACGCCCAGCGCGGTGAGCTCGTGCAGCGCGCCGATGGTGTGCGCGGTGCTGTGCATGATGGAGGTCTCGGTGATCTCCAGCTCCAGGCAGCGCGCCGGCAGCCCGGTGCGCAGCAGCACCGCCTCGATGGACTTGGCGATGTCCTTCTGGCGGAACTGGCGCGGCGACAGGTTGACCGCCACCTGCATGGCGGAGTGGCCCATCTCCAGCCATGCGCGGCACTGGCGGCAGGCTTCGAGCAGCACCCAGTCGCCGATGGGCGCAATCAGCCCGCTTTCCTCGGCGATCGGCACGAAGTCGGTCGGCGGCACCAGGCGGTCGCGGTCCAGCCAGCGGATCAGGGCTTCCACGCCGATGATGCGCCCGTCGCTGAGCGCCACCAGCGGCTGGTAGTGCAGGGTGAATTCGTGCCGCTCCAGCGCGCGGCGCAGCCGGATCTTGAGCTCGGCGTGGCGCTCGGTGCGCGTGGCCATGTCGTGCGAGAAGCGCTGGAAGTTGTCGCGCCCTTCGCGCTTGGCGTGGTGCATCGCGAGGTGGGCGTTGCGCAGCAGCCCCTCGGCCTCGTGGTCGTCCACCGGGTACACCGCCAGGCCGATGCTTGCCGAAAGGTAAAGCTCGTTGCCGCCGACGTCGGCGCGCTCGGCGAGCGCGGTGAGCAGCCGCTGGGCCACCAGCGAGATCTCCTCGAAGTCCGGCGCGCCCTCCAGCAGCACCGCGAACTCGTCATCGCCCAGGCGCGCCAGCGTGTCGGTGCCGCGCAGGCAGGCCTGCAGGCGCCGCGCCGCTTCGGTGAGCACCTGGTCGCCGACCGCCTGTCCCAGCGCGTCGTTGATTTCCTTGAAGTTGTCGAGATCCAGGATCATCACGGCGAGCAGCGTGCCGCTGCGGTCTGCGCGCGTGATGGCATGCGCCAGGCGGTCGCCCAGCAACGCCCGGTTGGGCAGCCCGGTGAGCGTCTCGTAGTGCGTCAGGCGCGAGAGCGTCTGCTCCACGCGCTTGTGCTCGGTGATCTCGCGGCCCACGCCGCGGAAGCCCTGGAAGGCCCCGGCGGCGTCGAACACCGGCTCGCCGCTCAGGATGTAATGCCGGATTTCGCCGTCGGGCTGCGGCCGGGCGAACTCCAGGCCGCGGAAGGGCAGCTGCGCCTCGAGCACCGCCCGGTGCGCCTGCCACGCGGCGCAGAGCATCTCGTCGCGCGGCTCGGCGGCGCGGTGCCCGGCATCGGTTTCCCAGTAGAACTCGGTCGACAGCCGCACGAACGTGCGAAAGCGCTGCTCGCTCGCCTCAAGCGCAGCCTTCAGTTCTTCTAATTCTTGATTCTTGTTGTTATGCATGCCCCACGCCCCGCGAGATTACACGGGGCCGGGGGGAACCGCAAAAGCGCTAGCTGGACAGGGAGTCGAGCAGCCGCACCATGGTCTGGTCAGCCCAGTAGTTCGGGTCGCTGTCGATCTTGGCATCGCCCCGGGACCGGGTCGCCTGGTCGACGCCCTTGCGCTCGCAGAAGCCGTGCCAGAACTCCTTGACCTCGTCGGCCGTCATGTCGTCGATGCGGCGGTTGTGCGGTTGGCTCATGAATGAATTATGCGCCCTGGAAAAGCCGGCGGTATGTAGCGGATCCGGCTACCGGCGCGACGCTTTGCGCTCGAGCAGGCGGGCGAAGTTGTGCAGGGACAGCAGGTGCAGGTAGATGCGCGCCAGGGCGCCCTTGCGCATCAGGTTCTTCAGCTGCGCGGCGTTGAGCTCCTCCAGCTTCTTTTCGGCCACCCGGTGCATGCCGGTGACCTGCAGCGAGCCGCCGCCGCCCTTGGGGGTGGCCTGCACCGTGAATGGCTCGAACAGGCCGTAATCGGCGAGCAGCGCGCAAAGCTCGCGGCTGCGCTCCAGGTCCGCTTCGTACTCCGACAGCAGACGCTCCAGGCCGGCCCACTTCTCCCCCGGCTTGCCCTCGGCGTCGAACAGCGCCTCGCCGGCATCCTCGTCGAGCCTGGACCGCTCGACGCAGATCAGGCGGTTCTTGCGCTCCACCTTGTCCACCTGCACGCGGGCCATGCAGAACGGATAGCGGCGCGCGTAAGCGGGCACGTAGGTCTTCGGCGTCCACGCCCCCTCCTCGAAGAAGAGGTTCTCGCCCGTCGCCACGCCGAGGACCGCCACCGCGGCGAACGTCTTGCCGCCGTCGCCGCTGGTGAACACGATCGGGTAATCGCGCGCGGCCGGCTGGAACTCCGAATGGCTGATCGGAATGGCGTTGCCGCGCTGCGCGAACTGCGGCACCTCGCCGGCGGCGAGCAGCCGCACCTTCTGTGTTTTCAGAAGAGGGACGACCTCGGCGTAGCCGAACGGGGGCGCGATCTGCACGCGCGCATCTTAAGGTAAAATCACCCCCCTTCCTGGGGTGGTAGCTCAGCTGGGAGAGCGTCGCGTTCGCAATGCGAAGGTCGGGAGTTCGATCCTCCTCCACTCCACCAATCCTTTGTCAAAGGCAGTAGGCACGGGCCACCTGCGTCAAGCCGGCAAGTGCCCGTCACTCAATCGCCTGCCTGATTGGACCCTCCGCCGCTCTCCTACGGCGGCGCTCGGGTGAAGAGGCAAGCGCACAGTGAAAGTCGTGCCGGTTTCTTCCGTGGATTCCACATCGATAGCGCCGTGGTGAGCTGTGGCTATGGCGCGGGCGATATACAGACCCAGTCCGAGGCCTTCGGCTCGTTTGGGTCTATCTTCGGCCTGTCTCATTGGCTCAAAGATGCGGCGAATCTCCGACTGCGGAATAGGAGCGCCATCATTGTGGACGGCGACTTGAACTTCGTCAGCTTTCCCGACCGCCTCGACTTTCACCGGCTTCTCGGTGGCTCCATGCCGTATCGCGTTCTCCACCAGGTTCGATAGAAGCTGATAGAGGCGGATTTCGTCCCATGTCCCGCGACAATCGCCCGTAGAGTTGAAGACAACTGTGCGGTTCGGGTGAAATGCATGCGCCTCTTCCGTGACGTGTTTGCCGGTGCGGGAGAGGTCCATGGGCTTGCGCTCGATGGGCAGCGTGCCGCCTAATCGCGTACGAGTCACATCGAGCAGGTCGGACAACATCTTCTGAATCCGCGTGGCGCTCTTCTGGATCACGGCGGTCGCCTTGATCTGCTCGCCGGAAAGCCCGTTCGACAGCTGCAGATACTCAGCGGAGTGCACGATTGCGCCAAGCGGGGTGCGAAGATCGTGACCGACTACGCCGAGGAACAGCTCACGCGCGCGATTGAGTTCGTCGGAGTATCGCAACACGGATTCATGCAGCGCCTGATCAACTGCCTCGTTGAAGCGCGACAATTGTGTCTCGCGGTCCTCCGCGCACACTTCACGGGTCCACAGCCGGACCACGGTTGCTCGCAAGGCGCGGTATTCCGACACCAGCGCTTTCAAGTCGAATCCCTCGGCAAAGCGATCAGTGCCGTGGCTCGTTGCCGCCGTGTCGTCTTTGCACAGCGGCTCCGGCGCTTTGCCCTTGGATTTGGCGGCCTGTTGCGCGGCGCTCTGAAACTGGACCAGATCGTACGCGAAGGCTTTCAGCATCTTCTCCGCATGGTCACGCAGGGCTTTTTTATCCATGTCTTCCGCAGCCGGAATGCTGCGGGCGAACTTCTCCCATTCGCCGAGGATGAGTTCCATGTTGCGGAGGATGAATTCTGAGAGTGTCATCCGGCATTCTGGGCGGAAGCCGACGTATGGGCTGTGGCGTACATTCGGGCCGGCACACTGCAACTTGGGCAAGCGACTAAGCGGTTGATCTATTGGTGGATGAACCGACCCACGGCGCGCCTCCTTCAGCTCCTAGCTGCCGTCGTCATGCTTCAGGACCCTGCGGATGATGTCGGCGATGATGTTCTTGGTATAAGGCTTGATGATGTAGCCGTCGGCGCCGAGCAGCAGTCCCTGACCGATGGACTCGGGCTTGTTCTCCGAGGTGAGCATGACGATCGGCAGCGAGCCGAGCACCGCGTGGCGGCGCAGCTTGGCGAGCAGGTCGAAGCCGTTGCCGTCCGGCAGGAACGCGTCGAGCAGCAGAAGGTCGGGCGCGCCGTCGTCCAGCATGCTGTGC
>CBDDSA010000099.1:0-17258 GCA_965233185.1 uncultured bacterium
CAGCTTGTTCAGCGCGCTGATATAGGCCTTGGCCGAGGCGACCACGATGTCGGTATCGGCGCCCACGCCGTTGACGATGCGCCCGCCCCGGGACAGGCGCACCGTCACCTCGCCCTGGGACTCGGTGCCCGTGGTCACCGCATTCACCGAGAACAGCAGCAGCTCGGCGCCGCTTCGGGCGATGCTCTCGATCGCCTTGAAGGTGGCGTCCACCGGCCCGTCGCCTTGCGCTTGCGCCTTCTTCTCACCGCCGGGCTCCGACAGGGTGATCTTCGCAAAAGGCCTTTCGCCCATGCCGCTGCCCTGGCTCATGGTGACCAGCTTCCAGTGCTCCTCGGCGGAGCGGCCGGCTTCCTGCGCCACCAGCGCCTGCAGGTCCTCGTCGAAAATCTCGGCCTTCTTGTCGGCGAGGTCCTTGAAGCGCTGGAAGGCCTTGTTGTAGGCGTCCTCGCTGTCCAGGTCGATGCCGAGCTCCTTCAGGCGCTGCTTGAAGGCGTTCCTCCCGGAGAGCTTGCCCAGCACGATCTTGTTGGTGCTCCAGCCCACGTCCTCGGCGCGCATGATCTCATAGGTGTTGCGCGCCTTGAGCACGCCGTCCTGGTGGATGCCCGAGGCGTGCGCGAAAGCGTTGGCGCCCACCACCGCCTTGTTCGGCTGCACCACGAAGCCGGTGATCTGCGACACCAGGCGCGAGGTGGGTACGATGTGGGTCGTATCGATGCGCGTCTCGAGGTCGAAAAAATCCTTGCGGGTGCGCAGCGCCATCACCACCTCCTCCAGCGAGGTGTTGCCGGCGCGCTCCCCCAGGCCGTTGATGGTGCATTCGATCTGGCGCGCGCCGCCGATCTGCACCGCAGCCAGCGAATTGGCCACCGCCATGCCGAGGTCGTTGTGGCAGTGCACCGACCACACCGCCTTGTCCGAGTTCGGCACCTTTTCCCGGATCGTCCTGATGAGCTCGCCGAACTGCTGCGGCACCGCGTAGCCCACCGTGTCGGGGATGTTGATGGTGGTGGCGCCTTCCTTGATCACGGCTTCCAGCACCCGGCACAGGAAGTCCAGGTCGGAGCGCGAGCCGTCCTCGGGCGAGAACTCGACATCCGGGCAGGCCCGCCTTGCAAAACGAACCGCTTGCCTCGCCTGCTCGTACACCTGGTCGGGCGTCATGCGCAGCTTCTTCTCCATGTGCAGCGCGCTGGTGGCGATGAACGTGTGGATGCGCCAGGCGTTCGCGCCGGCGAGCGCGTCGATGCCGCGCTGGATGTCCTTGTCGTTGGCGCGGCACAGCCCGCACACCGTGGCGTCCTTGACCGCGTTGGCGATGGCGCGCACCGCCTCGAAGTCGCCGTTGGAGGAGGCGGGAAACCCGGCCTCGATGACATCCACGCGCATGCGCTCCAGCGCGCGCGCGATGCGCAGCTTCTCGTCCTTGGTCATGGACGCGCCGGGGCTTTGCTCGCCGTCGCGCATGGTGGTGTCGAAGATGATCAGGTTATGCTGGGTCATGGAATGATCCCCTGGCCGTGTCGGGCCACGTTTAGGGTACTCGGATTGTGGGCGGGAGTTTTTAGCGCGCGGGGCGCAGCAGCAGGCCGCCCAGCGCGAGGAGCGCCAGGGGAAGGAGACCGCGCTGGGTGGCGCGGAGAAGCTTGGCCGGTTGCATGCGTGGCACTATAGCCCGAACCATGCGCACAACGCAACGATGAGCCCTGCCCGCCTGGCGGCAATCTGCGCGGCGCGCGTGTTCCTGTTCTGCACCTTCATGACGGTGGCCGCGGTGATCCCGCTTCTCATGCCGGCGTGGCGCCTCACCGCCACGGCGGCCGGCGCCCTGGTTTCGACCTTTACCCTGTGCTACGCCGTGTCGGTGTTCGGCTTTGCCTGGGCGGCCGACCATTTCGGCGCGAAGCGCATGGTGGTGGTCTCGGCGCTGCTCGCCGCAGCGAGCAGCGCGGCATTCGGCTTCTTCGCGCGCGACTGGGCCTCGGCGATGCTGCTCTACGCGCTCGTCGGCCTCGCCCAGGGCGGCGTCTACACCCCGCTCATCATGGTGCTGTCCGACGAGGTGCCCGCGGCGCGGCGCGGCAATGCCATGGGCTGGCTCATCGCTTCCACGTCCTCGGGCTATGCCGCGTCGCTGGCGGTCGCCGGGGCGGGCGTGGCGCTGGGAGGCTGGCAGGCGGCCTTCGTCCTGAGCGGGGTGCTGCCGGCGCTGGGCGCGGTCCTGCTCCTCGCGGCGCTGGCGCCGTCCAGGCACAGCGTGCATCCGCGCCCGGCCGGCGTGCAGCCCAGCGACGAGATCGTGCGCAACCGGGAATCGCGCCTGCTCATCGCCGGCTACACCGGGCATTCCTGGGAGGTGGTCGGCATGTGGGCATGGGTCCCTGCGTTTCTCGCGGCGGGCTTTGCGCTGAAGGGCGCCGGCGCGACCGGGGCAACCGTGTCGGGCGCCTATCTGTCGGGCGCGATGCACCTCTTTGGCGCCGTAGCCGCCTTCACCATGGGCCGGCTGTCGGACCGCACCGGCAGGCGTCCGGTGCTGGTGGCGCTGGCCGCGGCCGGCGCCTGCTTTTCCTTCGGCATCGGCTGGCTGATCCATGCCCCCTCGATCGTGCTTATCCCGCTCGCTCTCGCCTACGCCTTCGTCACGCTGGGTGACTCCCCCGTGCTGACCGCGGCGATCTCGGAGGCCGTGCGGCCGGGGTATCTGGGCGCGGTGCTCGCGTGGCGGGGGCTCGCCGGCTTCGGCGCCGGGGCGGCCGCGCCGCTCGCGCTCGGGCTGGTGCTCGACGTTGCCGCGCGCGCCGACACCGGCCCGGCCGCTGCGTGGGGCATGGGCTTTGCAGCGCTGGGCATGGGCGGGGCGGCGGCCTTGATCTGCGCCCTCGCTCTGCGCCATCCTCGCTGAATGGAACGACGGGCGCTCGAGCGTGTTGAACCCGCGCTGCCGGCGAGCTGGTACCGCGACCCGGACCACTACCGCCGGGAGCTGGAGGTATTCTGGTACGACAAGTGGATCGCGGTGGCGCGCGAGGAGGAATTCGCGCAGCCGGGGGATTGGCGCGCCCTGCGCGTCGGTTCTCAACCGATCGTCGTTCTGAAGGACGCGAACGGCAGGCTGCGCGCCTTCCACAACGTATGCCGCCACCGCGGCTCGGTCCTGTGCACGGAGGAAAAAGGCAGCTTCCCGCGCAAGCGCATCGTTTGTCCCTACCACGCCTGGACCTACGACCTGGACGGGCGCCTGGTGGCCACGCCGCGGCGCATGGAGACGCCCGATTTCCGTTTCGACGATTTCCCGCTGCACGGCGTGGCGGCCGCCTGCTGGGGCGGATTCGTGTTCGTGCACCTGGGGGGGGCGCCGCCCCCGCTGGAGGTGTCCCTGGGCAGCCTGCCGCAGCGCTTCGAGCGCTACCGGTTTTCGGAGCTTCGCGTCGGCAAGCGCATCGTGCTCGACGTGCACGCCAACTGGAAGGCGCTTGCCGAGAACTTCTCCGAATGCTTCCACTGCCCGCCGGTGCACCCGGAGTTCTGCCGCATCGTCACGGCCTACCGGGACGCCGGCGCCTGGGGCCTGCGCGGCACCGCGGAAACGCGCTCGGAATACAAGCCGGGCGCGCAGACCCTGACCCTGGATGGAACCTCGAGGATCCCTCCGATAGAGGGGCTGCGCGAGGAAGAGCGCAAGACCCTGTATGCCGCCGACATGGTGCTGCCCAACCTGTTCCTGAACGTGCACCCGGACTACGTCAACTCGCATCTCATGTTCCCCACCGGGCCGCAGAGCGTGCGCATGGTCTACGACTGGCTGTTCGAGCCGCGCCACCTGCCCCTCGGACAGGACGACCTGCAGCACTACGTGGCGCTATGGGACATCACCAACCGGCAGGACGCGCGCAATTGCGAGTGGCAGCAGCAGGGAATGCAGTCGCGGGCGTTCGAGCACGGCGTTTACGTGCCGCAGGAGTTCGACGCCCACCGCTTCGCGCAGTGGGTGCGCGCCGCGCTAGCGGGTCAGGAGAAAGCCGATCAGCCCTAGGGCGGCGAGCAGGCCGACGAGCGCGCCGAGAATCACCTGGGTGCCGGGAGCGCGCTGCGGCTTGCGCTCGGGCGGGCGGTCCTGCTCGCTCGGCTGGAAGCGGGGGTAGGTTTTACCGATCCGTGCCATGCCTCATCATGCGCGCAGCGCAGGCGCGCGGCGCCTGCCTGAAAACACTTTGACATCTAATCCTCGGGAAGCACCGGCCGCGCGCGGTGCCCCATCGCCCACATGACATAGCCTGACACGGCGTACGACATGAACAGCGCCCACAGCACGAGCGAGGGGCGCGAGGCGACGATCGAGATGCCGATCACGCAGGCGAGGATCACCCACAGCGGCACGCGCTTTTTCCAGTTGACCTCCTTGAAGCTCCAGAAGGGCACGTTGGACACCATGGTGACGCCGGCGAACACGGCGACCGCCCATACGAGGTAGGCCATCCAGTCGCTCGGGCGGATGCCGAAGTCCACCAGGAACCACACCAGGCCGGTCAGCACCGCGGCGCCCGACGGGCTGGGCAGGCCCTGGAAATAGCGCTTGTCCACCACGGTGATGTTCGCGTTGAACCGCGCCAGGCGAATGCCGGCGCCTGCGCAGTAGATGAACGCGCCGGTCCAGCCCAGCGTGCCCAGGTCCTTCAGCACCCACACGTAGGCCACCAGCGCCGGCGCCGCGCCGAAGGCCACCATGTCGGCGATGCTGTCGTACTGGGCGCCGAACTCGCTTTGCGTGTTGGTCCAGCGCGCCACGCGCCCGTCCATGCCGTCGAGCACCATGGCGACGAAGATGGCGATGGCGCCCACGTCGAAGCGGCCGTTCATCGCCTGCACGATGGCGAAGAAGCCGCAGAACAGCACCCCGGTGGTGAAAAGGTTGGGCAGCAGATAGATGCCCCGGCGGCGCAGGCCGCCCAGGCCCAGGCGCGGCGGCGCTATCTCGGTTTCGAACTCGGACTCGTCAGCCATGCGAGCACGGTCTCCGCGGCGTACACCTTCTCGCCGATGGCCGCCGTGACTTGCGCATCCGGCGGCAGGTACAGGTCCACGCGCGAGCCGAACCGGATGAAGCCGAAACGCTGGCCGCGCGCGAGCTCGGCGCCCGCCTCAACATAGCACAGGATGCGCCGCGCGATCAGCCCGGCGACCTGCACGCAGGTCACGTCGCGGCCATCGCCGGTCTGCAGCCAGAGCGCGTTGCGCTCGTTGTGCAGCGAAGCCTTGTCGAGCGCCGCATTGACGAAGGCCCCGGCGAAGTACCAGCGCTGCTTCACCACGCCGTCGACCGGCGAGCGGTTGGAATGCACGTTGAATACGTTCATGAACACGCTCACCTTGAGCGCGTCGCGCTTGAGGTAGGGATCCTGCGCGCGGCTCACCTCGACGATGCGCCCGTCGGCCGGCGAGACCACCGCGGCGGGGTCCTGCGGCACCTGGCGCGGCGGGTCGCGGAAGAACTGCAGGATGAACAGCGCCAGCAGCCAGAACGGCACCGACCAGGCCCAGCCCAGGAAAAACCCGATTCCCAGCGCCAGCACCACCGCAGCTCCCAGGAAAGGCCATCCCTCCCGGGCGACGATGGGGTGCGGGTAGCTAGTTCTTGCTGGTGTCGACAAGGCGGTTCTTGCGGATCCAGGGCATCATCTCGCGCAGCCGCGCGCCGACCTTCTCGATCGGCAGCTCGGCCGTCATGCGGCGGCGCGACAGCAGCACCGGCGCGCCGGCCCGGTTCTCCAGCACGAACTCCTTGGCGTACTCGCCCGACTGGATGCGATGCAGGATCTCCTTCATGCGCTGGCGCGTGCCCGCGTCGATCACTTTCGGGCCCGACACGTACTCGCCGTACTCGGCGTTGTTGGAGATGGAGTAGTTCATGGTGCCGATGCCGCCCTCGTACATGAGGTCGACGATGAGCTTGAGCTCGTGCAGGCACTCGAAGTAGGCCATCTCCGGCGCGTAGCCGGCCTCCACCAGGGTGTCGAAGCCCGCCTTCACCAGCTCCACGCAGCCGCCGCACAGCACGGTCTGCTCGCCGAACAGATCGGTCTCGGTCTCTTCCTTGAAGTTGGTCTCGATGATGCCGGCCTTGCCGCCGCCGATCGCGGCGGCATACGACAGCGCCACGTCGCGCGCCTTCTTCGAGAAGTCGCGGTGCACCGCGATCAGCATCGGCACGCCGCCGCCCGCCGCGTAAGTCGAGCGCACGGTATGGCCCGGCGCCTTGGGCGCCACCATCCAGACGTCGAGGTCGGCGCGCGGCTGGATCAGCCCGTAGTGGATGTTGAAGCCGTGCGCGAAGGCGAGCGAGGCGCCCTTCTTGATGTTCGGCTCGATGAACTGCTGGTAGACCGCCGCGTGGTGCTCGTCGGGCAGCAGCACCATGACGATGTCGGCGCTCGCGATCGCCTCGTCCAGCTCGGCCACCTCGATGCCGCCTTTCTTGGCCTTGTCCCACGAGGCGCCGCTTTTGCGCAGCCCCACGGTGACCTTCACGCCCGAATCCTGCAGGTTCTGCGCGTGGGCGTGCCCCTGCGAGCCGTAGCCCAGTATGGTGACCTTCTTGCCCTTCACGAGCGAAAGGTCGGCGTCCTTGTCGTAATAAACCTTCATGGTTGTCCCCTGAGAAAACGAAGCGGGTCAGACCCGCAAAACGCGATTACCCCTGCCGATGCCGCTCGCCCCGGTGCGCACGGTCTCGACGATGCTGCCGGGATCGAGCGCATGGATGAAGGCGTCGAGCTTGCGCGTATCGCCGGTGAGCTCGATGGTGTAGGTGTTGTCGGACACGTCGATGACGCGCCCGCGGAAGATGTCGGCCATGCGCTTCATGTCCTCGCGCTCCTTCTGGCCGGCGCGCACCTTGATCAGCATCAGCTCGCGCTCGATGTGCTCGGCCTCGGACAGATCGATGACCTTCACCACCTCGATCAGCTTGTTCAGCTGCTTGGTGATCTGCTCGATCACGTCCTCCGAGCCGCTGGTGACGATGGTCATGCGCGACATCGACGCGTCCTCGGTGGGCGCGACGGTGAGCGTCTCGATGTTGTAGCCGCGCGCCGAGAACAGGCCGGCGATGCGGGACAGCGCTCCGGCCTCGTTCTCCACGAGGACCGAAATGATGTGGCGGCTCACAGCTCTTCGGAAAGAATCATTTCCGTGATGCCCTTGCCGCCGGGAATCATCGGATAAACGTTCTCCGTCTGGTCGGTGAGGAAGTCGAGGAACACCAGCTCCTTCTTGCTGGCGAACGCCTCGCGCAGCGCGGGCTCCACGTCGGCCGGCTTCTCCACCAGCACGCCGCGATGCCCGTATCCCTCGGCGAGCTTGACGAAATCGGGCAGCGCGTCCATGTAGGACTCGGAATAGCGGTTGCCGTGGAAGAACTGCTGCCACTGGCGCACCATGCCCATGTACTTGTTGTTCAGGTTGACGATCTTGATCGGCAGCCGGTACTGCTTGCAGGTGGAAAGCTCCTGCAGGCACATCTGGATGGACGACTCGCCGGTCACGCAGGCCACCGTGGCGCCCGGGTTGGCGAGCTGCACGCCCATCGCCGCGGGCAGGCCGAAGCCCATGGTGCCCAGCCCGCCCGAGTTGATCCAGCGCCGCGGCTGGTCGAACTTGTAGAACTGCGCCGCCCACATCTGGTGCTGGCCGACGTCGGAGGTGACGAACGCCTCTCCGCCGGTGACCTCGTAGAGCTTCTCGATGACGAACTGCGGCTTGATGATCTTCGACCGGCGGTCATACCTCAGGCAGTCCTTGGCGCGCCAGTCCTCGATCTGCGCCCACCACGCCTTCAGGTCCTTTTTCTCGACGCTCTTCAGAAGCTTGAGCAGCTCGTCGAGCACGTCCGGGATGTTGCCGACGATCGGCACGTCCACCTTCACCCGCTTGGAGATGGACGAAGGATCGATGTCGATGTGGATGATCTTGCGCGGGTTCTGCGCGAAGTGGGCAGGATCGCCGATGACCCGGTCGTCGAAGCGCGCGCCGATGGCGAGCAGCACGTCGCAGTGCTGCATGGCCATGTTGGCCTCGTACGTGCCGTGCATGCCCAGCATGCCGAGGAATTGCGGGTCGGTGGCTGGATACGCGCCCAGCCCCATCAACGTGTTCGTGCACGGGAACCCGAGCTGCCTTACCAGTTCTCTCAGTTGGGAAGAAGCTTCGGACAGCACGACGCCGCCGCCGGTGTAGACCATGGGGCGCTCGGCCTGGAGCAGCAGCTGCACCGCTTTCTTGATCTGCCCGGCATGACCCTTGCGCACCGGGTTGTAGGAGCGCATCGCCACGCTCTCGGGGTAATGGAACTCGCCCACGGCGGCCGTCACGTCCTTGGGGATGTCCACGACCACGGGACCGGGACGCCCGGTGGTGGCAATGTGGAAAGCCTTCTTGACGGCGAAGGCAAGGTCTTTCACGTCCTTCACCAGCATGTTGTGCTTCACGATCGGGCGCGTGATGCCGACCGTGTCGCATTCCTGGAACGCGTCCAGGCCGATCGCATGGGTGGGTACCTGGCCGCTGATCACCACCATCGGGATCGAGTCCATGTAGGCGGTGGCAATGCCGGTGACGGCGTTGGTGACGCCCGGCCCCGAGGTAACCAGGGCTACGCCCACCTTCTTCGACGAGCGCGAATAGCCGTCGGCCGCGTGCACCGCGCCCTGCTCGTGGCGCACCAGGACATGCTTCACCTTATCCTGCTTGAACAGCGCGTCGTAGATGAACAGGACCGCGCCGCCGGGGTAGCCGAAGACGTAGTCCACGCCCTCCTCCTGGAGGCAGCGCACCACGATCTCGGCGCCGGAGAGCTGGCTCGTCTTCACTCGATCCATAGGTGGTCCAAAGGCCGGTGGTCCAAAGCCGCTGAAACGCGGAAAGGCTTTGAACAATAAAGGCTTGGTGCGGTGCGGTCAAGCAGCGCGCGGGCTGGCGCAGGCGCGACTTTGGTACCATCTGCCGCCAAACAACACCGCCCTGGCAGAGGGTCCACCCTGGCATCCCGCAGCGAGCTGTCGGCGTTTCTCGAAGGCGTCGAGCGGCGCGCGTTCAAGCAGGCCGTGTTCGCCGTGCGCGACGAGGAAGCGGCGCTCGACATCGTGCAGGACGCGATGCTGCGGCTGGCCGAGCGCTACGGCCATCGCCCGCCGCCCGAGCTGCCGCTGCTGTTCCATCGCATCATGCAGAACGCCATCCGCGACTGGTACCGCCGCCAGAAGGTGCGCTCGCTGTGGGTCACCGTGCTCGCTTCGCTCTCGCCCGGGCGCGAGGACGAAGGCGAAGACCCGCTGGAAACGTTCGAGGCGCCCGACGGCTCGAACCCCCAGGCCCCGGGGTCGGAGTTGGAGCGAAGCCAAGTCCTTGAAATAATAGAGCAAGAAATTGCCCGCTTACCGGAGCGTCAACGGGAAGCGTTTGTGATGCGTTACTGGGAGGAACTGGACGTAGCCGAAACCGCCCGAAGAATGGGCTGCTCGGAGGGCAGCGTGAAAACGCATTGCTCCCGGGCAGCGCATACTTTGGCTGCGGCGCTTAAGGCGCGCGGTGTGACCCCGTGAACCGGCAAGGTCCTGATAAGACGATGAACGAGATGCAATTTGGCAACAAGGTCCGCCAGGTGCTCAACCGCGGACTGGCGGGGGTCGATGCCTCGACGGCGGAGCGGCTGCGCGCGGCGCGCGAGCGCGCCCTCGCGCGCCAGCGCACCGAGCTTTCGCCCGCCATGGCCTGGGCCGACAACGTGCTCGGCCGCGTAGGCGGCTGGGGCGGGGTCGCCTGGCGCATCCTGCTGCCCCTGGGCATGCTGGTGCTCGCGCTCGCCATGGTGCAGTACTGGCAGCAGAACCAGCGCATCCAGGAGATCGAAGAGATCGACGCGCAGCTGCTCACCGACGATCTGCCGATCGACGCCTACCTCGACCGCGGCTTCCAGAACTGGCTCAAGCAGCGCGGCGGCGAGCAGTGAGGCTGCGCCGCCTCGCGCTCCTGCTGGTCGCGCTGTGCATCGCGGCCGGCGCCGCCGCGCAGCCCGCCTCCAAGAAGGCCGCCAAGCCCAGCCGCCCGGCTTGGGCCGAGCTCACCGCCGACCAGCAGATGATCCTCGCGCCGCTCAAGGAGGACTGGGACGAGCTCGCCCCGGAGCGCCGGCGCAAGTGGGTCGGGATCGCCAAGCGCTATCCGACCCTGAACGCCAACGAGCAGGAGCGCGTGCAACGGCGCATGCAGCGCTGGGCGGCCCTTACGCCGCAGCAGCGCCAGCAGGCGCGCGAGAACTACAAGCGCATCGCCAAGCAGCGCGCCGAAAAGAAAAACCAGCGCCTCGCCGAGCGCTGGGCCGAGTACCAGGCGCTGCCGCCGCACGAGCGCGCCGACATGCTGCCCCCACCCCAGCCGCGCCCGCAAAAAAACTAGGCGTGACCCCGGGGCTGCCCCGCCGCCTCGCCAGCATGGCCTACGAGGCGATCCTGCTGTTCGCAGTCGCGTTCTTCGCCGCCTGGATCTTCTACTTCGCGAGCGGCGGCGCCGACACCACCCGCCCCGGTGGCGCGCGCCTGGCGCTGCAGGCGTTCATCGTCATCGTCGCTGGCGCCTACTTCCTGTGGTGCTGGCTGCGCGGCGGCCAGACCCTGGCGATGAAGGCCTGGAAAATCCGCCTGGTCGAGGTCACGCCGAAGAAAGCCGTGCTGCGCTTCCTGATCGCCTGCGTCGCGGTTCCCACCGGCATCTCGATCGTGTGGGCCCTGTTCGACCGCGACCGGCAATTCCTCCACGACCGCCTCGCCGGCACCCGCCTCATCTGCCGTTAAATGGGGACGGACCCCATTTTTCTCATCTGGCCGTCAACCAGCCGCATGACCGCTCCGTTGTCGAGAACATGCCAAGACGCGCTCGCGCGGTGCTGCCGGGTTTTGCGCTTCACATTGTCCAGCGAGGCATCAATCGCCATCCCTGCTTCCTGCAGCCAGGGGACTTCACCGCATACCTGGGGTTCCTCGCGCGGTTCTCGGCGAAATTCAGCTGCGCTGTCCACGCCTACTGCCTCATGACCAATCATGTGCACCTGCTCGCCACTCCGAGCAGCGTGGAGGCCTGCGGCCTGCTCATGAAAAATCTGAGCCAGTGCTACGTGCAATGGCTGAATCACCGGCTCGGCCGTAGCGGCACCCTTTGGGAGGGGCGGTTTCACTCCTGCCTGGTGAACTCCGACAGCTATGTCCTTGCCTGCTATCGCTACATAGAGTTGAACCCGGTGCGCGCCGGCATGGTAGCCGCGGCCGGCCAGTACCGCTGGTCCAGCTATTCAGCTAACGCCGAAGGCTTCCCGAGCCACCTTGTCACAGCGCACGTGGCCTATGAGGCACTGGCGACACGGTCTGACTTACGAGCACGCGCCTACCAGGAGCTATGCCTCGACGCACTCCCGCCGCCCATGGTGGAGGAGATTCGAAAGGCGACTCGAATCGGCTGCGTAGTCGGCAAGCGTCGCAGGATGCGAGGCCGTCCGGCGGTCACCCAATGAGAAAAATGGGGTCCGTCCCCATTTATCTTCTCTCGACCCACCACATCATGAGCACCGCCGCCGCGAGGAAGGCGGCGCTGGGCAGCACGGCGGCGGAGATCGGCGGCCAGTTCTGCAGCAGGCCGATGTGGGAGAACAGGCTGTTCAGCATGTGGAAGAAGATGCCGAGCATGATGCCGAGGAACACCTTCAGGCCGATGCTGCCGGCGCGCGCGTGCATGTAGGCGAAGGGCAGCGCGAGCGCCATCATCACCAGCGTGGCGAGCGGGTAGACGATCTTCTTCCACAAGGCGATCTCGTAGCGCTCGGTCTTCTGCTTGTTGCCCGCCAGGTGCTGGGTGTACTTGTGCAGCGCGAACGCCGACATGCGCTCGGGCCGCACGATGAGCGCGTCCAGCATGTCGGGGCTCACCGCGGAGCGCCATTCGCGCTCGGCAAGCCGCAAGGTGCGCGGGCCCTGCGGCGTGAACTCGGTCTCGACCACCCTGGCGAGCCGCCAGACGCCGTTGCCTTCATAGTCGCCGCGCTCCGCGGCGGTCATCTTGCGCAGCCGGTAGTCGCCGTCGAACTGGAAGATGCGCACGTCCTGCAGCACGTTGGCCTGCCGCGCCTCGCGCACGTTGATGAACGAGCCCTCGTCCTTGAACCACAGGCCCGACTGCAGGTCCTGGCCGATGAGCGCGCTCATGGCGCGCATCTTGACCTTCTGCGCCAGCTCCTCGGCGGCCGGCGCCACCCATTCGCCCACCATGAAAGTCGCCACCACGAAAGCCACGCCGATCTTGCCCAGCACCAGCGCGGCGCGGCGCGGCGACAGGCCCGAGGCGCGCATCACGGTGAACTCGGAGTTGCCCGCGAGGTGCGCAAGCACGTACAGCGTGCCGATCAGCACCGCGATGGGGAACAGCTCGTAGGCGTTGGTGGGCGCCGAGAGCGCCACGAACACGAACACCTGGCGCAGCTCGTAGTCGCCGCGCCCGAGGTCGGCGAGCTCGCGGATCAGGTCGAAGAACGCGAACAGGCCGAGGAACGCGGCCAGCACGAACAGCACGTTGGCGTAGATCTGGCGCGCGAAGTAGCGCTCCAGCGTGCGCAGCCGCGGCGCCGGCACTAGCGGCCCAGCCGCAGGCGGATGAGCTGCATGCGCTGCGCGAACATGAAAAGCAGCAGCAGGACCATCCCGGCATGCACCAGCCACAGGCCGACGCCGAAATCCAGGCGCCCCTGTGCCACCTTCGCCTGGCTCACGCTGAGCAGGTTGGAGTAGACGATGTAGGTGAACAGGGCGAACAGCAGGTTGAGCGAGCGTCCGGCGCGCGGGTTCACGAAGCTCATCGGTATGGCGAGCAGCGCGAGCACCGCGGCCGACACCGGCACGCCGATGCGCCACAGCAGCTCGCCCAGGTTGACGTGGGTGGGATCCTGGAGAAGCGACCAGGTGGCGCGGCTCTTGTGCGTGAGCTGCGGCTCGGCGCCCTCGCGCGTCTCGATGCGCGCGGCGTAGCGGTCGAACTCCATCACGCGATACTCCTGGTCGCCCGGCATGCCCTCGTAGCGCCGGCCGTCCTCGAGCACGATGAAGCGATCGCCGTTGGGCGCAGTCTCGGTGTGACCCGTGCGGCTCATGCTGACGCCGCTTTTCTTCTGGTGCACCGAGCTCACGAAGACGTTCTGCACCGCCGAGGCGTCGCCCGAGATCGACTCGACGAAGAACACCCGGTCGCGGCTCGAGGTCTCGCCGAACACGCCCGGGCTGACGCGGCTCACGTCGTCGCGCGACTCGATCTTGGTGCGGTACTGCTCGCTCATCTGCGCCGCCCACGGCGAGATGAACAGCGACAGCGCCGTGATCACCGCGATCTGCGGCAGCGCAAACAGCATCACCGGCTTCATCCACGCGGCGAGCGACAGGCCGGAGCCGAACCAGATCACCATCTCGGAGTCGCGCCAGCCGCGCGTGAGCGTGAGCAGCACCGAGATGAACATGGTGAGCGACAGCAGCACCGGCAGCGCCCCGAGGGAGAAAAAGCCGAGGAACGCCACCACCGCGTCGGACGGAATCTTGCCGCCGGCCGCCTGGCCGAGCAGGCGGATGAGCCGCGTGGTAAGCGCGATGGCGAACAGCGTCATGAACACCGCGCCCGCGAGTCCGGCGAATTCCCTGAGCAGCGCCCGGTGAAATATCAATTGAAAAAACCGCGTCGTGTCATGCGATACTTTCGCGATGCAATTTAGCATAAAGGCCCTGTCGCCCGAGGCGGCCAAAGCGGGCTGCGTGGTGCTGGGCGTGCATGCCGCAAACGAGCTCACGCCCGCCGCCCGACGCGTCGACCAGGCGTCCAAGGGCGCGCTGAAAAAGGCGCTTGGCGACCTCGCCGGGCGCACCGGGTCCACCCTGCTGCTGCGCGGCCTGCCCGGCGTGGCGGCCGAGCGCGTGCTGCTGGTCGGCCTGGGCGAGAAGAAGGACTATGCCGAGGCCGCCTACCGCGACGCGGTGCGCGCCGCCGGCCTCGCGCTGCGCGAGCTCGGCGCCAAGGATGCCGCGCTGTTCGTCGCCGACACCAAGGTCGGCGCCCGGCCGCTGTCCTGGAACGTGCGCCACGCGGTGCTCGGCGTGCGCGAAGCGTTCTACCGCTTCGACCAGCTCAAGACGCAGAAGAAATCCCCCTCTTCCGTGCTTGGGCATGTGCTCATCCCCTTAAGTTCAAGCACGCAGCTGCAGCACGCGCTGGCCGAGGCGCAGGCCACCGCCGACGGCGCCGAGCTGGCGCGCACCCTGGGAAACCTGCCGCCGAACATCTGCACGCCCTCCTACCTCGCGGACGAGGCAAAGAAGCTGGCGAAGCAGTTCAAGCTCGACGTCGAGGTGCTGGAGCGCCGCGACATGGAGCGCCTGGGCATGGGCGCGTTCCTCGCCGTGGCGCGCGCCTCGCACCAGCCGCCCAAGCTCATCGTGCTGCGCTACGCCGGCGCGGCCAAGGGCAAGAAGCCCCTCGCGCTGGTGGGCAAGGGCATCACCTTCGATACCGGCGGCATCTCGCTCAAGCCCGCCGGCGAGATGGACGAAATGAAATACGACATGTCGGGGGCCGCCAGCGTGCTGGGCGCCATCCGCGCGCTCGCCGCCATGAAGGCGCCGGTCAATGTCGTCGGCATCATCCCCACTTGCGAGAACATGCCGGGCGGCGCCGCCTCGCGGCCGGGCGACGTGGTCACCTCCATGTCGGGCCAGACGGTCGAAATCCTCAACACCGACGCCGAAGGCCGCCTCATCCTGTGCGATGCGCTCACCTATGCGGCGCGCTATGAGCCCGAGGCGGTCATCGACGTCGCCACCCTCACCGGCGCCTGCGTGATTGCGCTGGGCCATGTCGCCACCGGTCTCTTCGCCAACGACCAGAAGCTCGCCGACGGGATCCGCGAGGCGGCCGACGATGCGTGGGACCGCGTATGGCAGATGCCGCTGTGGGACGATTACCAGGAGCAGCTGCGCTCGAACTTCGCCGACTTCGCCAACATCGGCGGCCGCCCCGGCGGCAGCATTACCGCCGCCTGCTTCCTGTCGCGCTTCACTCGCGAGCTGCGCTGGGCGCACCTGGACATCGCCGGCACCGCCTGGAAAAGCGGCCGGGAAAAGGGCTCCACCGGCCGGCCGGTTCCCCTGCTGGTGCGTTTCGCCCTGAGCCAGGCGTGACCACCGTCGACTTCTACTTCAATGCGCAGGATCGCTTCCAGGTGGCGTGCCGGCTCGCCGGCAAGGCGGCGGGGCAGAAAAAGCGCCTGCTGATCTACGCCCCGGATGCCGAGGCGGCAAGCCGCATCGACAAGCTGCTGTGGACCTGGCCGGCCGTCGGTTTCGTGCCGCACTGCGCGCCGCACGACCCGCTGGCCCCCGACACCCCCGTGCTCATCGCGGCCGACGCGCAGGCCGCGCCCGGCTGCGAGCTGCTGCTCAATCTCGGCGAGCAATGCCCGCCGCACTTCGAGCGTTTCGAGCGCCTCCTGGAAGTGGTCGGCGCCGACGACGCGGGGCGCGAAGCCGGGCGGCTGCGCTACCGTTTCTACCGCGAGCGCGGCTACAAGATCACGAACCACGACCTCGCACAGGAAGCCGAGCGCAGTGAGTGACGATTCGCTGGTCCCGGTACTCACAGAAATAGTCGACGAGGCGAGCGCCTCGCAGCCGCCCGCGGTGACCGCGGCGGCGCTGGAGGCCCTGGCGCGCGAGCTGGAGCGCGCGGTGCTGTCGCGCCTGGCGCCGGAGGTCGACCGCGTGATCGACGAGCGCCTCGCCCGCACGCTGTCCGAGGTGCTCGGGCAGGCGCTCGACAGCGTGCGCGCCGAGCTCACCGTCAGCGTCACGCAGATGGTGCGCGAGGCGGTGGCCGCCTCGGTGGCCAGCGCCCTCGCCGCCCCGCCGCAAAGAGACTGAAGTGCTGGACAAGAGCTTCAACCCGGCCGCGGTCGAGCAGGCCTGGTACCAGCGGTGGGAATCGGCCGGATACTTCCGGCACGACGAGGCTGCCCAGCCCGCCTACTGCATCCAGCTGCCGCCGCCCAATGTCACCGGCACGCTGCACATGGGCCACGCCTTCCAGCAGACCCTGATGGACGCGCTGATCCGCTACCACCGCATGCGCGGCTTCAATACCAACTGGGTGGTGGGCACCGACCACGCCGGCATCGCCACCCAGATCGTGGTCGAGCGCCAGCTGGAGGAGCAGGGCAAGACGCGCCAGGACCTTGGTCGCGAAAAGTTCGTCGAGCGCGTCTGGCAATGGAAGCAGCAATCGGGCGCCACCATCATGCGCCAGATGCGCCGCCTGGGCGCCTCGGCGAACTGGACCTACGCCGACACCGAAGGGCAGAAGGCCGGCTACTTCACCATGGACACGCGCATGTCCCGGGCGGTGGTGGAAGTGTTCGTCCAATTGTATGAGCAGAACCTCATCTACCGCGGCAAGCGCCTGGTGAACTGGGACCCGGTGCTCGGCACGGCGGTGTCCGACCTCGAGGTCGACAGCGAGGAAGAGGACGGAAAGATCTGGGAAATCCGCTACCCGCTCGAGGACGGCAGCGCATCCCTGGTGGTGGCCACGACGCGCCCCGAGACCATGCTCGGCGACGTCGCGGTTGCCGTTCATCCGGATGATGGAAGGTATAGAGCCATCGTCGGCAAACGCGCGAAACTGCCCCTCGCCGGCAGAAGCCTCCCGATCATCGCCGACGACTACGTCGACCCGGCCTTCGGCACCGGGTGCGTGAAAATCACCCCGGGGCACGATTTCAACGACTACCAGGTCGGCAAGCGCCACGGCCTCGAGCCGGTCAGCATCCTTACCCTGGATGGGCGCCTCAACGACCAAGTGCCGGTCCGCTTCCGCGGCCTGGAGCGCTTCGAAGCCCGCCGGCGGATCATCGAGGAGCTCAAGGCGCAGCAGCTTCTGGTATCCGAGAAGCCCTACAAGCTGCGCGTGCCGCGCTCCGGACGCACCGGCGTGATCGTCGAGCCGATGCTCACCGACCAGTGGTTCGTGAAGATGGATAGCCTCGCCCGCGACGGCATCGAGGTGGTGCGCCGCGGCGAGGTGAAGTTCTACCCGGAGCACTGGACCACCACCTACCACCAGTGGCTGGAGAACATCCAGGACTGGTGCATCTCGCGGCAGCTCTGGTGGGGCCACCAGATCCCGGC
>CBDDSA010000100.1:0-4936 GCA_965233185.1 uncultured bacterium
TTCGCGACTGGGCCAGTATGGAGTGACGACCGCGCGACCCGTTGACCTGCGTCAAAACCCCGCGTGCGAAACGGCGTCTCGCACGGCATCTGCCGAGCGCCGCAGACCGCCGATCTCCTCCTCCGAGAGCGGGATCGGCAGCACGCGCCGGATGCCCGAACGATCGACGATGGCGGGCAGGCTCAGGCACACGCCATGGATGCCGTAGTGCCCGTCGACGAGCGTCGACACGGTGAGCACCGACGCCTGGTCGCGCACTACGGCCTCGATGATGCGGGTGAGCGCGGCCGCAATCGCAAAGTTGGTGGCGCCCTTGCGGCGGATGATCTCGTAAGCGGAATCGCGCACACGCGTGGCCATCGCAGCCATATCCTCCCCAGTACATGACATGCCGGTCAGCCGGCAATATTCGTGAAGCTGCACGCTCGCGAGGGTAGCCGCCGACCAAGCGACGAGCTCGCTGTCGCCATGTTCGCCGAGCACGTACGCATGGACGTTGCGGGCATCCACGCCGTAGTGCGCCGAAAGCTCTGCGCGCAGCCGCGCCGTATCGAGCACCGTGCCGGAGCCGAACACCCTCGCGGGCGGCAACCCCGACAGGCGCAATGCGGCGAATGTGAGCGCATCGACCGGATTGGTGGCGATGAGGAGCAGCCCTTCGGGATTCGCGCGGACCACTTCGGTCACGATGCCGCGCAGCACCTCCACGTTCCGCACCAGGAGCGCCGGCCGGCTCTCGCCCTCCCGCTGCGCGGCGCCCGCAGCGATCACCGTCACCGCCGCGCCCGCTGCATCGGCCAAGCCGCCCGGCTTCACGCTGACCGGTGCGTAGAAGGGCACCGCTTGCGCGATGTCCATCGCCTCGCCTCCCGCCCGCTCCCGGTTTGCGTCTATCACGACGATCTCGCGCGCCACACCGGAAGAAGCAAGCGTATAGGCGAGCGTGCTGCCGACCCGGCCGGCGCCGACCACCGCGACCTTCGTTCCGTCAAACGTCATCGATCTGCTGAGCCTCGAAGCCTATGACCGATCGCTGTCCTCGCCGACCTGCCGAGCCCCAAGTTTCGCCTCGGCACCCTGCCCGAGGGCATGCTCTGCCGGTACGCAGCCCCGAGGTGCTCGCCGCGCTGCGCACCGCAGTGCTTGCAAGCAGGGGTTTAATACCCCTCCCTGCCGTTCGGTTCAGCGGCCCCCGCCGGCGCTACCTCCGGGACCCATGCCACCGCCCGGACCCATCATGCCACCGCCGCCCGGACCCATGCCACCGCCGCCCGGACCCATGCCGCCGCCGCCCGGGCCCATGCCGCCGCCAGCGGAGGCATCTCCCGGACCGCGCCCCGCGCGCGGCCGGTCGGGCAGCGTCATGCCGCGCGCCTGCGCGCGCTCCTTCATCTGTTCGTGGTGCTCGGCGCGCAGGCGCTCCCGCTCTTCGGCCGTCCCGGCGGCTCGCATCTTCTGGCGGTACTCGTTGCGCTCTTCGCTGGTCATCATCTCGGAGCCGTAAATATCCTGATCGCGGATGGTCTGGCGCGATTGAGCCTGGTCCTGGGTCTTGTCCTGCGCGAAAACGGCATGCGCCGGCAGCAGCACGGAAGCTGCCGCGACACACAGAGAGGCGAGTCTGACTGGTTTCATGGGATACCTTGTGTTGGTGGACTGAGGCGCCCGGGATCATCCTGGGCGGGGGAATCCACGCAAGTTTCGGTCCTGAAGCGCGCGGGGCGCGCTACGCGGCCTGGGGAGAGCCCCGGGACGGTCTTTGCTGTGCGCCGGCGCCGCGGCGCTCGTCCTGCTCGAGCTTTTTCATCCATCGGCGCACAACGAGGACGAGGATGACGAACACCAGCACGACGCCCGCCACCAGCCAGTAGTTGATGCTGCCGGACTCCCCCAGGGCTGCCGCGATCTGGTCGGCGAACACGGTGGTCGCGAGCGTGCCGGGCAGCATCCCGAGCAGCATGCCGCCGAGGTAGCGCCAGAGCTTGATGCGCACTGCGCCTGCAATCACGCCGACCGCGATGAAGGGCGCGACGGGCGCGACGCTGCAGGCGAAGGCGGCAGCGAGGCCGTGGCGGCGCAGCAGCTCGCTCGTGCGATTGAGCCGCTCGCCGGCGATGCGGCGAACCGTGTCGCGCGACGCGGCGCGGCCCAGGTAGTAGATGCAGACGCCGGAGATCGCGATGCCGGCCATGGCTAAGACAAACCCGAGCCACGGCCCGAAAGCCACCACCGCGAATAAGGTGATCAACGGCCGGGGGAACATGACGAATGCGGAGGGCGTGTACGACACCATGAGCGCGAACGGCGCCCACCCGGTGGCGCCCGCGGCTTGCGCCCAGCCGCGCACGCGCTCGACGGTCACGTACTCGGCCAGCGGGGTGAAGCGCCACATGAGCGCCAGCGCTCCCAGCACCAGGGCGAAGGAAACGAGCTTGCCCCACGCCGGCCCGGCCCGCCGCCCGGGCGCAGCCGGTGACGAGGAGAATTGGTCCATCAGCTGCTCGAGCGAGACGGGACGCTCCGGGTCTGCCGCGGACACCAGGGTCATGGCCGGCTCCGACAACTCGGGCAAATGGTCGAGCGGCCTCAGCGTGCGTTCGTCGGCGCGCAAGGCGCGGATCGCCCCGTGCAGCGAGCGCAGTTCCTTCAGCGTGGCCCGCCACTTGTCGACGGGCACCCCAAGATGCTCGCTGATCAGGCCGTCGCGGAAATCGACGATGGCGATCTGATGCGCGCGGTTGCCTCCGGCTTCGAACGTAAGGTCGCACTCGCTGTCCAGGCCCATGGAGCGGTTGGCGAGGTTGGTCGAGCCGATGCGCAGCCATTGCTGGTCGACCACCGCCACTTTGGAATGGATATCGACGCACGTGCCCTCCTTGAGTCCGGCAACGTGGGGGGCGTAGATCTCGAATCGGCCCTTGCGATCCGCCTCGCGAAGCCTGTTCACCAGCCGTGTGCGCAGCATTTCCATGGTGTGCTCCTCCAGCCAGCCATGGCTGAGAAGCCGCGTGACCACCACGATTTCCGGCGGGTCCTCCTCCGCGAGGCGTGAGGCGAGCGCCTCGCCCAGACGGTCGGAGGTGAAATACTGGTTCTCGAGATAGATGCATTCCTTCGCCGCGGCGATCATGTCGACGTACAGCGCTTCGACTTCCCTGATCTCCCCGGACGGCTCGGTCTGCGGCAGGGTGCGCGAAACGGCAACCAGCACATCAGTCATGTGCGGGGTCAGGTTCTCGGGCCAGGGGTCCGTTCCTGCACCTTGATCTCTGGGCGCAGGGGGAATACGGCGGCCTGTCGCCTTCAACCAACGGGCGCGCGCTATTTCTGCCAGCGTGGCCGCCGCCTCGCCGTCGACCGCCGCCATCACGTCATGGAAAGGCGGGTAGGGCACTCCTTCCCATATGCGCCGCTCGTCCTCCGCCTTGTGCGCGACGCAGTCCCAGCGGCGCGCGGTGAGGTCGAGGCCGCCGCAGAACGCCATGGCGTCGTCGATTGCGACGATCTTCTGGTGCTGCGAGCCGCCCGTCGGGTGCGTGTTGTCATAGCGAATGTGCACCCTGCGGTGAGGCGTCCAGCCCAGGCCGTAGATCGGGCGCAGCTCCCGGCCGCCGGAGAACACCAACGGGTAATCCCAATTGAGCACATGGATGTGCAGGTGGCGCCGGCGCTTCGCGAGATAGTTGAGGAAGTCGCCCAGCAAGGCGGGCGGGCCGGAGCCTCCATCGAAGTCGAGGCGGGTACGACTGTCGAAATCCCAGGCGAGAATGATGATGCTGTGGCGGGCGCGCTCGCAGGCGTGGCGGAAAGCGCGGAAATAGCTTTCCGCGTCCACCAGCGGGGCGGCGCGATTCGCCTGGACCACGGCCATGCAGTTGCGGTCGGGCTCGAACAGGCTGACGGCGCGCGAGGACCACGCGTCCGTGCTTACTTTCATGAGTGCGATGGTCGTCCTGCGGCAGCGGGCTGCATGCAGGCTCCTGATTCTAGGGGCTGTCGCTTACATGGTCGCAGGGCATGGGGGTCCGATCGGAACTGTGGTGCTAGGCCTTGGGGACCGGCGTTCAAGCCTCGAGTCAGCGGGATTTCTTTCCCGGCTTTTCACGCGCGGCTCGGTTGCGCCTCGCGGCGTGCTCGTCGGCGGTATCGACGGCGGTATCGACGGCGAGCGGATCGCTTGCTGGAAAGGTCCCTTTCAGAGCGTCGTCCAGCTCCCGCTCGAGCGCTGCATCGGCCTGCGCTTGCCCGCCCGGTTGCAGCTCGACCCTGATCGCCAGGCGCTCGGTGTCTTCCCGATGCGCAAGGCTGGTGCCCGGCGCGAGCAGCGCCGCGGTGCCGCCCGCAATGCCGTACCGGACCGCGTCCTCGAGACTGCTGCCTGAGGCGAGGCGCCAGACCATCGCGGCGAGAAAGCTGTCGCCGGCGCCGACCGTGCTCGCGATCTTCACCGGAATCGCAGGCGCGCGCAGCCGTACGCCCTGCGCAGCGAGCAGCGCCCCGCGATGCCCCAGTGACAGCGCAACGACCTCGGCCTTGCCGGCTTTGACCAGGTTACCCGCCGCGCGGTCCCAGGCATGTTCGTCTTCCAAAGACTCTCCCGTGAGCTCGCGCAGCTCGCGCAGATTGGGCTTCACCAGGTAGACGCCCTCTTCGAGAGCAGCGGCAAGAGCCGGCCCGGATGCATCGAGCACCATTCGGCCGCCCAGCCCGCGCACAATGCGCGCAAGGCGCGCATAGAAGTCTTCCGGCGCGCGGGGCGGCAGGCAGCCGCTCGCGACGACATACCCGGGCGGCACGGACATTGCCGCCACGCGATCGAGGCACGCCTGCCATTCGGCATCGGCGAGCTGCGGGCCGGACAGTACGAAGCGGAATTCCCGGCCGCTTGCGCGCTCGAGCACGGTGAAGCTCTCGCGCGTTTCCTCTGCGATGTCGA
>CBDDSA010000101.1:0-6673 GCA_965233185.1 uncultured bacterium
GCCCTTGTCGGCGTGGTAGCGCGAGATGGCCTCGCGCATCTGGTAGAGGTTCTCCTTCAGCACCGCTTCCTTGGATTTCTCCAGGCTGCCGAAATAGCGCGGCAGGGCGAGGGTGAGCAGCGTGCCCACCACCGCGAGCACGACCAGCAGCTCGATCAACGTAAAGCCCCGGAAATCGGGGTGAGAGCCCGAATTCCGCATACGCGTACGCGGATGAGAATTCGGGCTCTGACCCCGATTTCCTCCCCAGTTGGAAATCGTCACCATTCGCGGTAAGGCCGGCCGTTGATGCCGACCAGGGGCGAGAGCGAATACACGTCGAACACGTCGTCGCCGTCCTTGGGGTCGTCGGGGGGGCTGGCGTAGGCGCGCACACCCCACTTTTCTCCAAAAGGATCCTGAGGCAGCCGGCGCAGGATGTAGATCTTTTCCTTCTTGGGGCTTTTCTGGTCCTCGACGCCTTCCACCAGGTCTTCCAGGCGCCGCGGGTAGCCCGACTCGCCGACCTTCTTCTGGATGCGGCCCTCGTCGGAAGCCTGCTTGTAGGCATCGATGCCTTCGCGGATCTCGCGCAGGGCGCGGCGCAGGTCCTGCTCCTTCGCGCGCTGCACCACGAGCTCGTTCAGCGGCAGCGCGACGGAAGCGAGGATCGCCACGATCGCCACCGTGATGACCAGCTCGATGAGCGTGAAGCCGCGCTGGATCATTGCGCCGATGGCTTCACTCCGCCGAACGGCACGATGAGCGGCAGCCCGGGCGTGGCGGGGGCGCTGGTGGCCGGCGGCGGGGCCGGCTGGTCCTCCGACTGCGGCGGCAGCGACGGCGGGATCTGCGGGATGCTGAGCGGCGCGGCGCCCAGGCGCGGCGTGCCGGTGGACGCCTCGGTGCCGGCGGCGAACTCCACCGACCCGGCGTCCGGGCGCGCCAGCGTGCGCACCAGGCGCGGCGTGATGAGCAGCACGATCTCGCTGCGGTTCTTGTTGTCGGTGGTGTGCTTGAACAGGCGCCCCAGCGCCGGCAGGTCGCCCAGGCCCGGCACCTTGTCGGCGATGTGGCGGTCGTCGTCGCTGATCAGGCCGGCGAGCACCTGCGTCTCGCCGTCGCGCAGGCGCAGGTTGGTGGCGGCGGTGCGCGTGCCGATCTGGTAGACGAGGCTGGTGGAGCCCGGCGGGCGCAGCTCGCGCACGATGTTGCTCACCTCGAGCCCCACCTTGATGCCCACCTCGTCGTCGAGCGAGATGAGCGGCTCCACCTCCAGCTTGAGGCCCACGTCGAGGTAGGTCACCGACTCGGAGACGAAGCCGCCGGTGGCCGCGGCGGTGGTGGTGATCACCGGCACGCGGTCGCCGATGTGGATGCGCGCCTTGTCCTTGTTCTTCACGCGGATGCGCGGGTTGGCGAGCACGCTGGTGGCGCCGTCCTGCTGGCGCAGGCTGAAAAGAAACAGCGGGTTGGTGAAGTTGAGCTGCACGATGTCGGAGCTGCGGTTGAGCCACTCGCGCAGCGTGAGCTGGCCCGCCTCGCCGGCCGCGCCCACCAGGCTCACCGCGAGCGAGTCGGGGTAGCGGATGCCGAGCTCAAGCAGGCGGGTGCGGCTCACCTCCAGCACCTCCACCTCCAGCATCACCTCGGGCTCGGCCAGATCCTGCGCCGCGATCAGGCGCTCGGCCAGGCGGATCGCGCTGGGCGTGTCCTTGATCACCAGCAGGTTGATTTTCTCGTCGATGAAGATGTCGCGCGTCTTCACCAGGGTGCGGATCATGTTGGCGGTCTGCTTGACGTCGGCGTTGGCGAGGTAGAAGCCCTTCACCACCAGCTCCTGGTACTCGCGCTGCTTCTGCGGCGTGTTCGGATAGACGAACACCGTGGTCTCGTTCACCACCTTCTGCTCGAGCGAGTTGGTGAGCAGGATGAGGCGGATCGCCTCCTCGACGGTGGCGTTGCGCAGCGAGATGCTGGTGCGCTGGTCGGTGCGCACGTCGCGGTCGAACACGAAGGTGACGCCGGTGGCCTTCTGCAGCACCTCGAACACGTTGCGCACCGTCACGTCGCGCAGGTCGAGCGACACCGGCTGGGTGGTGGAGGGCCGCAGCTCCGCCGACACCAGCACCGGCTTCACCAGCTTGTCGTCGATGGTGCGCTGCAGGCGGCGCGCGTCGCGCTGCTGGGCGTTCTCGGTGAGCACCGGGCGCAGCAGGTCCTGCGCCTCGCGGTACTTGCCGGCGCGCACCAGCTCCTCGGCGGCGCTCACCGTGGCGCGGTGGCGGCGGTCGGTCTGCACCTGGGCGAGTCCCGCGCCGGCGCGCGTGTTGCCGGGGTCGTGCGACTGGATGCGCCGGTAGAGCGCCTCGGCCGGCTCGAAGTGACCGGACTGGCGCAGCATCTCGGCCTGCCCGAGCCACTGGGCGGAAAGCAGCTCGCGCAGCCGGAAGTATTCGCTGCGCAGGCGCAAGTCGTCCGGATCGGCCTTCGCTGCCTGCTGCAGCAGCGCCAGCGCTTCCTCGCCGCGGCCGTCCTGGTAGTGCCGGCGCGCCTCGTCGATGGTCGTGGGCGTTGAAGCGCACGCGGCGAGCGCGAGCGCCAGGAGCATCAGGACCAGCGTTTTCATCGGTCGTCTCCGGCGGGCCGCAGGTGCACGGTGACGCGCACCTGGGCTTCGAGCTGGGTTTCGGCGGCGCGCTTTCGTTCGAAGCGCAGGCCGTCGATGGAGGCCACCGGCATGTCCTTCAGCACGGCGCCGAGAAAATCGCGCAACTGCGGGTAGCTGCCGCGCACCGGCAGCGTGACGCGGTAGGCCCACAGGCCGCTCGAGCGGCGCTCGAGGCGGTATTCCCCCTGCGCGAGGTCCAGGCCCGCGGCGCGCCCCAGGCGGTGGAGCTTCGCGGTCTCCTCGGTGAGCCGCTCCGAGGGCGGGAACAGGTTGTAGAAGCGCCGCAGCTCCTCGGCGCGGCCGCCGGCCGAGGCCGGGCGAAACGGGCTGCGCGACTGCAGGCGCTCGAGCGCCGCTTTCTGCAGCCCGATCTCCTCTTCGAGCGGCGCGAGCGCCGACACATAGAACGCCGCGCTCGCGAACAGCAGGCCGATGCCGAGCACGCCCGCGGCACCCAGCCGGCGCAAGGCGGCGTTGAGACGCAGCTTCACCGCAGCGTCGCCTGCACGGAAAACTGCACCGGGCGCTGCGGGTCGTCGCGCTGCACCTGGTGGCTCACCAGGTGCGTGTCGCCCAGGTTCTTGGACGCCGCCAGGCGCCGCAGGTAGCGGAACATCGCCTCCTGGCTTCTCGCCTCGGCGGTGAGCTTGAGCACGCGCAGGTGCGCGTCGGGCTGCAGCTGCAGGATCGCCACGTCGCGCATCGCCGCTTCCTCCAGCGTGCGCAGCAGCGGCGCCCACGGCAGCGTGAGCTCGCGCACCACCGCCTCGGCGCTCTTGGGTTCCTCGTCCAGCCGCTCCTTGGGCAGCGCGCGCGCCGGCCGGTGGTCCGGCGAGGCCATGTTCGCGGCCGCTTCGAGCCGGGCGAGGTGTGTTTGCGCGTCGAGGAAGGCAAGACCCAGCCAGGCGGATAGGCCGAGGGAGATCGCCAGCACGCCCAGACCCAGCCACGGCAGGCGCCGCGGCGCTGCCAGGTAATCGAGATTGACGGGGCGCACGCTAATGGGCGAGCCCTCCTTGCAGCTCCTCGAAGCGCCAGCCGGCGATTTCCCCCTCCAGCCGCGCGCCGGCGAGCAGCGCCAGGTCGGGCACTTTGCCTTCGGCGCGATGGCGCTCGCGCTCGAGGAGGTCGAGCCAAGCGCCCCGCGCGTTCTGCACCGAGCGCCAGTCGCCGCCCGAATGCAGCGCGATGCAGGTGCGTTCGCCTTCGACGAGCGCAAGCCACGCGCCGCTCTTCGGAATTGCGTGGCGGCAGCGGTTGGCCGCTGCCATGAGGTAGGGCTGCACCGAGGCAAGCAGCGGCAGCGCCTGCCTGAGCGCCTCGAGCAGCGCCTTGTCGATGGCGCTCGCCAGGCGCGCCTTGCCGCTTTCGGTCCAGCGCAGTGCCCAGCCGGCGGCCGGTTCGCCGTGGATCTTGGCGAAATGGTGGCGCACGTACGCTTCTTCCTCGTCGTGGCCGTCCAGCGCATCGCTCCACGGCACGACCGCGTAGCGGACGAAGTGGTTGGACAGCACTACGGTGGCGCGAAGCGCCGCGTCGCAAGCCTTGAGCGCCGAGACGGCGCCGTCCCACGGCTGCGGGCCAAAGGCCGGATCGCAGGGCTCCACGCGGCTCTCCAGCACCGCACTGCGCGGCAGCGCGCGCCGGCGCACGATCGCCACCTCGCGCGGCGCGAGGCCGATCAGCAGCCGTTCCGGAAACAGGCGGTGCGCTTTGATTTTGCTTACCTCCCCTGCGGCATATTACGCCGGCCCGAGCCGGTCGGGATGCGGCTCGCGCTCGCTTCGAAGGCCCGGCGCAGCGCGGCCGGCATGGCGTCGAGCACGTCCTGCGGATATTCGACCCGGTGCCGGCCGGCGCGCAGCGCGAGCGCCGGCGGCCGCCGCTCGAAGCAGGCGTCGCAGCGGCCGATCGCGCCGGTTGGGATGAACCGGCCGCACTCGAAGCAGCGGTCGCGCTCGGCGTGCGGCAGGCGCTGGGCATTGCGCCGGTAGACGAGCATGCTGTCGCGCAGCCGCGGCCAGCGGGGCAGCTCGAGCTCCTCGACCAGCGTCCAGTTCAGCGCCAGCTCGCGGTGGAAGCGCACCGATCCCGTGGCGCCTTCCTGCCGCTCGCCGATGTGGATCACCACTTCGCCGCGGTAGGCGCGCAGCGCCGCATAGCTCGCGGCGTCGTCGTCGTAAGGCGGCCAGCACAGCAGCAGCGCGCGGTCGCGATTGCGGCGTGCCACGGTGACCGACGCGCCGCGCCGCACCTCGGTCCAGCGCCGGGCAGGCGGGCGCAGGTCATAGGCGAGCGCATCGACGCCGCGCGCGCGAAGCAGCGCCGTCCAATAGCCCGTGCCGGCGCCGCATTCCACGAGCGGCGCATGCTTGGCGAGCGCCTGGAGCGCTTCCTCCGTCGGCACCGCCCACGAGAAACGCGAAGCAATCTCGCGGCGCCGCGCGGGAACATCGACCAGCGGCGAGGCCGCCGAGCCGAGCAGCTCGAACAGCGACAGGCAGGGATTCTGTCCCGCGACCAGCTTCTGATTCTTCGCCGCGGCCTTCAGTGCAGCCTCGTAGCGCTCGAGCGATTGCACGCCGGCGCGCCAGAGTTCCTCCGGGATGGCCGGCATCCAAGGAAACTTCGCCTGGAACGCCGCATAAGTCGGCGCGCCGCGCAGGGCCGCCAGCGTTACGGGCGCCCGCCGGCCTTTGCCGTGCTTCCATGCGCCCGGCCCGGCAGCCTCCACCGCGCCGCCGCAGACGTCGCAGATGGGATGTCCATCCACGACGACGCGGCGGCCCGCGCTGAGCAGCGGCCGCACCGTGCCGGCCGCCGGGTTGGCGCATTGCTGCTTCACGCGCGCACCACCCCCGCGTCGTGGACGATGTTCCCGCCCACCACGGTGAGCACCGAGCGGATCCTCTTCAGGTCCTCGTTCGGCACGGAGAAGTAGTCGCTGTTGAGCACTACCAGGTCGGCGAGCTTGCCGACCTCGATGCTGCCCAGGTCGTTCTCCTCGCGCAGGAACCAGCCGTTGGTGCTCGTATAGAGGGCGAGCACCTCCTGCCGCGTGATCCGCTGGTCTTTCAGGGGGCTCACCACGGTGGGATGGTTGTTGATCGACTCTCCCCGGGCATTCATGCCGGTCGTTGCGTAGTACATATGGATCCACGGGTTCATCGGCGCGATCTGCATGCCGTCGGAGCTCATCCCGGCGTTGATGCCGCTGTCGACGATCATGCGAAACGGCGGCCCGGCATACGGCGCAAGCGCGTTCGTCTGGAAGCCGCCGCCGAGGTATTGCCAGCCGGTAAGCGACAGGCCGCCGCCGATGGCCTTCAGCCGATTGATCCATTCCTGGGTGATGCCGGGCACGTGCGCCACGACCCAGCGTTTCTTGCCGACCACACCGTCGAACTCGGCGTTCACCGCCTCGAACGCCGAGATCTCCAGCTCGTAGTCCGGCGGGTTGCTCGTCGGACTGGCGCGACGGCCGAGCGAGTGGACTTCCGCCCGCCAGCCGGCCTTGCCCACCCTGCGCGCGGCCTCGAGGAAGCGCGGGCCGGTGCCCTGCGTGATGAACTCGCCGATGCCGCCGGTCTTCACCCACTCGTCGCCGATGAAGGGGAAGGCGTTCTTGAGCCGCTGCATCAGCTCCGGGGTGGCGTCGTCGGTTTCCATGTGCAGGAAGTTGATGCGCAGCCGCACGATGCGCGTGCCCTGGTCGTAAAGCTCCAGGAACGGGATGTGCATCGTGAAGTTGTCCTCGTGCGCGGCGCCGTCGCTCGCCTGGTCGATCGCCTGGAAGGCGCCCTGGTCGAGATGTGTGGTGACGCCGAGGCTTGCCGCGTACTTCATGGCGTCTACCGCGCTGCGTCGCCGCTCCGCGGGATTGAGCAGCGTCTGACGCAAGTAGAGCAACGCCTTGCCACATTCGCTGGCGCCGAAGCCGCCGCCCACGGAGCCGTCGGCGCCGACCGCGACGCCGTTCGCCATGAGGATGGACCGGCCCAGGCTGTTGGTCGCGCCCGGTCC
>CBDDSA010000102.1:0-9320 GCA_965233185.1 uncultured bacterium
CGGCGAGCTGTCATGGACGCGGGACCGCGGCGAGTTCAACCAGATCGCCATCACCCCCGGGGTCATCGCGCCGGCGATTCCCGACGCGCTCTACACCATCACCACGTTCAAGCTGAACGCCCGCTACGCGCTCGCGAAGAACTCGGGCGTGCGCCTGCAGTACATCTTCGATCGCTTCAAGGCCGACGACTGGTACTGGACCGGCTGGGTCTACGCCGACAGCGGCACGCCCGCGACTACCGTGCGGCAGGACCCGGAGCAGAACGTGCACTTCATCGGCGCGTCCTACTACTACCAGTTCTGAGGGGCATTTGACCTAGGTCATAGCGGCAAGGCGCGCTGCAGCCATGCTTTGAGCATGAGCAGCCACACCATCGCCGTCCCGAGCTACCTGGCCGACACGTACTGGTGGGCGTACGTGCATCCGGACGCGGTGCGCCTGTTCGAGCGCCAGTGGCTGGTGAACCTGATCCTGTGGGGCAACTTCGGCCGGCTGCGCGACGCCGCGCTCGAGGCGCTGGGCGACTGCGCGCAGGGCCGCACGCTGCAGGTGGCATGTGTCTACGGCGACCTCACGAAAAGGCTGGCGCGCAAGGCTGCGCAGCTCAGCGTGGTCGACGTGCTGCCGGTCCAGCTCGATAACCTGGCGCGCAAGCTGCCGGCCGACGCCTCGGTCGAGCTGCTCCACGGCGACAGCGCTGCGCTCGCCCTGCCGACGGCGAGCTACGACCGGGCGCTGCTCTTTTTCCTGCTGCACGAGCAGCCCGAGGCGGCGCGGCGCGCCACCCTCGCCGAGGCGCTGCGCGTGGTGAAGCCCGGCGGCCGCATCGTGATCGTCGACTACCACCGCCCGCATCCGCTTAACCCGCTTTACTGGCCCATGGTCGGCATCCTGCGCACGCTGGAGCCCTTCGCGCTCGACCTGTGGCGGCACCGCATTGGCGAATGGCTGCCCCGCGAGCCCGCCGCCACGAGAACCCGTCTGTCCTTCGGCGGGCTCTACCAGCTCGTCACCCTCACCGTGTAATGCAAGTCGTCCGCGCCGACGTGGTGATCATCGGCGCCGGCGGAGCCGGGCTGAGCGCGGCGATCGCGGCCTGCGAGCACGACAGCACCCTGAGCGTAGCCCTGGTGTCCAAGGTGCTGCCGATGCGCAGCCACACGGTGGCGGCCGAGGGCGGCGCGGCTGGCGTCACGCGCGGCGACGACAGCCTGCAGCAGCACTTCGAGGACACCGTCTCGGGCGGCGACTGGCTGTGCGACCAGGCGGCGGTCGACTACTTCGTCGCGCACTGCACGCAGGAGCTCGAGCGCCTCGAGCGCTGGGGCTGCCCGTGGAGCCGCCAGGCCGACGGCCGGGTCAACGTGCGCTTCTTCGGCGGGATGAAGGTGCAGCGCACCTGGTTCGCCGCCGACCGCAGCGGCTTCCATATCCTGCACACGCTGTTCCAGACCTCGCTGCGGTACCCGGCGATCCGCCGCTACGACGAGTTCTTCTGCGCCGAGCTGCTGGTCGAGGACGGCCACGTGCGCGGCGTGCTGGCGATCGAAATCGCGAGCGGCGAGCCGGTGCTGTTCGAGTGCGCGGCGCTGGTGCTGTGCACCGGCGGCGCGGGGCGCGCGTTCCGCCAGAACACCAACGCCGGCACCGTGACCGGCGACGGCATGGGGCTCGCCTTTCGCGCCGGCGCCGCGCTGCGCGACATGGAATTCGTCCAGTGGCACCCGACCTGCCTGCCCGGCAGCGGCATCCTCATGACCGAGGCCTGCCGCGGCGAGGGCGCCCTGCTGGTCAACAAGGACGGCTACCGCTACCTGCAGGACTACGGCCTGGGCCCGCCCGACCCCTGGCCGCGCGCCAAGGCGATGGAGCTCGGGCCGCGCGACCGGCTGTCGCAGGCGTTCTGGCACGAGGAGCGTAAAGGCCGGACCGTGGCGACGCCGGGCGGCCCCGCGGTGCACCTGGACCTGCGCCACCTTGGGGCGAGGAAGATCCACGAGCGGCTGCCGCTGATCGCGGAGGCGGCCAGGACCTTCGCCGGCGTCGATGCGGCAAAGGAGCCGATCCCGGTGTGCCCGGCGGTGCACTACACGATGGGCGGCATCCTCGCCAGCGTGCGCTGCGAGACCACGCTGCGCGGCCTGTATGCCGCGGGCGAATGCGCGAGCGCCGGCATCCACGGCGCCAACCGGCTGGGCTCCAACTCGCTTACCGAGCTGCTGGTCTTCGGCCGCGTCGCCGGAGAGCAGGCGGCGCAGTACGCGCGCGAGCCTAGGGTCTCCGGGAATCTGGAAGTCCAGGCGGAGGCTGCGGCAGCCAGAGTGCTCTCGCTGCTCGCAAGCACCGGGGGCGAGAGGGTCGCAACGCTGCGCGACGAGATGCGCGACTGCATGGAGGCGGGCGTGGGGATCTATCGGCGCGAGGACGGGCTGCGCGAGGCCTGCGAAAAGCTGGCGGCGCTGCGCGGCCGCTACCGGCGCGGCCTGCGCCTGGACGACCGCTCGCGCGCCTTCAACACGGAGTGGCTCACCGCGATCGAGCTCGGCTTCACGCTGGAGGTCGCCGAAGCGATGGCGCACGGCGCGCTCGAGCGGCGCGAATCGCGCGGCGCGCACATGCGCCTGGACCACGAGGCGCGCGACGACGCGAATTTCCTGAAGCACTCGCTCGCGCGCTACGGCGGGGAGGATGCGCCGCGCATCGACTACCTGCCCGTCGCCATCACGCGCTCGCACCCGCGTGCGCGGGTGTACGGCGGCGAGGGCCGGCAGGCGGTGCTGACATGAAGACCCTCGCGATCGAGTGCCTGCGCTACCACCCCGAGACCGACAGCGCGCCGCGCTACCAGACCTACGAAGTGCCGTTCACCGACGACATGTCGGTGCTGCAGGGCCTGCAGTACATCAAGGACCGCCTAGACGGCAGCCTCACCTTTCGCTGGTCGTGCCGCATGGCGATCTGCGGCAGCTGCGGCAGCATGCTGAACGGGGTGCCGAAGCTTTCGTGCGAGAGCTTCCTACGCGACTACCACCCAGGCGGACTGCGCGTCGAGCCGCTCGCCCATTTTCCGATCCAGCGCGACCTCGCGATCGACCAGAGCGACTTCCTGGACAAGCTCGCCTCGGTGAAGCCCTGGCTCGTGCCTGCGGCGGAGCCCGAGCGCACGCATCTGCAGACGCCGGCGCAGATGGAGGAGTTCTACCCGTACTCGCAATGCATCAACTGCCTGCTGTGCTACGCCGCCTGCCCGCAGTACGGCCTCAACCCGGCCTTCACCGGGCCGGGCGCGCTCTCGCTGCTGCACCGTTACAACGCCGACTCGCGCGACGCCGGCAAGGCCGAGCGCATGGCGGTAGTCAATGCGGAGGACGGCGTCTGGGGCTGCACGCTGGTGGGCTACTGTTCCGAGGTGTGTCCGAAGGGCGTCGATCCGGCGCGCGCGGTCAACCAGAACAAGATCGAGAGCACGAAGGATTACTTCTTCAGGCTGTTCAGGAAATGAAAACCTACACGCGCCCGATGGCCGGCTGGTGGCGTCGCAACCCCTACTACGGCTGGTACATGCTGCGCGAGGCGAGCAGCGTATTCATCACCGCGTATGCCCTGGTGCTGCTCTGGGGCCTCGCCCGGCTTTCCCGGGGGAGCGCGCAGTTCGACGCCTGGCAGGAGGCCCTGGAAAGCCCCTTCTGGATCGGCTTTCACGCCCTGACGCTGGCGCTGGTCCTGTATCACGCCTGGACCTGGTTCAAGGTCATGCCGAAGACCCTGCCGCGCGTCCCCTTGTCCGACAACGGCATCGTGACCGCGGGGATGGGCGCGGTCGCCCTCGTCACGGTGGTGCTGCTGTGGATCGCCTGAAGCGCTCGAACAAGCCGATCTTCTGGTCGCTGTTCGGCGCCGGCGGCATGCTGTCGGCGCTCGTCGGTCCGGCGCTGGTGTTCATCACCGGCATTGCTGTGCCCCTCGGGCTGATGCAGGTCGACTACCAGGGCGTCGTTCGCCACCCGGTGGGCAAGCTCGCCCTGCTGCTCGTCATCGGCCTGTTCCTGTTCCACGGCTGCCACCGCATGTATCACTGCCTGCACGACTTCGGCATCCACGTCGGCCCGGGCCTGAAGGCGCTGTTCCACGGCTTCGCCGCCGCCGGAACACTCTCCGCGGCGCTGCTGTTGATCTAGGTCAAGCAGCCCCGCAAAAAGCGGGAAACAATGCGACATGAAAACCCTCTTCCTCGCGGCATTTGCCTTCGCAGCCGGCGGCGCCTTGGCCGCCGATCCCGCCAGCATCGACTGGTCCAAGGTGCCCGTCACGAACGTGATGCTGTTCTATCCCGGCCAGTCTTCCTACCAGTGGCTGCGCGACGACCACAAGAAAGGCAAGGGCGCCAAGGCCGTGCAGAACGGCCAGGCCTGCGTGCGCTGTCACGAGGACGAGGAAAAAGAGCTGGGCGCGAGCCTGGTCAAGGGCGGCCCGCTCGAGTCGACGCCGGTCAAGGGCAAGGCCGGCTCGGTGGAGCTGAAGGTGCAGGCCGCCTACGACGACAGGAATGCCTACCTGCGCTTCCAGTGGCGCACCGCTGCGGACCGCGCCGGCACTGCTTACCCGTCCTACCGCTTCGACGGCAAGGAGTGGAAGGTGCACGGCTACCCGAGGCTCGACCAGGTGGTGCAGGAAGGCAAGCAGCCGGCGATCTACGAGGACCGCTTGTCGCTGATGCTGGACGACGGCAAGGTGCCCGAGTTCGGCCGCCAGGGCTGCTGGCTCACCTGCCACAACGGCTCGCGCGACATGCCGAACACCGCCTCGAAAGACGAGGCGCAAGGCGCCATCAAGAAGGACGACGTACGCAAGTACCTGCCGATAAGCCGCAGCAACCCGGCGGACTGGAGAACCGTCAAGCCCGCCGCCGAGGTGGAGAAGATCAAGGCCGCGGGCGGATTCGTGGACCTCATCCAGTGGCGCGCGCACCGCAGCAATCCGGTCGGCGCGGCCGACGACGGCTATGTGCTCGAGTTCCGCAACTTCGACGCCGGCAAGAACCCGTTCGCCTCCAACCTGGACGCCAAGACCAAGCTGCCGCGCTTCATGTTCGCGCCGGGAAAGACCGGTCCGTTCCTCATCCAGGGCCAGAACGCGGTGCCGTTCGACCCCAAGGCCGGCTGGAAGAGCGGCGACATGCTGCCGCGCTATTTCCTGCAGGCGGCCGAGGGCTCGGCGGGCGACAACAAGGCGAGCGGCGCCTGGAAGGACGGCGAGTGGACCGTGGTGCTGGTGCGCCCGCTCGGCCTCGCCAACAGCGACGACAAGGCACTGAAGGCGGGCGGCGTGTACAACGTGGGCTTCGCGGTGCACGACGACAACATCACCACGCGCGGGCACTTCGTGTCCTTCGTGCGGACGCTCGGCCTGGGCGCCGAAGCCAGCATCCGCGCGGTCAAGCTGCCGTGAATCCCGTCGCCGCCTGGCACGACGAGCACGCGTACTTCCTGGAGCTGCTCGGGCAGCTGCAGCGCGAGCTCGACGTGTTCCACGGCGCCGAGCGGCCGAACTACGAGCTCATGCTCGAGGTCATCCGGCGCCTGCGCGAGCTCGGCGACCGGCAGCACCATCCGCGCGAGGAGGCGGCCTTCGAGCGCCTGGCGGCGCGCGATCCGGACATGCGGCTGCGCCTGAACCGGCTGCGGCAGGAGCACCGCGTGATCGCGCAGGCAGGCGAGGTGCTCGCCGAGCAGCTCGACGCCATCCTGAACGGCGCCGTAGTGCCGCGCGCCCGCGTGGAGACGGCCGCGGCGACCTATCTCGTCTATTACGGCAACCACATCGCCAAGGAAGAAGAGGACGTTCTGCCGCGCGCCGCCGCCGCGCTTACGCCGGAGGACTGGCGGGCGGTGGCCGCCGCGGGGCCGGCGAGTCTGCAACAATAAGGGGTGCTGGAGGCCAAAGACCTTGAATGCGAGCGCGGGGGGCGGTCGCTCTTCAAGTCGCTCAGCTTTACCTTGAGCCCCGGCGAAGCGCTGCGCGTGGCCGGCGCCAACGGCAGCGGCAAGACCAGCCTGCTGCGCGTGCTGTGCGGGCTGCTGCTGCCGGCCGGCGGCGAAGTGCTCTGGAAAGGTGCCCCGATCCGCACGCTGCGGGAGGACTATGCGCGCGAGCTGGTGTACCTCGGCCACGCGCCGGCAGTGAAGGACGATCTCACCGCTGCGGAAAACCTCGCCATCGCCTGCCGCCTCGCCGGCAACCCGCAGCCCGATAGCGCCGTCGTCCAGGGGCTCGCGCAGCTCGGCCTCGGCGGCGTGAACCAGCCGCTGCGCAAGATGTCGCAGGGACAGCGCCGGCGCGCCGCGCTCGCGCGCCTCGCGCTGAGCGCATCGGTGCCGCTGTGGCTGCTGGACGAGCCGTTTTCGGCTTTGGATACGGGGGGCATCAACACCCTTAGGGATCTGATTTTCAAACACCTCGAACGCGGCGGCGCGGTGGCGTTCACCACGCACCAGGACCCCGGGATGGGCGCGGCGAAGCTGGTCGACCTCGATGCTTGACGCCGCGCGCTGCATCGTCGGGCGCGACCTGCTGCTCGCGCTGCGCCGGCGCACCGACATCGCTACGGCGCTGCTGTTCTTCGTCGTCGTGGCGAGCCTGTTTCCGCTGGGCATCGGCGCCGAGCCGAACCTGCTGCGCGCCATCGCGCCGGGGGTGATCTGGGTGGCGGCGCTGCTCTCCACCCTGCTGTCGCTCGCGCGCCTGTTCGCCGCCGACCACGCCGACGGCACGCTCGAGCAGCTCGCGCTGGGTGCCGCGCCGCTGGGCGTGGTGGTTGCCGCCAAGAGCTTTGCCCACTGGCTGCTGTCGGGATTGCCGCTGGTGCTGATCGCCCCGCTCGTCGCGCTTCAATATGATCTGCCTCAACCCTTGTACGGGGTATTGGCCCTATCATTGCTCCTTGGCACGCCGGTCCTGAGCATGATCGGCGCGATCGGCGCGGCCCTTACCCTGGGGATCCGGGGTGGGGGCGTCCTCCTGGCGCTGCTGGTGCTCCCGCTCTATGTGCCAGTGCTCATCATGGGCGCGGGCAGCGTGGAGATGGCGGCGGCGGGGCTCGACCCCGGCGGGCAGCTGCTGATCCTGGGAGCGCTGCTGGTTTTTTCGGCGGCCTTCGCCCCCTGGGCGATCGCCGCGGCATTGCGGATATCGCTGGAATGAATACAGCCGTACGGTGGTTCTGGTTCGCCTCGCCCCACACGTTCTTTCCCCTCGCCGGGACGATCGCGCGCGTGTGCGCATTGCTCGCGCTGCCGCTCGTGCTGGCGGGCCTCTACGTGGGCTTCGTCGTCGCGCCGACCGACGCGCAGCAGGGCGAGGTGTACCGCATCATCTTCATCCACGTGCCGGCGGCCTGGATGTCCATGCTGCTGTACCTGGCGATGGCCTTCTGGGCGGCGATGGGCCTTGCCTTCAACACCCGTTTGTCGGGCATGATGGCGCAGGCGCTCGCGCCCACCGGGGCCTTGTTCACCTTCATCGCGCTGTGGACCGGGGCGCTGTGGGGCAAGCCCACCTGGGGCACCTATTGGGTGTGGGACGCGCGCCTTACCTCGGAGCTCATCCTGCTTTTCCTGTACTTCGGCTTCATGGCGCTGCATGCCTCCATCGACGACGTACGCCGCGCCGACCGCGCCGCGGCGGTGCTCGCCATCGTCGGCGCGGTGAACGTGCCGATCATCTACTACTCCGTGCAATGGTGGAACACGCTGCACCAGGGCGCCTCGGTGAGCTTCACCAAGGCGCCCAGCATGGCGGCCACCATGTTCCTCGGCATGGTCCTGATGGCCTTCGCCTTCTGGCTCTACAGCATCGCGGTCGTCATGCTGCGCGTGCGCTGCCTGATCCTGGAGCGGCAATGAACTGGTACATCGTGGGGTCGTATGCCGTTACCTTCGCCCTCCTCGCCCTCGAGGTTTACCTTCTGCTGAGAAGAAAGAGCAAGCTTGAAACCAAGACATAAGCGCATGGCGGCGATCGCCTTCGGGCTGGTGGCGCTGGGCATCGCCACGGCGCTGGTGCTGATGGCCTTCGAGAAGAACCTGGTGTTCTTCTTCACCCCATCGCAGGTCGCCGCCAACGAGGCGCCGCAGGGCAAGACTTTCCGCATCGGCGGCATGGTGCTCGAGGGCAGCGTCAAGCGCGAGGGGGTGGAGGTGCAGTTCGTGGTGACCGATACCGCGCGCAACCTCCCGGTGGTCTACCGCGGTCCGCTGCCGGATCTTTTCCGCGAGGGCAAGGGCGTGGTGGCGCAGGGCCAGCTCGGCCCCGACGGCGTGTTCCGCGCGCGCGAGGTGCTGGCGAAGCACGATGAAAATTACATGCCGCCGGAGGCCGCCGAGGCGGTGAAGCGGGCCCACGAAACGGCGGCAAAGGCTGCCAAGACCCTGCAATGATCCCCGAGCTCGGACAGGTTGCGCTTTCCCTCGCGCTGGTGGTGTCGCTGGTCCAGGTGTTCGTTCCCGCGGTGGTGCGCACGGCGGCGCAGGCGCAAACGCTGCTCGTCGCCTTCGCCTTCGGCTGCCTGGTCTACGCCTTCGTCACCAACGACTTCTCGGTGCAGTACGTGGCCATGAATTCCAACAGCGCGCTGCCGCTGCAGTACCGCATCGCCGGCGCCTGGGGCGGGCACGAGGGGTCGCTCCTGCTGTGGTGCCTGATGCTGGGCGTGTGGATGAGCGCGGTAAGCCTCTTCAGCGCGCACCTGCCCGAGGCGATGCTTACGCGCGTGCTGGGCGTGCTCGGCCTGGTGAGCGCGGGCTTCCTCGCCTTCATGCTGTTCACCTCGAATCCGTTCGACCGCCTGTTCCCGGTGCCGGCCGACGGGCGCGACCTGAATCCGCTGCTGCAGGACCCGGGCATGGTGATCCATCCGCCGATGCTTTATATGGGCTACGTCGGCTTTTCGGTGGCCTTCGCCTTCGCGGTGGCGGCGCTGCTCACCGGGCGCCTGGACGCGGCCTGGGCGCGCTGGTCGCGGCCCTGGACCACGGTCGCCTGGGTGTTCCTCACGCTGGGCATCGCCCTGGGCAGCGCCTGGGCGTATTACGAGCTCGGCTGGGGCGGCTGGTGGTTCTGGGATCCGGTGGAGAACGCCTCCTTTATGCCCTGGCTCATCGGCACGGCGCTCATCCACTCGCTCGCCGTGACCGAGAAGCGCGGCGCGTTCCGCAGCTGGACGGTGCTGCTCGCGATCGTCGCCTTCGGCCTTTCGCTGCTGGGCACCTTCCTGGTGCGCTCGGGCGTGCTCACCTCGGTGCACGCCTTCGCGGTCGATCCC
>CBDDSA010000103.1:0-2582 GCA_965233185.1 uncultured bacterium
AGCGGCTCGCCTGGACGAGGTCGGCCTCGGCGATGCCGACTTCCGCGTAGGTCGCCTGCAGCCCCGGGTTGTTGAGCAGCGCGACCTGCACCGCGGCTTCCGCGCTGAGCGGCTGCGCGAGCAGCTCCTTCACGCGCGCACGCGCCGAGCTCGCCTCGTCCTCGGAGCGCACCCATTTCGCCTGCGCGCCGGTGCGCTCCTGCACCGCCTGCTCGACGACGGAGAAGCCGGCGTCCGGGGTGAGCGACTTGCAGCCCGCGAGAAGCGCAAGGCCCAGCATCGCCAGCCACCTCATTTGTGCCCTCCGTGGGCAGGCGGGTTGGCCGGCGGCTTCTCCTGCCCCTGTCCGCGCATCAGGCCGATGTGTCCGCCAGCGCTGCGCACCTCCTCGTTGACCGCCCGCCAGGACGCGAGCTCCGGCTCCGCATAGGGCCGATAGGTCTCGAAGGCCGAGCGATACTCGACGGGCGGCGCCTTGGCCTTGGCATCCGCCGGATCGGGCCGCGGCTGCGCGGCGGCGCTGCCGGCGGTCGCCGCCGCCAGCGCGAAAAGCATTTGCTTGTACATGACACTCCCAGCGTCAACGTTTATCCGGGCACACGCGCCCGGCGCGGCGCGCCTATCGCGCCGCGATGCGTCTAGACGTCAGAGAGCGAGGGGAGGTGGATCGAGGTGCTCGGGAACGTGCCCGGCCGCGAAATACGCGGGCAGCACGGCGCGCTCGGTGCCGAGAGCCGCCGCCAGCGTTGCCGGCAGGGCGGGGAGAAGCACCGAGGCGCTCGTGCAATGCTCCACGCAGGAATTGCAGTCCGCGTTCGGCCCCGGATCGGGCGCCTCACCGTGGGGGTGGGCGCCGTGATCATGGTCGGCCTGCGCCTGCGCGGCGGCGACTGTATCCGCAACGGCGCAGAAGCCGATGGTAACCGCGGCAAGCGCGCGCAGCGGCACCAGCGCAAGCAGCGCGATCACGATGAAAAATGTAGCGGCTTTTCTCACTGCGGAGCGCATCCTAGCACGGGTGGTCGAGACGACGCTGTGACCAGTTGCTACAAGACCATGGGCTGGGCGGCAGAGTTCCCCGGGCGTCGGCGCGTTTCTTGCGGCGCCGGTGGCATGCCTACCAGCCATGCCCACGCGAGACCGGCCGCTCGCCACGCCGATCACGGCCGGATGGCCGGCCAGCACTACCTCCGCCTGCTCGTCATGACCGTCCTGTCGTTTGCCGCCATGTACGGGCTCATGTACGCGATGGTCGACAGCCTCGACAGCGTCTATAACGGCATCAATCAGGCTTACATGGCCGGCCTGATGGCTGCGGCGATGGTCGTGATCGAGCTTGCCGTCATGGGCGCCATGTACAAGAACCGCAAGCTGAACGCGGCGATCATCGCGCTGAGCATCCTCGCCCTCGTCGGCTGCTGGGCGCTGATCCGCACCCAGGCCGCGGTCGACGACCGGCAGTTCCTGCGCTCGATGATCCCGCATCATTCCGGCGCGATACTCATGTGCGAAAGGGCCGCGGTCCGCGACCCGGAAATCCTCGACCTGTGCAAGACGATCGTCGCCAGCCAGGCGGCGGAGATCCGCCAGATGAAGGCGATCCTTGCCGAACTGCCTCAATGATGGGCATGCACCACGGCGTGGCCTTTGCCGCGCGCGATGAGCCAGCGGTTTAGCGGAAACGCGGCCACTGCCACCAATGCGAGCTTCGCGGCAGCGCCGAAGCTCATCGCCTTGACCAACGGCAGCAGCGTGAGCGCATAGCCGAACAGGAATGCCAGCACGACGGCCAGCGCGATCGTCTCCGCGTTGCCCCAGCCGAGCGCGGTACCGATGATCATGCCGAGCACCTCGCCGATGGCGCAGCCCGTCAGGCAGTGCAGCGTCGCCGACCACGCGGTCCTGTTGAGCGAGATTGCGTCGTGGCCGTGGTGCATGTGGTGCGAATGGGCGTTCACGGCATTTCCTTTCACTTGGCGAGGTCATCGAGGATCGGGCACTGCGGGCGATCATCGCCGTGGCAGTGCTGCATGAGATGCTCCAGCGTTCCGACCATGGCTTGCAGCTCGGCGATCTTGCGCCTGAGCCCGGCTACGTGGCGGCCAGCGATCTTGTGCACCTCGGAGCTCGAGCGCGAGCGGTTCCGCCAGAGACCGAGCAGCTCGCGGATCTCCTCCATGGAGAAGCCCAGCGCCCGCGCGCGGCGGATGAAGCGCAGCGCGTGGATCTCGTTCGCTCCGTAGACCCGGTAGTTGGCGAGGGTGCGCGCCGCCTTCGGCAGGATGCCTATCGATTCGTAGTGGCGGATCATCTTCACCGAGACGCCGCTCTCCTTCGCGGCGCGCCCGATATCGCGCAACCCGCGCTCGAGGGCTTGTGCATGTTCCAGGGTTTGCATGGTGCGGCAGTCTTAACCTTCCCATGGTGGGAGAGTCAAGCGTCGGTCCGAAATGCTTCCGATCCAGACCGTGTGAGAACTCGTCCGATTCCGATCGGACGGCAGTGTAGTTGCGGAAGGAAGAGGAGTTGCGCACTAGAAGAAGAGGGCCTGAACCCCTTATGCCAGGGTCAGACGCTCGATC
>CBDDSA010000104.1:0-19563 GCA_965233185.1 uncultured bacterium
GTACAGTGGGCTGCACATTAGAGGGACACCGATATGGCATATAACGAAAAGGTCATCGATCACTACGAGAACCCGAGGAACGTCGGATCGTTCCAGAAGGGCGACGAGTCCGTCGGCACCGGCATGGTGGGCGCGCCGGCGTGCGGCGACGTGATGAAGCTGCAGATCAAGGTGGGCGCCGACGGCCGCATCGAGGACGCGCGCTTCAAGACCTACGGCTGCGGCTCGGCCATCGCCTCGAGCTCGCTGGTCACCGAATGGGTGAAAGGCAAGACGCTCGACGAGGCGGCCGGCATCAAGAACACGCAGATCGCCGAGGAGCTGTCGCTGCCACCGGTGAAAATCCATTGCTCGATCCTCGCCGAGGACGCGATCAAGGCGGCGGTCGAGGACTACCGCAAGAAGCGCAAGTAATGGCGATCACGCTTACCGAGAAGGCGGCGAGCCACGTGCAGTCGTTCCTCGCCAAGCGCGGCAAGGGCGTCGGCCTGCGCCTGGGCGTGCGCACCTCCGGGTGCTCGGGGATGGCGTACAAGCTCGAGTTCGTCGACGCGGCCAACCCCGAGGACCTGCAGTTCGAGAGCCACGGCGTCAAGGTCGTGGTCGACCCGAAGAGCCTGCCCTACATCGACGGCACGGAGCTTGACTACGCGCGCGAAGGCCTGAACGAGGGGTTCAAGTTCCGCAACCCGAGGGTGAAGGATGAATGCGGGTGCGGCGAAAGCTTCAACGTCTAGCGGGTTGCCGAGCCACTTCGAGCTGTTCGGATTGGCGCCGGCCTTCGCGCTCGACCTGGGCGCGCTGGAGCGCAGCTACCGGGAGATCCAGTCGCAGGTCCATCCGGACCGCTTCGCGCATGCCGGCGACGCGGAGCGTCGCGCCTCGCTGCAGTGGACCACGCGCGTGAACGAGGCCTACCGGGTGCTCAAGGACCCGGTGCAGCGCGCGAAGCTTATCGTCGAGCTGCACGGCGTCGACGTGGCGTTCGAGACCAATACGCAGATGCCGGCCGATTTTTTGATGGAGCAGCTCGAGCTGCGCGAGGCGCTTGAGGCCGCCGTAGCCGGCAAGGACGCGGCCGCCCTGGACGGCATGCGCGCCGGCCTGTCGAGGTCCAAGGCGCTGCTCGAAAGCGAGATCGCGCAAGCGATCGATGAGCGCAAGGACTACGCCGGCGCAGCCGAGCTGGTCCGAAAGCTGATGTTCCTCGACCGGCTCCACGAGGAGGTCGGCGCAGCCTACGAGGAAGTCGAGTAATGGCGCTACTGCAGATCTCCGAGCCCGGCATGTCGCCGGCCCCGCACGAGCAGCGGCTCGCCGTGGGCATCGACCTGGGCACCACCAATTCGCTGGTCGCCACGGTGCGCAGCGGCGTGGCCACCGTGCTGTCCGACGCGCTCGGCCGGCCGCTGCTGCCGTCGGTGGTGCGCTACGGTGCCGACGGCAAGGTCGACGTCGGCTATGCCGCGCAGGCGAAGCAGGCAGTCGACCCGAAGAACACCATCGCCTCGGTGAAGCGCTTCATGGGGCGGGGGCTGAAGGACGTGGCGCACGCCGAAAGCACCCCCTACGACTTCGTCGATGCGCCGGGCATGGTCCAGCTGCGCACGGTGGCCGGCGTGAAAAGCCCGGTGGAAGTCTCCGCCGACATCCTGCGCGCGCTCAGGGAAAGGGCCGAGCTGGCGCTGGGAGGCGCCCTGAGCGGCGCAGTCATCACGGTGCCGGCCTACTTCGACGACGCGCAGCGCCAGGCCACCAAGGACGCGGGGCGGCTTGCCGGCCTGAACGTCCTGCGGCTATTGAACGAGCCCACGGCGGCGGCGATCGCCTATGGCCTGGACAACGCGGCCGAGGGCACCTATGCCGTCTACGACCTGGGCGGCGGCACCTTCGATCTTTCGATCCTCAAGCTGTCGCGCGGGGTGTTCGAGGTGGTCGCGACGAGCGGCGACTCGATGCTGGGCGGCGACGACTTCGACCAGCGCGTGTTCTGCTGGGCGGTGGAGCACGCGAAGCTGCCGCCGCTGTCGGCGCGCGACATGCGCCTGCTGCAGATGAAGGCGCGCGAAGCCAAGGAATACCTCACCTCTCACGGTGAAGCCCCCATCACGGCGAAGCTTTCCACCGGGGAGGTGGTGGATCTCTCCCTCGACAGCGAAACCTTCTGCCGCATCTCGCAGACCCTGGTGCAGAAGACCCTCGGCCCGATGCGCAAGGCGCTGCGCGACGCGGGGCTGACGGTCGAAGACATCAAGGGCGTGGTCATGGTCGGCGGCGCCACCCGCATGCCGCAGGTGCAGCGCGCGGTGGGCGAGTTCTTCCGGCGCGACCCGCTCAACAACCTCGACCCCGACAAGGTCGTGGCGCTGGGCGCGGCCATGCAGGCCAACGTGCTCGCCGGCAACCAGCCGACAGATCAGGACTGGCTGCTGCTCGACGTGATTCCGCTGTCGCTCGGCGTGGAGACCATGGGCGGCCTCGCCGAGAAGATCCTGCCGCGGAACACCACCATTCCCGCGGCCAAGGCGCAGGAGTTCACCACCTTCAAGGACGGCCAGTCCGCCATGAGCTTCCACGTGGTGCAGGGCGAGCGCGAGCTGGTCGCCGACTGCCGCTCGCTGGCGCGCTTCGAGCTGAAGGGCATCCCGCCGATGGCGGCCGGGGCGGCGCGCATACGCGTCACGTTCCAGGTCGACGCCGACGGCCTGCTCTCGGTCTCCGCGAGCGAAAGCACCACCGGCGTGGAGGCGTCGGTCGCGGTGAAGCCCTCCTATGGCCTGCAGGACGCCGACATCGAGCGCATGCTGCGCGATTCCTTCGAGCACGCCCGGGAAGACGTGCACGCCCGGGCGCTCGCCGAGGCGCGGGTGGACGGCGAGCGCCTGCTCCAGGCCACGCGCTCGGCGCTGGACGCCGACCGGGCCCTGCTGAGCGCGCAGGAGGCCGACGCCATCGAGAAGGCGATGCAGGAGCTCGCGCTGCGCCTCGCCGGAGCGGATCATCGCGCCATCAAGCAGGCCACCGAGGCGCTCGGGCGCGCGACCGACGAGTTCGCGGCGCGGCGCATGGACGAGGGCATCCGCCGCGCGCTCTCCGGCAAGAAAATCGGCAGCCTCTGATGGACATCGTGGAAGGCGAGGCGAGGCGGCAGCTGCTGGAAGACGCCAAGGCGAGCTGATGCCGACCATCAAGGTGCTGCCGCACGCTACGCTATGCCCGCAGGGCGCGCAAATCGAGGCGAAGGAGGGCGTGTCGATCCTGGACAACCTCCTCGAGCACCACATCGAGGTGGAGCATGCCTGCGAGAAGCAGGCGGCCTGCACCACGTGCCACGTGATCCTGAGGCAGGGATTCGACGCGCTCGAGGAGGCCTCCGAGAAGGAGGAGGACATGCTGGACAAGGCCTGGGGGCTCGAAGCGACATCGCGGCTTTCGTGCCAGGCCAAGGTGACCGACCAGGACCTCACCGTCGAGCTGCCCAAGTACACCATCAACTACGAGCGCGAGGGAGGCGCCAACAAGGGATGAAGTGGACTGATACGCAGGACATCGCCATCGCGCTTACCGACGCGCATCCCGACGTGGATCCGAAAAGCCTGCGCTTTACCGACCTGTTCAACTGGGTCATCGCGCTGCCCGGCTTCGACGACGACCCCAAGCGCTGCGGCGAGAAGATCCTGGAAGCGATCCAGGCCGCCTGGATCGACGAAGCCGAGTAACGGTCCCTGGCACGGGATTTGCGTCGGCGCCTGGATCAACTCCAGGAGGGCCGCATGGACCGCAAGGACAAGGTCGAAGGCGAAGGCAGCTACACCGGCAGCAAGGATTACAACGAGCGCACGCGCAAGTTCGTGGACGCGGGCAAGGTCGAGCAGGCCGCGAACGACGCGAAACCGCAATCGGAGCAGGAGGCGCACGAGATGAAGAAGGCCGAGCGCCTGGGCAAGCAGCGCGCCAAAGGCGAGGACCCGGCCCTCAAGAAGGACGAGTAGCCTACTTCTCCCGCAGGGCGCCCCATAGCTGGTCCAGGCGGGCGTAGCGCCCGCAGCCGGTGACATAGAACCGATACTGGAGGGCGTTCTTCTCGTAGTAGTCCTGGTGGTAGCCCTCGGCCGGCCAGAATTCGCTGGCCGGGGTTATCGGCGTCACGATGGGCTGGCGGAACGGCTTGTCCTTCTGCCACTTCGCTTTCGAGGCTTCGGCCAGGCGCTTCTGCTCCTCCGAGTGGTAGAAGATTTCCGGGCGGTACTGCGACCCCGAATCGCAGAACTGGCGGTCGGCCGCCGTGGGATCGTGGTTCAGCCAGAAGGTCTGCAGCAGCTTCTCGTAGCTCAGCTTGGCCGGGTCGAACGTCACCTGGACGACCTCGGTATGTCCGGTGCGCCCGTTGGAGACCTGCTCGTAGGTCGGGTTTTTCACCTTGCCGCCCATGTAGCCGGACACCACCGCCTCCGGCGCGAGGCCGAGCTTCTCGAACGCCTCCTCGGTGCACCAGAAGCAGCCGCCCGCGAAGGTGGCCTTCTCCAGCTTCTGCGCATGCAGCGCGCCAGATAGGGTGAGCAGCAGCACAACTGCGAAAAGCTTCATGACTTCATCTCCTGCTTCATGGTTTCATTTCCTTGAGCACGGCGTCGATGACCGGTTGGTCGCGCAAGCATAGCCGGACATTACGCAGGGGCGAAGCGCGGGCTGCCCGCAGGTAGGCGCGCGCGCAGATATCGAGAGGGACAGCGAAGATCCCGCTGGAAACGGCGGGGAAAGACACCGACTCCCAGCCCCGTTCTCGGGCGCACGAGAAGGCGGCGCCCAGCGCGTCAAAAAGCTTTCTTTCCTCGTCGCCTTCGCCGTAGCGGGGCCCCACGGCGTGGATCACGCCCTTGAAGGGCAGGCGGCCCGCGGTGGTGACCACCGCGCTGCCGGTCGGCAGGAGACCCAGCCGCCTGACGATGGCTTCGGATTCCTCGACGAGCGCCTGGCCGGCGGCGCGCGCGATCACGCCGGCCACGCCGCCGCCGTGCGCGAGGTGCCCGTTGGCGGCATTGACGATGGCCTCCACCGGCTCCTCGAGCAGGTTGCCGCGGATGACGCGGAAGAAGCGGCCCGGGGCTACTTCTTCTTGCGCGATTTCTTCTTGCGTCGCGGCACCTTGCCGCCGGCCCGGCGCGCCTCGGACAGGCCGATGGCGATTGCCTGCTTGCGGCTTTTCACCTTCCTGCCCGAGCCGCCGCTGCGCAGCTTGCCGCGCTTGCGCTCGTGCATCGCTTTCTTCACCTTCTGCTGCGCCTTCTTGCCGTACCGTGCCATGCCGCCTCCTACTGGATCTTGGCCTTCGAACGCAGGGACTTCACCAGCTCCTCCAGCCGGCTCTGCACCAGCGACTGCTGGATGCGCGGGCGCGCCTCGTTCAGCGCGGGGAAGCTGATCGCCCGCACGTCGTCGAGCTGGATCACGTGGTAGCCGAAGCGCGTGCGCACCGGCTGCTCGGTGTACTTGCCCTTCTCGAGCTTCACCATGGCGCTGGAGAACTGCGGGTCGTAGGTGCTGGGCACCGCCCAGTCGAGGTCGCCGCCGCGCTGCGCGCTGCCCGGGTCCTTGGAGCTCTTGCTCGCCAGCTCCTCGAACTTGCCGCCCTTGCGCAGCTCGGCGATCAGGCTGTTGGCCTGCTCCTCGGTTTCCACCAGGATGTGGCGCGCGCGGTATTCCTTGTCGCCGGCCTGGCCCTTGACCCGGTCGTACTCCTTCCTGATGTCGGCGTCGCTGATCGGGTGAGTGCGTACCCAGTCGGTGATATAGGCGTTGACCAGGATTTCCTGGCGCGCGAAATCCACCTGCGTCTGCACCTCGGGGCGCTTGCCGACGCCGGTGCGCTGCGCTTCCTGGGCGAGCAGCTCGCGGTTGATCAGCTCCTCGCGCACCATGGCGCGCGTCTGCTCGTTGTCGGGCATGCCCCGCTGGCCCTGGCGCTGGAGCATGAGGTTCATGCGGCTTTGCGGCACCGCCACGCCGTTGACCGTGGCGATCGCCGCGGCGGCGGGCTTGGCCGGCTCCTTTTTTTTCGTCGGCAGCTCCTGGGCAAGGGCGAGCGCCGGCACCGCCATCCATGCGGCGGCGATGATCCATGTCTTCATTGGTTTCCTTTCGTCTCTTCGGGGCTGCGCGCCGTGATGGCGAGCGCGTGGATGGGATGCTGCATGAGCTCGCCGAGCGCCTGGTAGACCATGCGGTGGCGCGCGACGGTGGGCTGGCCGGCAAAGCGCGGCGATACGATGGACAGCCGCCAATGGGTGTTGCCGCCTTCGCGGTAGCCCGCGTGGCCGCGGTGCTGCTCGCTCTCGTCGACCAGGTCCAGCGCGAGCGGCTCGAGGGCCTGCAGGCGCGCGCGAATGGTCTGGGCGACGCTCACGGCTTGTCTTCGACGTACTTCGCGAGGAAGGCCGACTGCACCACGACGAACAGCAGCATGAGGCCCATGCCGCCGAACAGCTTGAACGAGGCCCAGACCGTTTCCGAGAAGTTGTAGGCCACGTACAGGTTGAGCGCGCCCATGATGGCGAAGAAACCGACCCAGCTCCAGTTGAGCCGGGCCCAGACCGGGTCGGGCAGGCTCATCTGCTCCGACAGCAGGCCGCGGATCAGGTTCCGGCGGGCCACCGCCGCGCCGGCGAGCACCGCGCCGAACAGCCAATAGAGCACCGTGGGTTTCCACAGGATGAAGGTCTTGTCGCGCAGGTACAGCGTGAGCCCGCCGAACACCACGATGATGGCGAAGCTCGCCCACAGCATGGGCGGGATCTTCTTCTTGCGCAGGGCGAGCCAGCCGACCTGCACGAAGGTGGCGGCGATGGCCACCGCCGTGGCGACGAAAATGTCCCAAAGCAGGATCGCGACGAAAAACAGCGCCACGGGGAAGAGTTCGAACAGGAACTTCATGCGGGAAAGCGGATTTTACCAGTCACTTCCAGCCGCCGAGCGCCTTGCGCGCGGCTTCGTTGGCCGGCCGCACCACCAGGCCGCTCGAGGACACCGTGACCACGTACTGCGCGCCCTCGGCCATGGGGACGAAGGCGGCGCTGCCGTAGAGCGCATCGGCAAGCGGCACGTAGCGCTGGTAGCGCCGCGTCAGCGTCCACAGGTCGAGCCCCGCCTCCCCGGCAAGCTCGTGCACCGTGCGCGGCGCGGCGCGCTCGGAGGCCGCGTCGCCGTAGCGCCCGGACAGTCGCTCCAGGCGGTACAGCGTATCCAGGCCGAGCAGGCTGCCCATGGCGCGCCACTTGAGCACGCGCGCGTCGATCTGCCACTCGTCGCCGCGCAGCTCGAAATGGCGCGGGGGCGCGTCCTTCGCCTCCACGCTCACGGCGAAATGCCGCTGCCCGAGCTGCCGCGAGGTGACGCGCGCCGCCTCTTCCTCGTGCGTAAGGCGCGCGTACGTGAACAGGTTGGCGGCCACCAGGCCGGCGACGCTCACGAGCAACAGCACCACCCCGCCAGTGAGCAGGTAGAGGGTTCCGCCGATCAGGCGCAGGCGGCGCAGGCGGCGCAGCGAGGCGAGCAGGAACGGGATGGCGAGCAGCACGCCCAGGAGCGCGATGCCCACCACGAGCACCCGCGGATCCAGCGCGGCGAGCCAGTCCATCACGGCCTGACGAGCCCTCGCTTGCGGTGCCAGTCGATGATGGCTTCCTTCGGGTAGGCCTTGAAGCGCTTGCCCTGGGGGACCTCGGCCCAGCCCGCCCGGGAGCCGATGAAGATGAGCTGGCGTTCCTTGGGCTTCGGCTTGGGCAGCGGGGTGTCGATGGCCGAGGCGAACGGGTAGATCCATTCCGGCCAGCGCTTGTCCCATACCCACAGCGCGGCCGCGCAGTTGGCGCAAAAATGCCTTTCGCCTCCGCCGGGCTTCGCCCGGTAGATGCGCGTGCGTCCCTTGACCTTCAGCGTCGCCGCCCTGCCCATGAGGTTGATGGCGTAGCCGCCGCCGCCCGCGGTCTTGCGGCAGATGGAGCAATAGCACCACAGGTACGGGTAGGGCGTTTCCGAATCCACCGAGAAGCGCACCGCGCGGCAGTGGCAGGAGCCTTTCAGGAGCATGCGTTTAATATACCGGCAACTCACGGAGGCGACAGTGGCCCTGGTCACGCTGATCGAATACGCCGACGCGCCGCCCGAGGTGCGCGCGGTCTACGACGACATCATGAAGACGCGCGGCGTCGACTGGATCAACAACTTCTGGAAGGCGCTCGCCAATGACCCGCGCGAGCTGCGCCGCGTCTGGGAAAGCGTGAAGCAGGTAATGGCCCCCGGCGCGCTCGATCCGCTGGTGAAGGAGATGGTCTACGTGGCGGTGAGCGCTACCAACGGCTGCGAGTACTGCACCTACTCGCATACCGCGGCGGCGCGCAAGCGCGGCATGAGCGACGCGATGCTGATGGAGCTGATGGCGGTGGTGGGCCTTGCGAATCAGACCAACCGCCTCGCCAACGGCCTGCGCGTCGAGGTGGACCCGCAGTTCAGGAAATAGAGCGGTCCCAGAAGTTGGGCAGCGTGGCGTTGTGATAGCCCGAGACAAACTCGCGCGGCGCGCCGGTGCGCGGGTCGTACACATGGCGGCGCACCGCGCCGATGTTCGCGCCGTACACGTGGATGCTCACCGCCACCTCGCTGCCGGCATTGGACACCACGTGGATATCGCCGATCCGCGGCGATACCCGGTCGACGTCCCCCGCCCGCACCGCGTGCGAGCCGCTCCTTGCGCTCGGCGATGGATACTCCTCGCACCTTTCCTCGCCGCGCATGACCCCGACCAGGCCCCAGACCGTGTGGTCGTGGATGGGGGTCTTCTGCCCCGGCAGCCATACGAAGCTCACCACCGAGAAGCGCTCGAGCGGGTCGCAGTGCAGCAGGTACTGGCGGTAGCCCTCGGGCGAGGGGACGGCGAATTCCCCCGGCAGCCAGTCGTCGTGCTCGACCAGCTTCTTCAAAAGCGCGGCGCCCGCGTCCAGCATCGCCGCTTCATTGGCGCCTTGGCGTTCCACCAGGCGGGTCATGTCCTGCACAAAGGTCCTGAGCCGGTTCATGCGCCCATGATAACGTCGCCCCCCATGCCCGGGAGCGATACGAAACTACCCCAGCGGCTGGGCATCGTCATCCTGCTCGGCGTGGCCACCGCGTTTGCCTCCAACCACCTGGCGGCGCGCTTCGCCTTCGACCACGGCGCGAGCGTGGCGGCCGGGGTCACGGTGCGCGCCGCTTCCACGGCGCTGGTGCTGCTCCTGCTGATGCGCTTGCAGGGCGTGGCGCTCGCCCTGCCGCGGGCGCTGCGCGGCAAGGCGCTGGTCGCCGGGCTGCTCATCGCCGCGCAGAGCTATTGCCTGTACTCCGCGGTGGCGCTCATCCCGCCGGCGCTCGCCCTGCTCGTGTTCCAGACCTCGCCCATGCTCTACGTCCTGCTCAGCTGGGCCATGGGCATGGAAGCGCCGCGTTTCAGGGCGCTGCCGCCGATGCTGCTGGCGCTGGCCGGCCTCGCGCTCGCGCTGGATCTCGTGGCCGGCGACGTGGCGCTGCGCTGGACCGAGATCGGCGCCGGGGTGCTGTGGGCTTTTGCGAGCGGCGCCTGCATGTCGGTGGTGTACTTCCTGAACGCCCATGCCCTGAAGCCGCTGGACGGCCGGCTGCGCACCTTCGTCATGACCGCGGTGACCGCGGTGGTGGTGCTGGCCGGCGGCACGGCCGCCGGCAAGCTTGCCCTGCCGCACGACGCGGTGGGCTGGACCGGCCTTGCGTGCCTCACCGCGTTCTACTGCGTGGCGATGATTTCGCTATTCATGGTGCTGCCGCGCGTCCCGGTCACCAGCACCGCGGCGCTCAACTTCGAGCCCATCGCGCTGCTGTTCCTCGCCTGGATCCTGCTCGGCCACGCGGTCGGGCCGTTGCAGATCGTCGGGGCCGTCATGACGGTGGGCGCGATCGTGTGGCTGGGGGCGTCTAAGCACTGATCACCTCCGGGCCGCCCGCGTACAGCTTCTCGACCAGCGCCGCGCGGCGCTCGAGCACCGCCCGCTGGTTCATGTAGCCCTTGTCGGTGATCTCGTTGGCATCGATCGACGGCGGCTCGCTCATGATCAGCAGGCGTGCGGGGTACGTCGAGCTCCCGCCTTCCTGCCTCAGCTTTTTCAAACTATCCATCAGCCTGGCTTGCAGCGCTTCCGGCTTCAGGTCCTTGGCTGCGGCGCTCGGAAAAACCAGCGCCCCGATCTCGTTGCGGTCGTGGCCGGTAATCACCGCGTCCTGGATCAGCGGGTCGGCGGCGGCGATGAGCTTCACGCGCACCGCGCCTACGCTGACCCAGGTGCCGGTGGAAAGCTTGAAGTCCTCGGCCACCCGGCCGTCGAACACGATGCCCTTTGCAGGGTCCTCGGCGTCGGCGAAGCGCACGGCGTCGCCGATGCGGTAGAACCCTTCCTCGTCGAAGGCCGCGGCCGTGAGGTCCGGGCGCTTGTAATAGCCCGGCGTCACGTTGACGCCCTTTACGCGCACTTCCAGCTTGCCCGCCGCGGGAACCAGCTTCAGCTCGCAGCCGGCCACCGGCAGGCCGATGACGCCGGGCCGCTCCATGGGGAAGTGCACCGACGCCGCGAGCGGGGAGGTCTCGGTCGAGCCCCAGGCCGACAGCATCGCGAGGTTTTCGGCACCCTCGTCCCTTGCCAGTTTCACTATCCTTTGCCACAGGTTGAGCGGCAGCGCAGCAGCGGCGTAGAACAAGACCTGCAGGTCGCGGAAGAAGCTGCGGCGCAGCTGCGCGTCCTTCTCCAGGAACGGCAGCAGCAGGTCGAAGCCGCGCGGCACGTTGAAGTACAGGGTGCTCGGCACCTCCTTCAGGTTGCGCACCGTGGTCTCCACCAGGCCGGGCACCGGCTTGCCGCCATCGACGTATAGCGTGCCGCCGTTTCGCAGCACCATGTTGAAGTTGTGGTTGCCGCCGAAGGTGTGGTTCCACGGCAGCCAGTCCACCACGACCGGCGGCTGGCGCTCCACCAACGGCCAGGCCTGCGCGAGCTGCTGCTGGTTGGCGCACAGCATGCGATGCGTGTTGACCACGCCTTTCGGCGAGCCGGTGGACCCGGAAGTGAACAGGATCTTGGCCACCGTATCGGGGCTCACCTGCAGGTGCGCGCGCTCCAGCGCCGGCCCCGGCCTCGTCTCCAGCAGCGCCTCGAGGGGCGTCGGCTTCGCGCCTACGGCGTCGAGCGCCGTGGCGAATTTCTGCGGATCGGCCGTGTACACCAGGCCCGGCCGCACCAGATCGAAGATGGACTTCAGCTTGCCGAAGTCCCTGGACATCAGCGAGTAAGCCGGCGACACCGGCGCCACCGGCACGCCGACGTGCATGGCGCCCAGCGAAAGGAGCGCGTGGTCGATACCGTTGTCGGACAGGATCGCGACCGGCCGCTCCGGACCGAGCTCCCGGTCGAGCAGCGCCTGGCCGATGCCCTGCACCGCGCCGTGTGCTTCCCGGTACGTGATCTTGCGCCACGCACCCCTGGCGTCTCTCTCGGCCAGGAATACGCGTTCCGGCGCCTTGCCGGACCATTGCACCAGCCACTCGGTGATGCAGCGCGCGTGCGAACCCAGCTTCTGCGGCGAGCGCAGCAGGATGCTGCCATCCGCACGGTCCTGCCGCTCGACCTTCGCGGGGGCGAACTTCATAATCTGGCTCATGAGCCCGATTGTAGAAGAAGCGCGGCGCACGCCGGTCGCGGGCGAGTTCGAGGTGGTGGTGCTGGGCGGCGGCCCTGCGGGCATCGCCGCCGCGATCGCCGCGGGGCGGGCAGGGCGCGCCACCGCGCTCGTCGAGCGCTACGGCTTTCTCGGCGGCGCCGGCACCGCGGCGGGCCTCGCCAACTTCTGCGGCCTGCACGCCAACGTGCGCGGCGAGCACCGCCAGGTGGTGCACGGCATCTGCGACGACATCCTCGAGCGGCTGCGGCGCATGAACGGCCTGTCGCAGCCGCATCTGGCGGTGGGCCGGCGCATCCAGGCGCAGGCCTACGACATCTCGGCGTACAAGATCGCCGCCGACGAGCTGCTGCTCGAGGCGAAGGTAAAGCTTTTCTTCCACGCCCTTGCGGTCGGCGCGACCGCGGGCCACCTGCTGATCGAAACCAAGTCCGGCCGCCGCGCCCTGGCGGGCAAGATCTTCATCGACTGCTCAGGCGACGGCGACCTTGCCGCCTGGCGCGGCGCGCCCTTCGAGGTGGGCGACGGGCGCGGCGGCATGCTTTTCCCCAGCACCATGTATCGCATCTGCGGCGTCGATCCGCAGAAGGCCGGCAACGCCTGGGAGCGCATCCCGCAGCTCATGGAGGAGGCCGAGCAGGCGGGCCGGCGCTTCCCGCGCAAGAAGCCCATCGTGCGCCCGCAGCCCAACCCCATCGAGTGGCGCGCCAACCTCACCCAGATCCGCAACCCCGACGGCAGCGCGGTAAGCGGCATCGACGCCGAGCAGCTCTCCTACGGCGAAGTCGAAGGCCGCCGCCAGTGCCGCGACACCTTCGAGTTCATCAAGAGCGTCACCCCCGGCTTCGAGCGCGCCTACATCGTCGAGATCGCCCCGCAGATCGGCATCCGCGAGACCCGGCGCGTGATTGGCGAATACCTGGTGAGCGAGGACGACATCCTCGATTGCGCCGACTTCCCGGACGCCATCGGCGTCAACGGCTGGCCGGTGGAGGCGCATGTCGCCGGCAACGTCGACTTCCGCTTCGCCCGCGGCGAGCGTGGCTTCAACCAGCTTCCCTACCGCATGCTCGTCCCGCGGAACATCGACAACCTGCTGGTCGCCGGCCGCTGCGCCTCCATGACCCACGACGGCCAGTCCTCCGCCCGCGTGTCGGGCCCGTGCTTTGTCATGGGCCAGGCCGCCGGCTCCGCCGCGCATCTCTCGCTCCAGTCCGGCAAGCCGCCGCGGCACATCAACGTGCCGGCGCTGCAGGAAGCGCTGGAGCAGGGCGGTGCCTATTTAGGCAGCGGCGTGGTCGCCCAATAAGCTGCGCCAGGCGGCGGCTGGGCAACGAGGCGTTGACTTTCCCCTCACACAGGAACAGCCTGTTTGTCCTGCGCGCCGCTCGGGGAGCAGCCTGCTTCCCGCCACGCTACAGGTGCAACCGGTCGGAGGGATCGGTGCAAAGCGTTCGTGCGAGGACGTTGCAGCGCGCCGCGGAAATCATGGGCGGAGAGGTGCAGCTCGCTCTGCACCTCGGCATAACGCCCAGCCATTTGGCCCTCTGGATTCGCGGCGCAGCCGCCACGCCAGACAGTGTGTTCCTAAAAGCCGTCGATATCGTGCTGCCGCGCAATGTGCCCCAGCGCTCGCCCGAAACACACATCTAGGTCCTATCAAAGCGTGTTTCGTACAGTGGAACCGTGACACGACGCGCACGCCACTAGGGCTTACCCTAGCGGCCCAGTGACCCACCCCAGCAAACGTCGGAAGTTTTTCCACGGGTTTTGACCGTATGCGGGTCCTGCTCGTGGAGGACAACAAGGACACGCTCGCAACGATCGCGGCCGTCCTGCGCTTCGAACAATATGAGGTTGTAACGGCCGGCGACGGTCATATGGCGCTCGAGTTGGCCAAGCTCGAACCGCCCGATGTAGCGTTGCTCGACATCGGGCTACCCAGGATGGACGGTTACGAGCTTGCCCGGGCGCTGCGTGCGCTGCTCGCGGGCCGGAAGCTATACATCGCTGCAATCAGCGGCTACGGCACACCCGATGACAAACAACGCGCCATGGCAGCGGGTTTCGACGCGCACCTGACGAAACCTGCTCACCCGTTCACGATCATCAAGCTGCTGGAGGACTTTGAATCGAAATTGGCCGAGCGCTAGCGGTTCTGGGCAACGGGCCGGTATGTCGGATCAACTGAGCGGATCAAGCTCATTATCTTGAGGAAGTCACGCGGGCCCGGCAAAGCGGAGCCCGCCAGCCACTGCGTAACCATCATGAATGACACGTCCACCCGGTCTGCCAATCCCTCGCTGCCGAAGAGCTCGCTTGCTCGGCGGACCACCTGAATGTGGATGCTCTCAGTCATGGTGGCCCTTACACCATCGCCCGCATGCCCGCGTTCGTGATGCTGAAGTACTGCTCATCCGCTGATTTCGCGACGAGACCTTTAGTCACGAGCCCGGTGTATCCGCCACGGTACGCATCGAAGTGCGTCACCGGCCAGCGGCCCGTCAAGATGCTCAAACGGTAGGTGCGCAGGGATGCTTCCAAGAACAGGTCCCGCATTTGGTGCAGCACGGCGCGTTCGCTCGGCGTGAGGTTCATCCTGTAGCCCCCGCTACTTAATCGACAACAGCGACTTTATTGAACGATCGGGGGCATGCAAACCCAGCCGCCAGCAATAAGTCACGTCCACATCGCAAGCAACTGTTCGAGCTAACGTAGTGAAAGCCTAGGCGTCGCGTGTAGCCGCGCTTTGATCGGGGCGGTAAGTCGGGTCAGCGGCGCGAAGCAAGCTAAGTATCTTGAGGAATGCGCGCGGCGGCGGCGCAGCGGTCCCGGCCACCCAGCTCAGCACCATCGCATGCGAAGCGTCGGTACGCTCCGCCAAATGATGGCTTCCGAGAACCTCGCAAGCCCGGCGCACCACGCGGCTGTGAATGTTGTCTGTCAAAGCAGGCTCCACTCTCCGTCCGCCACCATCTCGAATATGTCGCGCAGTCGCTCCGAGCAGCGTTTGAATGCGGCCAGCATGTCGGGATCGAAGTGCGATGGCAAAGTCCTGCCGTCGCCTACCGTGATCACCTCGACCGCAGCGTCGTGGGACAGCGCCCGCTTATAGGGCCGCTCCGAGCGCAGGGCGTCGTACTGGTCGCAGATGTTCATGATGCGAGCGGAAATGGGGATGAGCTGGCCCTTGAGCCCGGCCGGATAGCCGGCGCCATCCCAGCGCTCATGGTGGTGCAAGGCGATCTCGGCACCCATCTGGAGATAGGGTGAATTGCCGCCGGTGAGCAGCTGTGCGCCCAGGGTGGTATGGGTCTTCATGACGGCCCACTCGTCGTGGGTTAGCGGCCCGGGCTTGAGGAGGATGGCGTCGGGGATGGCGATCTTGCCGATGTCGTGCATCTGGCTTGCGTAACGGATCGTCTCGCAGAAGGGGGCGTTCATCCCCAGGGCGGTCGCCAATTCGCCGGTGTAGTGGCTGATGCGCTGAACGTGGGTGCCGGTAACCTCGTCCTTGTAGCCGGCCGCGCGTGAAAGGGTTTCTATCGTTTCGCGGTAGCTGGTCAGGACTTCCCTGGTGCGCTCCTCCACCATCTGGCCCAGCATGCGGTTCTGGTCGGCAAGGAAGTTGCTGTACTCCCTCAGCATGAGCATGTTGCGCACGCGCAGCGAGACCTCGCTGCGGTCTATTGGCTTGGTCAGGAATTCCTGAGCGCCCGCCTTCAGCGCACGTAGCCTCGAGGGCTGGTCGTCCAAAGCAGTAACCATGATGATCGGGATCATGCTCGTATGCGTGGAGGCCTTGAGCGTCTCTGCAACCTGGAACCCGTCCATACCAGGCATCAAGGCATCGAGCAGCACGATGTCCGGAGCTTGCTCATCCACCACCTTCAGGCCGCTGACTCCATCTTCAGCACTCGCGACCCGATAGCCGTCGAGCTCCATTTGCCTGCCGAGAAGCGCCCTCACGCTTTCATCATCATCTACTACGAGGACGAGCGGTTTCTTCTTCATTGTTATGCCCTCGAACATGGCCAGAATCCCGTCAAGGGAGCGCAGCCATCGACACTACCCGGGGAAGTGCCTCGATCGTCAGGTAAACATCAAAGAAGTGGCCCAGCGGGTTGGGCGGCCAGGCAGCAGCCATGAATTCGCCGACAGCCTTCCCTGACGCGATATCCTCGTTCACCTCAGCTCCCTTTCTCAGCCGACTACGCGGACCTTGATAAGGGAGCCCTAGGACGGCGCTGTCGCGCGCAAGTAGGGACTGCCGGCGATCCCGCTATCGTGGGGCTTGGGGGCCCTTTAGACCGGAGACTTTGCGTCCCTGCCTTTCAGCAGGTTTGCCCTTATCGACCCCCACACTCTATTGAATCTGTGACAGGCGAGCAAACGCAGGGTAGCGCCTAATGGGAATATGTCACGACCCAAATGGAAGCGATTGTTCGGCCTGCGTAGGGAAGTCCCTGACAACGCGACGTTCGCTGACGTCATGGGGCAAGCCGCCAGCGCCGCTCATCGACGCTAAAGGCTTTTCAAGGACCGTGGCAGCCCCGGGCCTCCTTGCCTGAGCTCATGCCGGTGGCGCAGCGCCGCCGCTACTGCCGCAGCGACGGTGATCTCGTCGAACGGTTTCTTGATATGAGCCTCGAAGCCCGCCTCTCGCGTGCGTTCGCGGTCCGCGTCGCTTGCTAAACCGGAAATCGCCACCACCGGCGGACTGGCCGGCCCGCGGTGCAGCTCCCGCACGAATTCGAAACCATCCATCACCGGCATGCGCAGGTCGCACAGCACGAGATCCGGAGCGGCTTCTGCAACGATCTCCAGAGCTTGCCGTCCATCGCTGGCAAGCAGGACCTCGGCGCCCAGCTGCTGGAGAACCGCGCGAAGGGCGTCGCGGCTGTCCGCCGAATCCTCGACGATAAGCAGGGACAGCCCGGCCAACGTCGACGGGGACAGTTGAGCGGCGGCCGGTGCCGCGTCATCGACGTCCCCTATCTCGCCCGCGAGCGGCAGCCGCAGGGCGACTTGCGTACCGTGTCCGGTGCCGGCGCTGGTGACGTCCACCGTGCCTTTGTGGATTTCGACCAGCCGTTTGACCAGGGAAAAGCCGATGCCGAGCCCCTCGTGGGCGCGGCGCACGCCTTGCTCCTGCTGGCGAAACATGTCGAACACGAACGGCAGGAACTCCGGCTCGATGCCCACGCCCGTATCGGACACCACCAGCAGTGCGCTGTCCTTTTCCCGGGCGAGCTCGACCCGAATCGCGCCACCGTTCGGCGTGAACTTCACGGCATTGGAAAGAATATTGCGCAGGATCTGCTGCAGGCGGCCGGCATCGCCTTGAACCAGCAGCGGGTCATCGGATTGCGCGAGCTCCAGCCGGATCGATTTCTTCTCCAGATGGCGGGCGCTTGCCTCCAGGGCGATGCGGATCATGGCCGACATGTCGAGCAGCTCGAGATCCAGCTTCATGGTGCCGTGCGCAGCACGGGCCATGTCGAGCAGATCGTCGACCATGTGGCTCTGGAGCAGGGCGTTGCGCTCGATGGCCTCGGCCGCCCGGCGCTGCTCGGGGTTTGCGCTTTTCTTCAATATGCTCGCCCAGCCGAGGATCGGCGTAAGCGGGGTGCGCAGCTCGTGAGACAGCACGGCGAGGAAATCGTCCTTCGCCGTCGACGCCGCCTCGAGCTCCGCTACGGTTTTTTCGTACTGGCGGGTGCGATGGTTCTCGCGCAGCAGCGCGTCGCCGAGGACCTGCAGGAGCTCGCCGTGCAGCAGCAGCCGCCGTGTCGGCACCGGTGCCTGCTTGCGCAGGACGTGCCACAGCCGATCGAACGGCAGGTTGGCCGATTCGGCCCAGCGGCGGGCTGCGGACACCTGAACAAACGCGTCGAGCGCGTAGCCGGCCACCGCCGCCCCCGCGATGCGTCCGTCAAGCACCAGCGAGGTGCCCACGACGGTCAAGCCGTGCGGTTCATGCACCACCACCGGCGGCCGGCGCTCCGTCTGCTCCAGGCAGCGGCGGGCGCATTCGGCAAACAGGGCGGGGTCGAAACTGTATGCGCCGAACAGGGCGGTGAGCGGCGTGGCATACGTCGAAGCGAGGACCGCCTGCCCGTCGCGCCCGAAGAGCTGCACGGCAAGACCGGTCGCCTGCGTATATTTGTCCAGCGCCGGCTTCCACAGATCGGAGCCGAAGAGGTCGAGGTCCACGCGGCCGGCTATTCCTCGGCTTCGGGCGGCGGCGGCGGCCGGCGCACGGGGGCGCGCGAGATCAGGCTTTGATACCGCGAGAACGCGGACTTGGAGACCGCAGCAGGCAGCTCGCGGGGTAGCACGCGCATGCCCTTTCCGTTCGTAATCTCGATCTCGTGGCTCGCGCGATTGACGGGATTCGAGCGCATTTTGCCGATGGTCAGCGCGACCCGGAAGGTGTCGCCGAGCTCGACGAAATTGAGCAGCAGAATGTTGTCGACCAGGGAGCTCATGGCGAATTCGCCCATCATCGACGAGATGCCGAACATCTCCGGGTTCTCGTGGTTGTAGACGGCGGCGACCTGGTGCTCTTTCATCAAGGCAATCATGGCGTGGAAGAAATCGCGGAACACACGACCCTGCGTGCCCAGGGCGGAGCCGTAGGTCGCCAGGCTATCGATCACCACGCGCCGGGGCTTGAACTCCTCGATGATCTGCTCGATCTTGTGGAAATGCGGATCGATCTCGAGCTCCTGCGGGGCGTCGTAATACAGGCGCACAATCCCGCGATCGATCGCCGGCTGCAGGTCGATGCCGATACTTGCCGCATTGCGCATCACCTGCGCCACCTGCTCGTCCAGCGTGAGCAGCAGGCTGCGCTCCCCGCGGCGCGCGCCTTCGGCTATGTAGTGCAGCGCCATGACGCTCTTGCCGGCGCCCGAGATCCCGCCCACCACGGTCGTGCTGCCCAGGAAGTATCCGCCGTTGACCAGCTCATCAAGTCCCGGAACGCCGGTCGCGACCCGGGTCGCCGGATCGAACGCCGCCGCCGTCTCGCGGCTCGCTTTGCGCGGCGCCTGAACGCGCCGGTACACCTCGATTCCCTTGCCGTCGACGATGCGAAAGGAGTGGCGCCCCATCTGGAATTCGTGGCCGCGCGACTTCACGATCTCGATCGAGCGGACCGCGGCGCGGGTGACGTCTTCCACCTTGAGCCGGATGACGGTATCGGCGATGGATTCCTCGTGCAGCGATGGAGCGCCGGTCTGGTTCAGCATGAACGCCTCGAGGGCCAGCATGGCGGTCAGGTTGCCGCGCTGCAGACCCTGGGCGAGGATGTGGAAGGTTTCGCGTGAATCGCGCTCCTCCGTCGCGAGCAGCCCGGCAGCTCCGTCGATGAAGATGCGCTTCGCGCCGATCTTCTCCGCTTCGTCCAGCAGCAGGCTGTCGGTCTGCTGCAGCTCCTGCCGGAAAACCTCGCGCGTCGTATAAATGACCTTCAGCCGCTGCTCGCGTTCCAGCGCCGGGAGATCCCAGCCGAGGCCGGCCATGTCCCGCGCGAGCTTGTCGGGCGACACCTCGAAAACCACGATGACGCCCGGCTCCCCGAACTCCCTGGCGCCACGATAGATGAACTCCGTGCCCAACGTCGTCTTGCCGGTCCCGATGGTCCCCTCGACGAGGACGACGTTGCCGCGCGGAATTCCGCCGGACAGTATGGCGTCGAGCCCGCTGATGCCGGTGCTAACAAGATCCGATTTGGAAGCGTCCATCAGGCAACCTTGGCAGGGTGCATGGTATCGAGCACCTTTTGAGCGGATGACCGGCTTACGATAGATTTTCGGTCATGCCTTG